>NCHM01000078.1 GCA_002257205.1 Rhizobiales bacterium 24-66-13 | reverse complement strand
GAACAGGTCCTCGACCCAGGCGATGCCGTAGGCCTTGGCGAGCTCGTCATCGAAGCTCGCGTCCTTCGCGTACATCCGGGTCTTTTCCAGACCGTTCGCGACGTTGTACCAGGCGACCTGCGGATCGGCCTTGGACGGCTTGTGCTTCTTCCAGACCTCGCGCTGCTCGTCGATCGAGGCTGCCGCAATGGTGCGCAGCTGCTTCTCGTTCGGCATGTCGCCCTTGGCCATGTGGTCGAGCATGGCCGGCAGGACATTGGCGAGAAGCCGCAGCTTCTTGATCTGACGCACCGGCAATGCAAGCGCGACGCCGATCGCCTCCTCAGTCCAGCCGAGCGCGACGAGGCGCTCGATCGCGCGCCACTGATCGACAGGATTCAGCGGCTCACGAGCGATGTTTTCGACCATCGAGCGCATCGCGCCATTGTCGTTGGCGGCTTCATCGACGAGGACCTCGATCTCCTCGAGCCCGGCCGCGATAGCCTGCTTCACGCGCCGATGTCCGGCATTGATGACGTAGCCGTTGCCGCCGCCAGCTTCCGGCGTAATGACGGGCGGCTGGACGATACCGACAGCCTTGATCGTCGCGAGCAGCAGGGCGTCGGCCTGCGGCGTGGACTTTGTCAGGCGCATGCGGTCGGGGTTTTCCTTCAGCGCGCGCGGATCGACCTTCATGAGGTGCATGGGAAGCTCCTTGTGGGGTTTTCGGACGCCGCCGTTCGCGGGTCCTTTCTCGTCTTCTTCTCGAAGACCTCCCCTGGACCGCGGAGCGGACGGGCCGGTGCAACTGCAGCCGAGCATCCCTGCCCGGCCGGCCAAGCGGGGCTGGCCCTGCGCAGGACGCCGTGGCCGGGATCGCGCAGGCCGCGGTTGAGCTTCAGCGTCGCCGGTTCGGCCGATCGGCGAACCGGATTTCTTTCCTGAATGCCCCTCTTTTCCTTCCCATGTCACATCTTGAATGCCGGCCATGATGACGCTATATTCCGTCAGAATTAGCGTCACTCGGACGACAGGAGGTTCGCATGGGATTGGCGCAATATGCGGATGATGGCTTCCTCGCGCCCCGCAAGATCGCGGTTGCGTTCCGGACCACCAGTGAGGAAGTGGCCCGCACGGCCGGGCTCGGCAAGGATGCCGTCCAGCGCAAAGACCGCGTCCGGTCGGACAAGACCCAGCGCCGGCTGCGCGAGATGGTCGAGGTGATCAACAAGGTCGAGCCGCGCTTCGGTTCAACCTTGATGGCCTATGCTTGGTACCGGTCGGAGCCCTTGCCCGGCTTTTCCGGCCAGACGGCCATGCAACTCGTGCGCAACGGTCGCGTGGATGACGTGCTCGACTATGTCGATGCAGTCGACGCCGGCGTGCACGCCTGACGACGTGCAATATCGAGGGAAGCTCTATCGCGCGCTGAATCCGGTTTACGCGCGCGAGCCGCTGTCCGGGCGCGGCGCTGAACTCTATGGCGGGCGCTTCAACCCGAAGGGCCTGCCCGCGCTCTATGGGTCGCTATCGGTGATGACGGCGCTGCGCGAGGCCAACCAGGTCGGCAATCTCCAGCCGACCACGCTCGTCTCCTACGACGCGGAAATCGATGGCATATTCGATTGCCGGAATGATGAGGCGCTCGAGGCAAAGGGCATGGACGCCGCGACACTCGCCGATAGCACATGGCGCGATCAGATGAAGGCGAGCGGGGAAGCGCGAACGCAGGCCTTTGCCCGGCGGCTCCTTGCCGCCGGCCATAACGGCCTGCTCGTCAGGAGCTTTGCGGCCGGCGCGACCGCCGAAGATTTGAACCTCGTGCTCTGGAGGTGGGGCGACAGGGCCCCAGCTCGTCTCGTTCTGATCGACGATGAGAACCGCTTGTCGCGAGAGCGGTCCTAAGCAGCGATCCGATCGCGGGAACTCTCCATGTCGTTAGCGAGATCGGCCTCGATCTCGGTGAGTTGCGCGCGCTTCATCTCCAGTTCGTCGGTGAAGGCGAATACGCCGCCCTCACGCGCCTGGTAGGAAGCGAGGCCGCGGCGGGCATTGGTCAGGCGCTGCCGATATGCTTCCTGTTCCTCCTCGAAACCCGACAGCGCGTGCTCGAGCCGAGCGACGGCGCCGAGCGGCGTGACTGTGACAGGCAGATCAATCTCGTAGTCCACCCCGGTCCGCAGCAGCATTGTGGCATAGTGGAAGCTATCGCGTCCGACCCGCTCGCCGGAGAATTCGAGATCAAAGCCGCCGAGCGAGGCGATGACGACTTCGCCCTCCTGCTGGAGTTGGATGAGCGTGAGGATCTCCTTCATCAGAGCGCGGCCGGCGAGTTTGCGCTCGTCGTAGGCATTGCCCCTCACGGTCATGGCGAAGCTGTCACCCATCGTAGGCAGATGACGTTCGATATCCTGCCCGATCTCACCGATCCGCCGCATCGAGATATCGATCTCACGCTCGGCATCGCGGATCTGGCGGCGAATGGCGTGCTGGTCATCGACATGGGCGGCGCGCAAGCGGTCCAGCCGCGCGATCTCGGCCTCCAGCCCGGCCTTCTGCATCAGCCGCTGGTCGCCACTGGCAATGGCCTTCGCCATGGCGAACTGCGATGCCTGCCCCTCGCCCATGTCCTCCAGCCGACGGATCGACGTGTCGCCGGAGAGCGCGGCGGCAATGAACCGGGCCTTGCGCTCATTGTTCTGCCACATCGTGGCGTCGAGCGAGCCGAGCGTCGCGTAGGCGAATATGTCGATAACATCGTGCTGATTGCCTTGTCTCGCGATCCTGCCTTCACGTTGCTCGATCTGGGACGGCAGCCATGGCACATCAAGGTGATGCAACGCCTTCAGCCGCAGCTGCGCGTTGACGCCTGTGCCCATGGTCTCGGAACTTCCCAGGAGGAACCGGACTTTGCCGGCCCGGACATCGCCGAAAAGGCGTTGCTTCGCCTCGGATCGCTTAAAATCCTGGATGAAGGCGATTTCGGAGGCAGGCACGCCCAGACGGATCAGTTCGTCGCGAATCCAACGGTAGGCCGAGAAGCCCCGGCTTTTCTCGACACCGAGCGTGCCGAGGTCCGAAAAGATCATCTGCGCGGCGCCGGGAAGCTCGTAGGGCTTTCCATCGCCGCGGACATAGGTGTTTTCCGCCGTCTCCTGCCAGATGCGGAAGGCGTTCGCGACAAGCTGGTTGAGCTTGTTGCCGGGCTCATTGTCGTTGTCGGGATCGACCAGACGCAGATCGATCGCCGCATGGCGTCCATCGGTGATCACGGATAGCAGGATGTCGTCACCGGGCTCTGGCGGACGATCGCGCTCCTCGATGGCCGTGATGCGGGCGTCGAGCCGCCGCTGATAGGCCTTGAACGCCGCGGTCGGCGGTGCGGTGATGATCTGCCGCTTGCCGCCGGAAATCTCCGGCACCTTCACATATTCGCGAAGGTCGGCTGGCATCACCACGTCGGCAAACGAGCGGAACATGGCGATCAGCTCGGGCACGTTCACGAACTGTGCGAAACGCGTGACCGGCTTGTATTTTCCGGAGGGCTGCAGTTCGAGTTCGGTCGAGGCATCGCCGAAGGTCGAGGCCCACGCATCGAATTCGTGCAGGCCGCGTTCGCGAAGCGCCGCGTGACCGAGCAACCGCTGCACGGTGAACATCTCGCCCAAGGTGTTGGTGATCGGCGTGCCGGAGGCGAGCACGAGCGCCCGGCCCGGGTTCCTCGTCTCGATGAAGCGGGATTTGACGAACAGATCCCAGGCGCGCTGCGAGCCATTCGGATCGACGCCTTTCAGCGTCGACATGTTGGTGGCGAAGGATAACTTGCGGAATTCCTGCGCCTCATCGACGATGATCTGATCGATGCCGATCTCCGAAATGGTCAGCAGGTCGTCCTTGCGGGTCGAGAGCGCCTCCAATCGCTCTTTCAACCCTTCCTTCAGCCGTTCGAGCCGCTTGCGCGAGACACGGTCGTCGCCGTCGACCTTGGTCAGCAACTCCTCGTAGAGTTCCAGCTCGTCCTGGATCATCTGCTGCTCGAAAGCCGACGGCACGGCAATGAAGCGGAAGGCGCTGTGGGTGATGATGATGGCGTCCCAGGTCGCCGTCGCCGCACGCGACAGGAAGCGATGCCTCTTGTCCTTGGTGAAGTTGGTCTCATCGGCAACGAGGATGCGGGCGTTGGGGTAGAGCGCCAGGAACTCGCGCGCGGCCTGCGCCAGGCAGTGTCCGGGGACGACCAGCATCGCCTTGGCGATCAATCCGAGGCGGCGCTGCTCCATGATCGCCGCGGCGATCGACATGGTCTTTCCGGCCCCTACGGCGTGCGCGACGTAAGTGCTGCCGGAGGCAATGATGCGCCAGATGATCCGCTTCTGGTGCCCATAAAGAGAGAAGGCGCCTGAGGCGCCCGGAAGCTGGAGATGGTCGCCGTTGAAGGCACGTGGCGCGATGTTGTTGAACCGGTCGTTGTAGACCCGCGCCAGCCGGTCGGTCCGATCGGGATCGCTCCAGATCCAGCTCTGGAAGGCGGTCTTGATCTTGGTGAGCTTCTCCTTGGCGGCTTCGGTGTCGACGACGTTGAGCACGCGGCGCTCGCTGTCGCCGTCCTTCACGATGTCGAAGATCTGCGGCACGGACGAGTTGAGGGCATCCGACAGGAGCTGGCCGGCGTGGCGGCGATCGGTGCCCCATTCGGAAGTCCCCGCCGCGAGATACCCAAGCTGCCGCGCCTCGACAGTCCAGGAGGCCAGTTCCGGCATGTGATGGATCCGAATTTCCGCGCCCATCGTCTCGTACACGAAGGCGACAATGTCGGCCGCCGGGATCCAGGGCGCGCCGAGACGCGCGGTGATGTCGGAGGGTCGAAGGTCGGCCGGCTGCACGGCCTGCAACGCAGCGACATTGCGCTGATAGATCGGATCGAGCGCGGCGGCGGCCTCCGCGGTGACGAGCTTCGAGCGGACGGCACCCGAGAGATAGGCGTCGGCGGTCTGCCAGCAGCCGTCGGCCGGATCGCGGAAGATGGCGTTGCCGAGCTCGGCGATGACAGCCTCGACGTCCCGGTGCAGCAGCTCGGCAATGTGGTCGGGATCGACATGGCCGCGCTCGTTGAGCACCACGGCGAGCGCATCGGGCGACGACATGATGATCGGCGCCGGCGGCGGTGCGATGACCCGTTCGATGAAGATCGGGCCGGGTTTGGCGGTGTTGCTCTCAAGGTCATAGTCCTCGATCGAGGCGACCAGCCAGCAATCGGGATCGTCCAGGAAGGGCTGGATGTTCGGGCGGCGGTGCATCTCGCGCACGTCGCCGGTCTCCTCGTCCTCGATGGTTGAAACGACGGTCGTGTTGATCGGACCGAACTCGCGCACGAAGTTCGACCAGGCGATGCGCAGCTTCACCTGTGCCGGCTTCCACGGCCTGTCGAGCTCCTGAGCCCGAAGGATCTCGCGCACCGCGTCACGGATCGGGATCAATTTGCGGATGATCCGGACATGCTTTTCCGGAATGCCCTCGGCGCTGCGTCCCTTGCGCACTTGGATCGCGGCCGGGGCGCCGTCGACGCGCTGCATGAGGCCATGGCGGCTATCAAGAAAGTAGCTGCCCTCCTGCGCCCGGATCGCCTCTGGCAGCTCGGGGCGGGGCTCCCCGTCGAGGGCGGCTGCGATCGGCTCGGGCTCGCCGTCATAGATGCCTTCCGGAAGGAAGGTGAGCGCGGCGCCAAGGGCCGCGTCGAGATCCTCACCGGCGTGCGGCCTGCACGTATAGGTCTCCCCGAAGGGGCCGGAGGTCAGGGCATGCACCCCCAGCACCATGCTCGGATGGTGAGCAAACCAGCGATTGAGGCGGATTGCGGCCTCGTCCGCCGTCGACGGTCGCACCTCCTCAATGTCGAGCCAGGAGAGATCGCCCACAGGCTCGCCGTCCCGGCGCCGGCGGAAGAAGAGGATGTCGACCACGACATCGGTGCCGGCGTCAGCGCGGAAGCTGCCCTCGGGCAAGCGGACCGCGCCGAGGAGATCGGCCATCGTGGCGATTTGCTCGCGGGCCCCGCTGTCCGCCTTGTCCATCGTCCCGTGCGACGTGACGAATGCGGCGAGCGCGCCCGGCTTCAGCCGGTTGATCGACCGGGCAATGAAGTAGTCGTGGAGCCGCAAGCCGAGGGACCGGAGAGCGCGATCCGAGCGCACGGTGCGGTCGGAGAAGGGCGGATTGCCGATCGCCAGATCGAAATGTGCCGGCAGTTCCATGCGGGCAAAGTCGCCTGTAACGATCCGAGCGCGCGGCTGAAGAAGCCGAGCGATCCGTGCCGTGACGGGATCGATCTCGATACCGGTGACATGGGAGACGGATCGCAGGAGGTCGGGCATCAGCGCCGGGAAGAGGCCTGCGCCGATGCCGGGCTCCAGCACGCGACCGCCACGGAATCCCAGCCGTTGCAATCCGGCCCAGACTGCCCGGATGATGTATTCAGGCGTGAAGTGGGCATACTGCGTGCAGCGCGCGAGGGAAGCGTATTCCGCTCCGTCGACGGCGTCCTCAAGCTCGGCGCCTATCTTCTCCCAGCCCGGCCGGAAGTGGTCCTCGCCGGGGCGGCGAAAGACACCATTGGCAAGGTCACCGGCGCCGAAGCCGGTGAACCGGACCAGCATGGCCTGCTCGTCGGCGGTGGCGAGTCGCTGCGCCGCTTCGATCTCAGCTGCCAGGCGAATGGCGGCGAGATTATCGCGGGCTCTATCCTTCCATGAACGGGCGAGCTGGCGCGTGCCGGCGAGATGAAAGTTCACGCCCAGCTCTTTGCAGGGAACGGTGGACGGTGTCGCAGCCGCGGCCACCGGCATGGCCGGCGCCGGCGCATTGGGTGGCGGATCGTCATCATCAGGTCCATCGGCGAAGCTCGCCGAGAAGGCGGTGACGCCGAGGCCGAGGCCGGATGAGAGAGCGGTGTTGCCAAAAAGATCGAGGGTGAAGGGGTCGTCATGCGCCATTGAAGGAATCTCCTTGCGATGAGGGCGCGCGCGATCGCCCCGCCGGAGAGGGCCCGGCAGGGTGCGCGCGGACTGCGTGGGGTGCGGGAGCGCTAGATCCGGCTCTGGAGACGGACGGGCACGAGCGAGATATTCGTCTCGGTCATCTCGATGCGCAGGTGCGTGGCACCGGGATGCGCGTCCAAGAGGCTCAGCAGGTTTTCGCCGTCGAGGAAGTCGACGCCGTCATCACCGCCATAGTGGTGGCGCTTGTAGTGGAACCAGTCGGGATTGGTTTGCGGATCGCACTCGAGCGCGTAGCAAACGAGCGCCCTAACCCCTTCGGCAAGCTTGCCGTTCGAGAGGATGTAGACGCCCTGGTCTCCGACCAGCCACAGGCCGGGCTTCTCTTCGCGCGCGGGAGCACGCCCGAGGTGGGGATCGCGGAAGCCGCCATTGGCCGCGGCATCGGACTGTCCGCGCGCAATGACGGCGCGGACCTCCGACAGTGAGAAGGTGAACATGACCGCCGCCTCACGCCGCGATCGCGTCGGGGAGGTAGCGCAGTTGCACCGGCAGCTTCGCGGCGATCCGCGCGTCGGTCAGATCGTCGAGCAGGACCAGGCTGGTGCCCTGTCGGCCGCCGTAGAACAGCACGGTACGCTTGCCACGATCGGCCTCCGGCCAGCGATCCCCGGCATAGCCGCGATAATCGTCATGCGTCGAACTCCAGATGTGCTCCAGCCGCTCCGTTCGCGTCATCGCTTTCACCGGGCGCGATTCCCGGTCGATGATCGCCGCACGCATCCGGTCCGGCGAGGCCTGGTCGGCAAGGTCGCAATACCCGTGGAAGTGGCGGAGTTGGCCGTCGATCCTCAGGGCGAAGAAGACGCTGGTGACGCTACCGGCCAGGAATTCGCGCATCGCGAACATGTCACCGCGCATCCAGAGCGGCGGCAGGATCTCGAACATATGGTCGTGGTCGGTCGCGGCAATTTCGAACCATTCTCCGGCGTAGAGGGTACGCGCATCATCCTCCCGGCGGTCGGGTCGCTGTGCGTGACGATCGAACATGCGAAACAACTGGCGCCGGTCGGGTAGACCAAAGAACACCTTTCTGATCGGTGATGCGGGGCACATGGCAGGCTCCTTTCAGCCGCGTCGGGCTGGAGCGCGGCTCATCCTTCCGATCTCGCCGTCAATTCAGCCCTTCCTGACCCCTCCCCTGCGGCCGCATCGAAGTCCGGCTGGGTCAAGGGCCGCGGAGCGGGCGAAGCTTCACCCTTGACGCGGACGGCGGACGTGCGGCAGCCGGGTTCCCTCCCCTGCTCCCTTTGCCTCTTCTGGTCGCTCTGAGGTCCTCGTTCCAGTCGATATCGACGGGCCGCAGACGCTCGCACCTGCATGCGGCCTCTCCCGCGATCGCGGCAAGGCGGGCGGCATAGACATCGCCCTGGGGGTTGTTGTCGGTGGCCGCCACAAGATGAGCGCCTGGCTGTGCGGCGAGCCCGCGGATCGCGGCCTCCGTTGCAGGCGCCCAGCCCCCTCCGGTGCTGAGATAGAGGCTATCGGACCGCAGGTTTTCGAGCGCCGCGAGGCTCATCGCGTCAATGGCAGCCTCGGTGATGCACAAGCGAGGTGCGCGCGGGGCGCCGAGACGGAACAACACCTTGGCCCCGCCGGTCGCGAAGCCACGCCACTCAGGCCCACGCTCTTCCCAGCCGGTGACCAGACCTGCCCCATCCGAATGTGCCGCCCACAAGCTGCCGCGCGGCCCCTCACGCAGGTGCTCCTGCTGGATCGCCGCTCGGATCACGGTTTCTGGGAGATCGCGTCGGTCGCGCAGATAGCGCCAGGTCGCTGACTCGCACCACGGCGTGCGACGTCGGGTCCAGCGCTCGCCGACGCCAACGTCCGGTGCATGGCCACGCGCGTGCCGTGTCCATGCGGGCTCCCCAGGCGCGAAACCGACAAGCTCCGCGACCCTCTGGAGCACCTGAGTGAACGGCATGCGGTCGAGATGATCCACGAGCGAAAAGACATCGCCCTTGGCCTCCGAGAGAGGGTCAAACCAGCCTTTGCCATCGTGGATCACAATGACGATGTCGTCGCCACGGCGGTACTTCATTGCCTTGCGCGTGCTCTCCTTCAGATCAATCGCAAATCCGGCCTGATCCAGCACAGCTGCGCAGGGAACGCGCGCCCTCAACTCTTCAATATCGGCCTTTTCCATGATCCTCCGCCGGCACGTTCGCGGCCGACCCTTTCACGCTCGAGTTTTCGTCCCCCGCATTTCGCGGGACATCTCCAGGCCGCCGCGCAGAGCGAAGGCAGCAAGGGCGCGGCCGGCAACCCATGAATTGTGCAGGACACCGCACCATGACCTGCCGGCGGCGGCGCCGCCTCCCTTGCGGCCGCCCGCTCGCCAGCGGCATCCCCGAAGGGAAATGCCCGGCTCAATGGGCCGGGCTGCGTTGATAGGGGTCGAATTCGTGGACGACGACCACGTCGGCATCGTCAAGTTCGTCGCTCGGCAGGACGCCGTACGCTCCATCGACCTCGAACAGCGTGACCGGGACCATCAGGGTGCGGGCGAGCTGGAACGCGTGGGACTGGGCGAGAGAAAGATCGTGCGACATGTGAGGGCTCCGCCTTCGAGCGAGGCCGATCCCCGTTCGATGGCGCCCGACAGCGTCCGGCTCCGATCGCGATCACCGCCGAGGCAAAGCCTCGGGCGGCCGCACGCGCGCGTAGCGGACCTCCTGCGGGTTGATCGTGGAAGATCCAGAGCCGGGCCAGGAAGCCATCCCGGAAGAGCGGGGACGGACCGCGTCAGAAGGCGGCTCGCGCCACGCAGCAAACTCTCAGTCCATTCAGCGTGTGGGATGCGCGGTTTTGGTCGAGCGCCGCAGTTCGGCATCGACGATTCCGTTCAGCACGGCGGGGTCCATTTGCGCCCGCGGCGAGATCCGCGCCACTTCGGCCGCCACTCTGGCCCAATGAACGAAGGCAGCAGTATCCCCGGCGGCCGGGCTCGCACCGTGAGGCGCTGAGCCTCATAGTAGGCGGCGGCTTCATCCTGCTGCACAAGGCGGCAGGCATCCTCCTGGCAGCGATGATGACTCCGGCGGCGGCGCTCGATCCATGCCTTCAAGACAGCCAGCATGCTCCTGCGCTCCGGTCGGGTGATGCTCCCATGTTCTGCGTCAGGGATGGAAGCCCGAATGGGGGAAGACCGCCTCGCGGGCTTCAGCGGAGCCGACAGAACGCGATCACGGCGCTCTTCGTGCAAATGATCATGCTGAGGGCTCTGCCCACCGAAACGCCGGCATCGCGCCTGAAACAAGTCGCCGCGTGCTCTCCCTCATATCGACAGTGCAACTGGCACTCTCCGACACAGCCGTGCAAGCCACACGCGCCTTCAGATCGTCGATTGTCCTTCTATCCATGCTCTTCCTCCGGAGGAGCCTCTCAGGCGTCCGGGACCTTTCCTGCTCTGATTTCCCTCCCCACGCATTGCGAGGGCCGGTCCCGGCCGCCGCGAAGAGCGGATGCGGCAAGGGCGCGCCAGCCAACGGCGACTTTCCGAGCGCTGGTACGCATGAGTTGCCGGCCGCGGCGCGCCCTTGCCGCCGCCCGCTCGCGAGGCATGCGCGCTTCGGGCAGTCAGACTCGCTAGCCGGAAAGGATGGGCGCCGTTGAACCGATTAGATTGATTCGTCGGCAATCATAGCGAGCTAGATCCTCGGTCGTATGGGATGATCTGCCAACGCCGCGAATGGCTCTGAATTGGTGGCGATCCATCGAATGTATAGTTGTTTGAGGCCCACGATTTCCACGACCGTGCCTTCCAGCGCCACTTTTATCGAATGACATCCCAACAGGTCATCCGCTTCAACGCGCATTAGAAGCGCGCCGTGTGCGAGACGAAGAATCGAGCGACCCACTCCAAACATAATGTACAGATCTGCCCCGCTACGATCTGTACCCGTGCACAATTCTATTAATCTATCGCAGATTCGGTCGAGCACTGCGTCACCTTCAGCCACCAATATACTTGATTCAAATACCAATTTTCGCATACAAAGCTCCTTCCCGCCCGCTGTTTTGAAATTGCACCCAATGGACGTGTCGCGAATTGACCTAGCGTATTCGCCAAACATATATGAGTCACATGTGCGGTATCGGTACGGATATTCGTCCTATTACCTTACGTAAGGATATTTCAGCGGGGATAGGTACTTCCCATCATTTTCTACGGGTGACATTCAAGATTTCGCTATCTCAGTTGCTTATCTGCCATTGGCCGCGCCCATTTCCATATTTCCCACTGCCCGCCGTTAGGCC
>NCHM01000718.1 GCA_002257205.1 Rhizobiales bacterium 24-66-13 | reverse complement strand
TTCGAGCAGGCGGCGACCGCCATCCAGCAGAGCGAAAACGGCACCGATTCGGCCATCCGCACCCTCGGCCCGACATGATCGCCCGCGCTTGCTTTCGCCCGTGCGCGGGGACGTGGATATGAATGCCCTCCTGACGCTGCGCGCGACCCTGGAATCGGGGCTGGAGGACAGCCCGCCGGTGCGTGTCGGCGGTGTCGTACGCGAGGTGGCGCCGACCCATTTTCGCGTCTGCGGCCTCTCGCATTTGGTAAAACTCGGCGAGCGCGTCGGCATCGACGTGGACGGGCGCATGCGCATCGGCGAGGTGGTGCGCGTGGACGATGCGGGCGCGGTGGTGAAGCCGTTCGACGAGCGCGCCAGCATCGGCGTCGGCGCCACGGCCTATCGCATCGGACCGCTCACCCTGGCCCCCGATTCCAGCTGGAAGGGGCGGGTGGTGAACGCCCTCGGCGTTCCTCTCGACTCGCGCGGGCCGTTGATCCGGGGCGCGAGGCGCATGCCGCTTGATGCCCAGCCGCCCGCCGCCATGAGCCGCAACCGCATCGAAAAACCACTGCGCACGGGGGTGCGGGTGATCGATATCTTCACCCCCATCTGCGAGGGCCAGCGCATTGGCATCTTTGCCGGCTCAGGGGTTGGCAAATCCACGCTGCTGTCCATGTTTGCCGGC
Organism: Rhizobiales bacterium 24-66-13; assembly: GCA_002257205.1. GTDB lineage: Bacteria > Pseudomonadota > Alphaproteobacteria > Rhizobiales > Xanthobacteraceae > NCEH01. The sequence goes on along the minus strand of NCHM01000718.1, from coordinate 635 downwards.
TGTTCGGGCTTCGATACGGTGGTGGTCGCCCTGGTGGGCGAGCGCGGGCGGGAAGTGCGCGAATTCCTGGAAGGTCCGCTCGCGCCCAATCGCGACAAGGCGGTGGTGGTGGTTTCCACCAGCGACGAGAGCCCCATGATGCGGCGCCTCGCGCCCCAGGCGGCGCTGGGGATCGCGGAATATTTCCGCGACCAGGGCGAATCGGTTCTGCTGATCGTCGATTCCGTCACCCGCTACGCCCATGCGGCGCGCGACGTGGCCCTTGCCGCCGGCGAACCGGCGGTTGCGCGCGGCTATGCGCCGAGCGTCTTTTCCACCTTGCCGAAGCTGCTGGAGCGCGCCGGGCCCGGCCCGCAGGGCGCCGGCAGCATTTCCGGGGTGTTCTCTGTTCTGGTGGACGGCGACGACCACAACGACCCCGTCGCCGACGCCATCCGCGGCACGCTCGACGGACATATCGTGCTCGACCGGGCCATCGCCGACCAGGGCCGCTTTCCCGCCGTGAACGTGCTCGGCTCCATCTCCCGCCTCGCCGATCTGGTCTGGACCCGCCCGGAGCGGGATCTGGTGCAGAAGCTCAAGGGCATGATCGCGCGGTTCGAGGATACGCGCGACCTGCGGCTCATGGGCGGCTA
>NCHM01000717.1 GCA_002257205.1 Rhizobiales bacterium 24-66-13 | reverse complement strand
AGGCGCCCACCGGACCATCAGCCCCTTGAGCGGATCGATCAGGAGCTGGCCCGGCTCGAGCGACGACGCAGGGCCATCATGAGCGAGGCACGCAAGCGTAAGGCGCGGCAGAAGTTCCTGTTGGGCGGGCTGGTGGTGCGCGCCGGACTGGCTGAGGCCGACCGGGCTTTTTTGCTCGGCGCTCTGATCGAAGCGAGCCGCTTTGGGGCCGGTTCCGATCACCATGAACGGCTGAAGGCGATCGGGTTAGAGGCGTTCAGACAGCGGCCCATGGAGGACCTGCAAGTGCCGGATCAAGAGGACGGGGGGCGGCCATGAAGGGACGACTTCACCCAGCGCTGCTCCTTGTCCTCGTCCCGATCGTCGTCACGGCTGCGGCCGTCTTCGTCACCAACTGGCGATGGCACGGCCTCGCCATCGGCATGTCGGGCAAGATCGCCTATTGGTTCTTGCGCGCGGCGCCACTCCCTGCCCTGCTGTTCGGCCCCCTTGCCGGGCTCGTGACCGTCTGGGCGCTGCCACTGCATCGGCGCCGGCCGATTGCCATGGTCACGCTCCTCTGCTTTCTCGGGGTGGCCGGCTTCTACGCCCTGCGCGAATATGATCGCCTCGCGCCCTTCGTCGAGAGCGGGGCGGTCACGTGGGACCGCGCCCTTTCGTACCTCGATGCCTTGGCCGTCGCAGGCGCCGTTGTCGGGTTCCTCATCACGGCCACGGCGGCACGGATCTCCGTCGTCGTTGCCGTCCCTATCAGGCGTGCGAAGCGAGCGACCTTCGGAGACGCGGATTGGCTGCCCATGTCGGCGGCCGCGCGGCTGCTCCCCGCGGACGGCGAGATCGTGGTCGGTGAGCGCTATCGCGTGGACCGGGAGATCATCCATGAGCTGCCGTTCGACCCCGCGGACCGGTCGACCTGGGGCCAGGGCGGCCGCGCACCGCTCCTGACCTATAAGCAGGATTTCGACAGCACCCACATGCTGTTCTTCGCGGGGTCGGGGGGCTTCAAGACCACGAGCAACGTGATCCCAACGGCGTTGCGCTATTCCGGCCCCTTGATCTGCCTCGACCCCTCGACCGAGGTCGCGCCGATGGTGCGGGAGCATCGCACGCGCGCGCTCGGTCGCGAGGTGATGGTGCTCGATCCCGTCAATTCGATCGGCGGATTCAACGTGCTCGACGGCATCGAGGCATCGCAGAAAAAGGAGGAAGACATCGTCGGGATCGCGCACATGCTGCTGTCCGAGAGCGCACGCTTTGAATCCTCGACCGGCGCCTATTTCCAGAACCAGGCGCACAACCTTCTGACC
>NCHM01000716.1 GCA_002257205.1 Rhizobiales bacterium 24-66-13 | reverse complement strand
GCCAACGGCCTGATCCTCGCGGGCGCCGCGGCCGGCATCGCGGGCGCCTTCAACACGCCGCTGGCCGGCATCATGTTCGCCATCGAGGAGATGGCCAAATCCTACGACAAGCGCCTCTCGGGCATGATCTCCTACGCCGTGGTCATATCCGGCCTCGTGAGCTTGCTGCTGGTGGGCCAGTATTCCTATTTTGGTACCATTCCGTCGGAGGCGTTCCCCCAGCAGATCGGATGGACGGCGGTCGCCGCCTGCGCGATCATGGGCGGCATCGCCGGTGCCATTTTCTCGCGCGGCCTGGTCGCGCTCTCGTTCGCCAATAGCGGAATGATCGGCCGCCTGAAACGCACGCCCTGGCTCTACGGGGGCCTGATCGGCCTCATCGTGGCGGTGCTCGCCGTGACGACGGAGGGCTTTGCCGGCGGCTCCGGCTACGCGCCCACCCGCGACCTGCTCGAACAGGGCATCACCCATCCGTGGTGGTATGCCCCGATCAAGCTCGTGACCACTCTGCTCTCCTCCGCCGCGGGGATTCCCGGCGGGCTGTTTTCGCCCTCCCTCTCCGTGGGAGCCGGCTTTGGCGCGGCGCTGTCCGGCCTTCTGCCCCATATCGATGTGCGCGCGCTGGCCATGCTGGGAATGGTGGCCTATTTCGCCGGCGTGGTTCAGGCGCCACTGACCGCCTTCGTCATCGTCATGGAGATGACCAACGAAGTGCATCTGGTGGTGCCGCTGCTGGCGACCGCGCTGCTGGCCGCCGGCCTGTCCCGCCTGCTCGCGCCGGAGCCACTCTATCACGCGCTGTCCTATGCCTACGACCCCAAGCCGGTCTCTCCCCCGCCGTCGCGCCCAACGGGATCCTGAATCCGCGCCGCGGTGGGGAATCACCCACTAGGCGGCGGTGTTCGGCAGAACTCAGGCCAGACGCGCGTCCGCCTGGGACAGCAGCGCCAGAAAGGCGTCACCCGCCAAGGCGGCATATTCGCGCGCGCGCTGATCGGTAATCGGATCGCGGCTTGCGAGCACCGCGTCGGGATGGCCGGGATGCACCATCACGAGGCCGCCCTCGGGAAGCCCCGCGATGAAATGGGCGAGCAGCGCCGCGAAATCGTGCCCTGGTCCGAAATCATAGGCGCCAGCAAAACCGCAGTTGGTCCGCAAGCCCCGCGCCCGCGCCTGCGCCTCCAGCCCTGTGGCGAACAGGCCGAGCAGCCGGGCCTTGGCATCGAAGCCGAGACGGGCCCGAGGGGCCGGCGTGCAGTCGCGCACCAAGGCCCCGGGCGCATGGCGTGCCGTCGCCTCCAAGACCGCGCC
>NCHM01000715.1 GCA_002257205.1 Rhizobiales bacterium 24-66-13 | reverse complement strand
AGCGACATGAAGCAGATCAACAGCCACATCGTGGCGGCCGCCGCCTATCCCGTGCTGGAACAGAGCGGCGACCTGCTGCCGAGCCGGATCGCGTCCGACTCGGCCTGACCGAGCCTCAGTACAGGCCGGTCAGGTAGTAGAAGCCGATCACGAAGAACACCGCGGCGGTCTTCACCAGGGTAATGGCGAAGATGTCGCCATAGGACTGGCGATGCGTGAGGCCGCACACCGCGAGCAGGGTGATCACCGCGCCGTTGTGGGGCAGGGTGTCCATGCCGCCGGACGCCATGGCGGCAACGCGGTGCATCACTTCCATGGGAATGCCGGCGGCATTGGCTGCGGCGATGAATTGTTCCGACATGGCCGCCAGCGCGATGGAGAGGCCGCCGGATGCGGAGCCGGTAATGCCCGCCAGCGCCGTGATCGAGATTGCCTCGTTGACCAGCGGGTTCGGGATCGCGGTGAGCGCGCTCTTGATCACGAGGAAGCCGGGCAGGGCGGCGATCACCGCGCCGAAGCCGTATTCCGACGCCGTATTGAGGCCGGCGAGAAGCGCGCCGGCGACCGCCGCCTTCGAGCCGTCCGCGAACTGGGCCGCTACGCGGCGGAACGAGAAGACGAATACGGTGAGAATGCCCAGCAACAGCGCACCGGCCACCGACCAGATCGCCACGACGGAATTCACCGCAAGGCTGATTTCCGGGGTGCCCGGCGTCAGCGCCGCGCGGGCCGTGTCGCCATAGGCCAGCGGGATCGCCCAGCCGATCAACAGGTTGGAGACGCCAACCACCACCAGCGGCGAGATGGCGATGAAGGGGTTCACCAGAGGCTCGTCGGCGCGCACCGTGGGTTCGTTGGAATGATTGTCGCCATAGGTCTCGCCCGCCTTCGCCGCCTGCCGGCGCCGGAAATCGAGATAGGCAAGGCCCACCACCAGCATGAACACCGCGCCCACGAGGCCGAGGATCGGCGCCGCATAGGCCGTGGTGTGGAAGAAGGTGGTCGGGATGATGTTCTGGATTTGCGGCGTGCCCGGCAGCGTATCCATGGTGAAGCCGAAGGCGCCGAGCGCGATGGCCGCGGGCAGCAGCCGCTTCGGGATCCCCACCTGGCTGAACAGTTCCGCGCCGAACGGATAGACCGCGAATACCACCACGAACAGCGAGACGCCGCCATAGGTGAGCACCGCGCCGACCAGCACGATGGCGAGCATGGCCTGGCCCGCGCCGAGAATGCCGATGATGGCCGAGACGATGGCGCGGGAGAAGCCGGACAGCTCGATCACCTTGCCGAACACGGCGCCGAGCAGGAACAG
>NCHM01000077.1 GCA_002257205.1 Rhizobiales bacterium 24-66-13 | reverse complement strand
TGCCCCGCGCTCTCGCAAAGAGAGGACGCGAATGCAGATGCTTGGCCAAATCCCAACGACACCCTTCGGGCGGCGGGCGCTGTCGCGCGCCGTCGTCAATACGCAGCGCCTCGTGAAGGAGTGCCCCGAGGGCAAACCCGTCCACAAGTGGCAGGTGTTTCGCCTGATCTGCGAGGCGAAGGCGGTGCTCGACATTTCCGATCGTGCGTTGGCGGTGTTGAACGCACTGCTGACGTTCCATCCCGACACCGTGCTGGTCTCGGGTGCCGGCGACCTCGTCGTGTTCCCATCGAACAGGACGCTGATGTTGCGGGCTCACGGCATCGCGCCCTCGACGCTGCGTCGCCATCTCGCTGTGCTGGTCGAGTGCGGGCTGATCCTGCGACGCGACAGTCCGAACGGCAAGCGCTTCGCGCGCAGGGGCGCCGCCGGCGACGTCGAACAGGCGTTCGGCTTCGATCTCGGCCCGCTCATCGCCCGGGCCGACGAGTTCGCCGCCCTGGCCGAGACCATTCGGGCCGAGCGACGGGCGCTCGCTCTCGCGCGCCAGGCCGTCGCGCTCTGCCGACGCGACATCGCAAAGATGATCGCGACGGGGATCGAGGAGCGCGTGCCGGCCGATTGGCCCGGTCTGCATCGCAGCTTCATCGATATTCTCAGCTCTATCCCGCGCCGTGTGGATCTCGAGGCGCTGGAGCCAATCGCGGAAACACTCGCCGAATTGGCCGCAATCATCCTCACGGCGTTGGAACAACACGTAAAACCAGCGGAATCAGGCGCCACAGAGTCCCGTTCCGAGCACCACATACAGAATTCAAACACCGAAATCTCGATTGAACCTGAACCTGGCTTTCGAGAAAGCCGGGCGGCGAGGTCGGAGCCAGACCCCAAACCGATGAGGTCGGGGGAAATGGCGTTTCCGCTGGGCATGGTGCTGGAGGCCTGTCCGGACCTCGCCGACTATGCCCGACACGGGATTTCGCACTGGCGCGGCTTCATCGCGACCGCCGCTGTGATCCGGCCGATGCTTGGGATCAGCCCGAGTGCTTGGGCCGATGCCTGTGCGGTGCTGGGCGAGGTGCAGGCCTGCATCGTTGTCGCTGCCATATTGCAGCGCGCGTCCGCGATCAAAAGCCCGGGCGGCTATCTGCGAGCCCTGACGCGACGGGCGCAGGCCGGATCGTTCTCGCTGGGGCCGATGCTGATGGCGCTCATGTCTGCCCGAAATCGAGACTGAAATGCTCCGCGCATCAGATGACCTTGGCCTTGGGGACCAGGCCCTTGCGAGGTCCCGCCGGAATTCCGTCGAGCAGGCTCGGAGGCCGCGCGCATGTTGGTTGGTTCCGTGCCTCAACTTTGCGGCCGTTGCGCTTTCCCCGCAGACATCGGGAATTCTGATGTCACGTGGTGAGTGAAGCTGGCGGATCCGGGACGGCGTGTCGTTCGCCGCTTCGACGATGTCGAAAACGACCGTCTTGTCCTTGAGTCGAGGTTGTTAACGGCGGCTGTCCAGTCGCGGAACGCGACCGGAGCGTAGCGGAGCAGGCCCGTAGCCGGACCGCGCTTTCATAGAGCGCCGTAGGTACGGCGAAGGGCCTGTGGTCAGGCGCCGCGCGGGGGTGGCAGGCGTCCAATCCGTGTTAGGTAGTGGTGAAGAATGCGATCGATCATGGGCGAATCCAGTTGAGGTCGATCGCACGATCCGGTGCGGACTGCGTGGAATCCGGGGCGAGGTCTTTCTCCATCGCTCCGCCGTGCCTCTGGATGAGGCCGATCTCTCGATGGACACCGATCACGTGCAACGCGATCGGTGGCCCAACGAATGCAAGGGGATGTGCGGTCTGTAGCGGCACTGGCAATCGTCATTCAATTGCATTACATTGCGGCAGGAGGAAGGGAGATCGACATGGCCGCCAATGCCCTGGTTCAGACCCGCATCGACGCAGACGTGAGGGACCGGGCCTCCGCTGTGCTCGAAAGCATGGGCCTGACCGTATCCGACGCGGTACGCATTCTGCTGACCCGGACCGCCAATGAAGGCGCGCTGCCGCTCGAGCTGGTCAGCAACAGCGAGGCGCATGACGCATGGTTCCGCGCAAAGGTGCTCGAAGCACTGGCGGATAGCCGACCCGACGTTTCCGACGACGAGGTCGAGGATCATTTCGCGGCACGGCGGGCGGCAGCCCGGCGCAAGGCCGCCTCGGCCGATTGATGAGGCTTGTCTGGTCCGCCTTCGCGCTCTCCGACCGCGACGGCATCTTCACGCATATCGAGGCAGACAGCCCGAGGGCCGCCATCGCCGTCGACGAGAGGATCGCCGCTGCAGCGCGCCGGCTCGTCGAGTTCCCGGAAAGCGGAAGGCCCGGCCGCGTCGCGGGCACGCGCGAACTCGTGATCTCCGGCACGCCCTATATCGCGGCCTACGCGGTGACCGAGAGCACGATCCGCATCCTGCGTGTCCTTCACGGCGCGCAAATCTGGCCAGAGGATTTCACCGGGAGCTGATACCGGATCCCCGTCTTTGCAGCGCCGGCGCGCCGTGAAGGGAGCCCGGCCGCAGCGTCGAGCCAGGCCGTCTTTCTCTCAATGACCGCCCATCATACCGGCAGTCGGGCCGCGTCAAGGACGCGCGGTGCCCCCAATTTTGACGCCGCTGCGCGACGACAAAATCGGCTCCCCCACGCGCCAGCGCTGCCGGTCGCTGCGCGATCCCTGACCCGTCCCTCCAACGCCCGGCCGGCTGCCTCCGTCATCAAGACAAAGGAGGTTCACATGACACAGCTTCTCGACATTCACGCCGAAATCACCGAGCTGCGCGCCGAGCTTGCGCACTGCATCCTCACCCGCAAGGAGCGGCGGGACGGGCTCCGGCGCCTCGAAGAACTGCTCGCGGAAGCCGAGCGTCGGGGTCGCGAAGCGGAGGGGGCGTAAGCCCCTTTTTTTGTCAGCGACGGCGTCCCCGGCTGCTTATCCTCGCATGGCGTCCGGGAGAAGGCGCTGGAAGCGGTCTTCGCAAATACGGCGAAGGGCCTGTGGTCAGGCGCCGCGCGGGGGTGGCAGGCGCCCGATCCGTTTCAGGTGATCGTGAAGAATGCGATCGATCACGCGCAGCGGATGGGTCCGCTCTTCAGCTGCGATCTGCCGGACGACGAGGTCGATGGCGTCGGGAAGACGCAGCGCATAAGGGCGTGACGACGAGCGCTCGCCATAGGCATCGAAGGGGTTGCGCGAGATCTCCGGCTTCACCTTTGCCCTGGGCAACGGCCTCGATGCAGCGACGGTCGCCGGCTCTCCCTGGCTGGCGCCGGCTGTCGAGGCCGGCGCGTGCACGTGGTCTTCGTATTCCGGCGTCACGATAACCGGCTTGGAGGCCGGCTCGGCGGTTCCCACGGGGACGAGGCGCTGCGCGCGAAACGCGTCGCGAGGGAGGGCAGGGCGATCAGGGTGCGGGTCTTTTACCGGATCGCTCATGCCGCACTGTCGTCCTGCGTGACGCCCTGGCTAGCGGCGAGCAATTCGCGCACGACCTGATCGGCATTGTAGCGCGCCTTGCGGATCGACTCGTCCTTGTCGCTCATCTGGTAGAGCGTGCCATGTCCGCTCGTCATGGTGCGATAGGTGATGCGGCGGTAGAGCGCGTTGGCGCAGACGGGGACGTTCTCGGCATTGAGATAGGCGAGGACCTCGCGCAGCGGGCGGGTGTTGCGGTCGAGGCTGTCATACTCGTTGAAGAGGACGCGGTGCTGGCTCATCGGCAGCTTCGCCTCGTCGGCGTGCTGCTGGAGATTGCGGATGGTCCGAACGACCTGCGAAGCATCGAAGGTGTGGACCTTGCAGGGCAGAACGACGAGGTCGGCGCGGAGCGCTGATTGAACCAGTACGCTGCCGTAGTAGCCGGGGGTGTCCACGACGACGACGTCATAGCTGTCGAGACGCTCGATCGCCTGCGTCAATGCCTTCTCGTCGGGCGCACGCACCAGATCGACCCCTTCCGGGCTCAGACCGCGCGCGACCGACGAGGCGTGCCATTGATAGGAGGACCCCTGCGGGTCGGCGTCGACGATGGCGGTGGAGTAGCCATGCCTGGCGAATTCGCCGGCGAGGATGATGGCGACGGTGGTCTTGCCGCTGCCGCCTTTGGGGTTGGCGATGGCGAAGATGCTGGGCATGCGTCCCTCGGGTCGATGCGGCAGTGCCGCAATGGCTCACTCCGTTAATGACAACATACAATAAAATAGACAAACGACAACGCTGCAATGATGTCTTGTCGCTCTGTTGGATTCCGTCATTCTGGTGATGCGGCAATAACCGGAGACAGCAATGCGGCCTTGCCGAGGCGGGGCAATGCGGGATTACCGCATTCCATCACCCAGACAATAACGTATTCGCGAAATGCGGCATTGTCTCAAATAGATAGAACGGCAATGGGTGAATGCGTTATGCCCTGGCCTGCCCTGCAGAGCGCTTTGCGGCGTCGAGTGATCCACAAGGGGGGCGCTTCGCGCCATGCGGCCGGTGGATTCATACGGACTGCTCCTGCGGGCGTTGCCGCCCTTTATGCGCAGACTTCTAACATTCAGTGTATTAGATATTGATTGACAAGATACCGGTTTGTGGGCCAAACCCGGGGAGGCTGCTGAACGCAGCCATTGCGCTGACGCGCGCATGCTGCCGATCCTGGTCGGATCGGCAGGAGTTCGGCTCTCGGGTTGCACCCGTGAGCCGGTTCGCCGTGAAGGGAAGGGGAAGCTGGCCTTGGCCCATTCCGCCGCAATGCCAAGACGCAAGCCCCGGCTCCGGACGGAGTTGTCCGATGCGGATGAGGCGCGCCTCATCGAGGCGGTCGCGCTGTTCGGGCTGCCGAAGGCCGAGGTGGTGCGGCGGCTGATCCGGGCTTCGATCCAGGCGGGACCGGCGCTCTCGGCCGAGAACACCAAGGCGGTCGTCGCGCTCGCCAGCCAGGTCCGCATGGTCGGCCGCAACCTGTCGCAGGTTCTGAAGGCGATCCATCGCGGCCAGGCCGTGCGCATCGAGGACACCGAGCCAGTCTGGCGTGGGCTTCACGAGGTGGTCGCCGCGATCAATGACGAGCTCACCGAGATGACGGTGGCCTATGGCTCAAAGCTGCGGCGCGAGGCGAAGCTCGCACTGCCGGAGGAGATCAAATCATGAGCCGCACCGCGCAGATCGAGTGGTGGCTGGAGCAGGTGGAAGCCGCGCGCCGCACGCTCGATGCAGGGCGCGATGAGCGGCGCCGGCCGCGTCGGTCGGGCGCACTCGACGATGAGCTCCGGCCGAAGGCTGCGCGGGCAGCGCCCGCGCCGGGCGCGACGCCGGCGCATGTGATCATTCGCGGCGCGACGCTATCGGGCGGACTGGACGAGGAGCGGCGTCGCAGGCTGCCGGCGCCGTCCGGCGGCGGAGCAGGGCGACAGGCTGCTTCCCCGAGGTCCGGCTCGGCCGCTACACCCATCGAGGGCGGTCTTTCCGGCGGGGGTGGCGGGCAGGGCGGCGGCGGATCGCTCGCCCGCGCCCGGCAGCTCGCGTCGGGCTATCAGCCCGCCGTGGTCAAGGTGCTGTCCTATGCGACCGGCGTCACCCGGGCGACGAAGACTGCCCAGTACGCCCAGCGCGAGGATGTCCCGGTCGAAACCCATGACGGCCGGATCCTGTCGGATCACGAAGCCGTCGCCGATGAGATCAAGGACTGGTCGAAGGATTTCGATAAGCGCAAGCCCAGCCATGATGTCGTCACCGTCCGCCTCAAGCTTCATGGTGTGCCTGACACGGCCGAGGGGCGTGAGAGCTACGCGAAGGCCATCGCCGCCGGATTCGAAGGTCATCGTCATGCCTCCCGTATCGACCGGCTGCCGTCCGGCGAGCTCGATGCCCATATCGTCACCGCCGCGGCGGGAGGACCGAAGGAGCGTTTCCGTGTTCGCGTTGAGCGGATCGGCACGGCGGAGAACGGCTTCGACCAGAAGCGGTTCGATTACCGATCCGAGGCGGTGATGAAGGCGCGCATCCATGCCGCCGCGGGTATTCCGGAGCATGCCATCTCCCTCGGTCCGGGAAAGCCACAGCATGGACGCGAGGGTGTGACCTGGCAGTTGAACAGGTTGGTCGAGCGCCGGGGGCCGCTGGTCGACGATAGCGGCAGGGCCATCGGCGACGTCGCCGCCGCCCGCAATGCCGCCAAGGAGTGGGGCCGGTCGCTGCGTTCGCAGTCGCCCCGCGACACGATGCACCTGATGCTGTCGTCGAAGGCGGGCCCCGACCCGGAGGCGCTGCGTCGTGCCGCTCGGGCCTTCCTGCACGATCGGTTCGCGGACCATCGCTTCCTGTTCGGCGTGCATGTCGACCGGGAGAGCGACGGGCACATCCACATCCATGCCGTCATCACGATGAAGAACGAATCCGGGCAGAAGATCCACCCGGGGCCGAGCGAGTTCCGCGGCTGGCGCGAGAGCTACGCGCAGCATGCGCAGGCGGAGGGCCTCAAGATCGTCGCGACCTCGGCGATGGAGCGGGCGTCGGCGCAAAGCTACGGCGCGCGCGACAAGGCGATTGTCGATGTCGCCGAGCGTCCGCGTCCGGCACGCGAAGCGCGGGATCGCGCCTATGCCGGGGACCCGGCCAACCAACGTCTCATCGACAACGCCCGGCAGCGGATCGCCGCGGCGCGGACCAATCCGATCAGGCTGCCCACCTCCGAGCCCGAGCGGCGTGTGGTCAATGAGAGCCTCAATGCCTGGAGCATGGTGGCGCGCGAGCAGCCCGACAATACTGTGGCGAAGCACATGCTCGAGCGGCTGACGATGGCGGAGACGGTCGGCACTATTCTTCACACCATCGGAAAGCGGGTGGATCATCTCACCAAGGAGGACCAGCACATGGCGATCACGTCGGAGCAGATGGCGAAGGATCTTCGCCTCATGAACGAGGCGGTGTCGCGCACCGGCGACCTCCTCGATGGCGAGACGAAGCAGCAGTTCCGGGAGACGTCGGCGCGTTATCTCGAGACGCTGGCCAATCGCGTCGACCTGCAGCGCGCCCAGGAAAGTGGTGCACGGCAGCTCTCGCGATCCGAGGTCGAGGCGATCGCCGGGCCCAATGCGGATCGGCTGATCGCCCACGCCCAGCAGGTTCGCATAAAAGAAGATCGAGAAGCGGCCTCGGCCGAAAGGCTGGCCGATCGCGCGATCGAAGCCGAGCGGCGCCAGGAAGGCCGGGGCGGGCTCGACCCGCAGTCGCAGCGCGAGCTGACGGCCGAGAGGGCAATCGTCCGAGGCTCACAACAAGCCGCAGCCCGCGAGGCGCGCGAGGCCGCCGCTGCCGTTGAAGCCGCGCGTGTTCTCGCCGAGCATCCCGCGCAGCCTTTGCCGCAGACGCTGATCCAGACGGACGCGCTGGCGCAGCTACGGGCCGAGCAAGAGAAGATCGTGCGGGAGATCGAGGCGGAGCGTGCCGAGGCCCAATCCATCAAAGGGCAGCGGACTACCTGAACATCACACACTCTGCTTTTGATTAGCGGAGTAATTTGCTGCGAAGCGCCATCGCAATTGCGTGAGGCTTATTGACCGCGCCGAGCTTCTCGCGGGCGGAGACAATGTGTTTGGTCACGGTTGACCGCGAAATCCCGAGGATGACGGAAATCTCCCAGTCGGTCTTGCCCTCGGATGCCCACAGGAGGCAGTCGAACTCTCTTGGCGTAACCTTGCCAATGAGACGCTTTCGGCTCTCCTTGTAGTGCAGGAGATTGCCGACAGCGTAGTTTGCGACGAAGCTCAAGGCGGCGCGGCCTTCTGCACCAATGTCGGCATGGCACCCGCCGAATGAAACGGCAGCGACGCGCCCGTCAAGCATCGTCACGGGGACGACATATCCGACCCGGAGGCCAAATTCAGATGCCTCCCCTTGGATCAGCGCGACATCCTTTGGAAAATCGCAGGAGGTGTATGCCTCTTGCCAATCAAAAGGGTTTCGATCGTGCTGCAGCCGATGAACGATGGGATCGCGAAAGACGTAGCCTCGGTCGTTGTAGCGTCCAGCCCATTCCAAGGGAAACCGCTGGAACAGGATCCGCGACTTGATCTCCTCTGGTGACACGCGGGCAGAGGGTACTACCCCACCGAATAGCGTGCTGAACCCATAGTCGGACGCAATCTCCATCAAGCACTGCTCGACTTGGCCCGCTTCGGTCGAGCGTTCGACACGTTCAATGAACTGCCAGGTCTGGTCGCGTGCCTCGTTCAATTGCCATTGCCCTCTGCAGATAGAACTGAAATCTGCGTTGGTGGTGTTCGATCGATGCCATCTCGGCCCAACGCGCCGCGCCGCTGTCTGGTCATGGCGTCTGTCCGCTTGGACGGTGTCCCGAGACTTGCAGGTGTCGATCAGTTCTCGTTGTCCAGACGAGCAGCATCCTTCGCGGTAAGAGGCTGGAACGTAGGACGGTGCCGTTTGAAGCGTGACCGCACGGGTGAGCCGTGCATGACTAAGAACCGACTATCCCGACTCAGACTTTGACCCGTGTTAAAGAACGCCGTCCAAGAAGCGCCCGGCAACAAGGTCTGTGGCTTGGGGGCGCGCCACGCGCCGCGCACTGCCAGCGGTTCGCCGCCATATTGTCTGACGAGATGGCGCGCTTCGCGCTTCCGGCCTCTCGATAGTTGAAGCGCACTGGAACGCCCCCGATCCTGACGGGCCGAAGATCGCCTGTCGATCTGCGCAAGCGGGATCGGGCATGGCGCGTGTAGAACGCCATGCCCGATCGTCGTCCCATTGATGTCCGAAAAGCCCGGACGGAAATCGGTGTTCAGCGTCTTCTGGCTATTCCCGTGCCAGACTGATGCGGCCATCAAGCTCGTATCGAGCAGGCGGGAGCTTGCGGCCTCAGGCCGCCTCAGCCCTCTCTGGCACGGCCAGGCCGAGCCAGTCCTTGTAGAAGGTGTCGATGTCGGGCTCGAAGTCGCGGATCACCGGATACCAGGGCGTCGGCGCCTCGACGTCATGGAGCGTGCCGCATTCCGGGCAATAATATTCGCGCAGCACCTGCCAGGTCGAGGTCTGCGCCATCAGGCGCGGATAGATTTCCTCGAGCTTCTGCTGCGTATCGCGAACATGGACCTTCGCGAAGAGCTTCCAGTTCTGGCGCCAGTCGCAGAAATCATGCCCGCATTCGGAGCGGATTTTCCATTGCTTGTTGTCCTTGCGCTGCACGATGAAGAGCTTTGGTCCGAGCGGCAGCACGATCCTGTCGTCCCACGGCACGCGATCCTGCAGGATCTCCATGTAGGTGACGAAGCGCTCGGGATCCTTGAGGAACCAGGGTGAAGTCGTGGCGCGTCTCGACGATCGCGAGTTTGCCGCAACGTCGGCGTTGGAGCGTGGGTCGAAACGTCGCCGCCCAGGCCGAGCGAGGATGTTTGCCGGTTGCTTAGTGGGATCAGACTCCCGAATGGAGAATTGTGCAGATATCACGACACCCGCCAGAGCAATCACGTATGGCAGGAGCGCAGTTCCAGCGTGCGCCTCAAACCTTATCCGCCAATTGATGGAGTGGCTCAGCAGCGTTGCGTTGATCAGAACCGCTACCCAAGGTCATCGACGTCGCTAAATGACCGCTCGGCGCTGGAACAAGTCCCCTTGATGCAGACGACTGTGATTATCATGTGTGAGCTTGAGAAGCAGTTCGCACGATAGACAACAGTACCGTTGCTGTCCGACAGCGTTTCGACCTTCGCGGTCGGACAGCCGGCCTTAAGCAAGACAGACTGGAAGTCGCCATCTTTCGCGATCCCGTCGGTCGGGATTCCAATAGACACCGTAATGGCGAGGATAATAGCTCCAACGAATTGTCCCAGGGGCCGCCGGAAGTTCAGTACCTCAATCATCTCAGGAACGATTGGTTTTGAATTTCCGTGATCCTGAATCGGCCATCGATGCGCGTGACGATGCTCCCGAGCGGTTCGCAGGTTCTGATCGTCTTGTTCATCGCCCGATTTGCCACCTTTGAGACAGTGGCCACCTGATAAACTTGTGCTGCCGGTGAAGTAATCCATGATCTGCCCTTAATCCAGAGAGGTGCGGCGCGGCCGGAGTGCGTTGGCCATGACGCTGACAGATGACAGCGCCATGGCCATGGCCGGTCAGCTTCGTGATGCGAATGATTGCCTGCCGCACGCCCGGACCGCCGGGGGAGCCGCCACCTTGATCCGAACGGCGATGGCGAGAGGTCCGTCCGCTTTTCCGTCGATCGCTACGAAGATCGCCGTCGCACCCTGCACCCGTAGCCGCTCGACTTCGACGGCCAAGGCCGACAGCTCGACTTCCGCTTCCGCCATGATGCGATGACTGCCAGGGGCGAGCTTCCTGCCTTCGACCGACCCGCCGACGCCCTTGCCGACCGAACTGCCGAAATCCCGCGCTTCGCCGAACCGGTTGCCGCGTTCCTTTGGCGCATCCACGATCGCGGAGGCAAGTCGATGGTTTGTCGCCGAGGTCGGTTGTTCTCGGATACCCGTCGTGGAGGGCAGATGATTGGCATGTTGCTGCATGACACTCTCCCCATTCACGCGTCGTAACTGACGAACGACATCATGCCGGTCGCCATGTGGTAGAGATGGTGGCAGTGGAGCGGCCAGCGGCCGGGGTTGTCCGCGTCGAATGCCACGGTCACGCGCGCCATCGGCGGCAGCAGGACGGTGTCGCGCAGCGCGCCGCCAACCGTCTTGCCGTTGATGCCGACCACCTGGAATGCGTGCCCGTGCAGGTGCATCGGGTGGGCCATCATGGACATGTTCGCCAATGCGACCTCAACGCGCTCTCCCCGCTTGATCTGCAGCGCGTCGCCCCCTCCGATACCCCAGCTATAGTCCGCCATGTTGCCGGTGAGGGTGAGCGCGAAGCGGCGGTCGGCGGCGCGCTGCGCCAGCGGTTCGATTGCGCGCAGCCTCTGCTCGAGGTCGAGCCCGAGCACCGGTCCCTTGGCCTGTCCGAGCACGGGAATCTTGGCGATGGCTGCGCCGGCGGATGCGAGGATGATCCCCGCTCGTTCTGCGCTGCCCTCGCGAAGGGCGAGGATTGGGTACGAACCGCCCGCCATCGGCAGGGCCAGCCGGATATCCAGTCGCTGGCCCATGGAAATCGGGAAGGACCGGCCGGCGATCGGCTGGACCGCTTGACCGTCGACTGCGATCAGTTCCCCATCCAGCCTTCCAGTATCGATGGTGAAGGCGGTCGCCGTTGCGCCGTTGATGATGCGCAGGCGCACCCGGCCGCCCTTGTCGACCGTCACGACCTCAGGGTCACCCAGCGTGCGGTCATTGGCGAGATAGGCGTCATAGTCGATGTCGTTGAGGTCCATCGCCATGCCCGGCATGCCTTGCATCTGGCCCGTCGCGCCGGAGGCCGTCATGCCGGCCATGCCCTTCATCGCA
>NCHM01000714.1 GCA_002257205.1 Rhizobiales bacterium 24-66-13 | reverse complement strand
AGTTCGCGGGCGCGGCGGGCGGCCTCGCGGGCGGCGGCGGCTTCCGCCACCTTGCCGACCACGGCCTTGGCCTCGGCCGGATTTTCCTCAAGCCAGGAATTCAGCGCCTCGCCCACCAGCGCCTCGACCACCGGGCGCACCTCGGAGGAGACCAGCTTGTCCTTGGTCTGGGAGGAGAATTTCGGGTCCGGCACCTTCACGGACAGCACGGCGGTGAGGCCTTCGCGGCAATCCTCGCCGGAGAGCGTGACCTTTTCTTTCTTGGTGATGCCGGAGCTTTCCGCATAGCCCATCACCTGGCGCGTCAGCGCGGCGGCAAAACCCGTGAAATGGGTGCCGCGATCGCGCTGCGGGATGTTGTTCGTGAAGCACAGGATGGTTTCGTGATAGCTGTCGTTCCAGGACAGCGCCGCTTCCACCT
Organism: Rhizobiales bacterium 24-66-13; assembly: GCA_002257205.1. GTDB lineage: Bacteria > Pseudomonadota > Alphaproteobacteria > Rhizobiales > Xanthobacteraceae > NCEH01. Next base: position 897 of record NCHM01000714.1, on the reverse strand, counting down.
GGATGCCGTCGCGCTCCGAGCGGATCACGATGGGCTTGGCGATCACCGCCGTCTTGGAGCGGTCGAGATAGCGCACGAAGGCTTCCACGCCGCCTTCATACATCAGGTCCTCGACACGAACGTCCGGCGTGCGGGCGTCGGTGAGGCGGATGCGGACGCCGGAATTCAGGAACGCCAGCTCCCGCAGACGGTGTTCCAGGGTGGCGAAATCGAATGCGATATGGGTGAAGGTTTCCGGGCTGGGCGTGAACGTCACCATGGTGCCGCGCTTGCCGGGAGGGGCATCGCCCACCACCACCAGCGGGGCTTCGGCATCGCCGTGGCGGAAGCGGATGAAATGCTCCTTGCCATTGCGCCAGATGGTGAGGTCGAGCACCGTGGACAGCGCGTTCACCACCGAAACGCCGACGCCGTGCAGGCCGCCGGAGACCTTGTAGGAATTCTGGTTGAACTTACCGCCGGCGTGCAGCTGGGTCATGATGACCTCGGCCGCCGAGACGCCTTCCTCATGATGCAGGTCGGTGGGAATGCCGCGCCCGTCGTCGGTCACGGTCACCGAGCCGTCGGCGTTCAGCGTGACGGTGACTTCATTGGCATAGCCGGCCAGCGCCTCGTCGATGGCGTTGTCCACAACCTCATAGACCATGTGATGCAGACCGGAGCCGTCATCGGTGTCGCCGATATACATGCCGGGCCGTTTGCGCACGGCATCGAGGCCCTTCAGCACCTGGATGGATTGTGCCCCGTAGTCGTCGGGGGATGCCGCGGGCGCGGGTTCGGCCATGATGTGTCTCGAATCGTTGGAACGCTTGGATATCTTTTACCGCAAAGCCGCGGTTATTTGGTGGCAAGTGCCCATCTTATGGCCACCGCGACCGCGTGCCAGGGTCCGCGCCG
>NCHM01000713.1 GCA_002257205.1 Rhizobiales bacterium 24-66-13 | reverse complement strand
GCACGTGCAGGCTGCGCGGCCCGTGGGCGCCCAGCAGCAAGGTCTGCTCGATATCCGCCGAGCGCGACGGGCCGGTGATCCAATTGACCGTGCGCGGCATCAGTCCCGCCCCGTAGGCGGCACGGATGCGCGTCCAAACGGTCTCGTAATCGCCCGCGACGTCCCCCGCGTCGATCACCACCAGATGATGGTCCGGCAGCAGGTTCAGCGTGCTCGGATTGTCCGGCCCGGAGAGCATCACCACCGTGCCCGATTCGGCGACCCCGGCGAAGGCGTGGGAGAGCCCGGCGAGCTGGCGCCCGTCGGAGGGGCCGATCCACACGTCGAGATTGGGCGCGGTGTCCCACGGCAGGTTTGCGAGCCGCGGATCGGCGCCGCGCAGGATGGTGGGCGGCAGGTTGCGTTCGCGCAGATAGCTGGCCACCGCCAGCGGCACGTCGGCGGCGCGCGCGAGATGGTCGAGCGTTCCGTCGGCAGCCCGCACCATGTCCTTGAACAGGTCGATCTTCTGCGCCGGGGGCAGGTCGGCGCGGGCGGGGATGATGCCGCGCGGATGGCCGGCGATGCGGTCGGCCACCGCTTGCCGGCGGGGCGCTTCCTGGCCGGTGGCGCCGAGGGCGCGCCGCACCGAGGCGAAGACGATGTCGCGCGAGGAGGTCATCAGCGGCCGCCTCCGCGTTGCGCCTGTGCCTGTAACTGTGACTGGCGGCGCGCCTGCCATTGGGCTTGGAACGTATCGCCCTGGGGGGTGGGAAAATCGCGATGCTTGGTCCAGCCGCCGGCGAGCGGCAGGGCGGCGAAGCGCCCCTTGGCCCTGCCGAGCCGCGAGAGCCCCCACATGGCGAGCCGGGTTGCCGGACGATAGAGCCAGCCGCGCCGGGCGAAGAAGGCCCAGAAGGCGAGGCCATAACGCTGCGGCGCCGGGGTCAGGTGGCGCTCGAATTCCTTCTCGCGCCAATGGCGCATCAGCTTCGGCAGGGGAATGCGCACCGGGCACACGGCCTCGCACCGGCCGCAGAAAGTGGAGGCATTGGGCAGGCATACGCATGACCGCCGACGGCCTGATAGACCGGGCAATGATTCATGCAGGCGCCGCAGCGGATGCAGCGCAGCATCTCGCGAAACTGGCCCGCCAGCATGCCCGAGCGGCCGTTGTCGAGGATCACGACGTGATAGGCCTGCGGCCCGTCCACATCGCCGGGCCGTCGCGGACCGGTGGAGAAGGTGGTGTAGACGCTCATGTCCTGCCCGGTGGCCGAGCGCGCGAGCACCCGCAGCAGCTGGCTCACATCCTCCAGCGTCGGCACCAGCTTTTCCAGCGAGGCCAGCACGACATGCACCTTCGGCAGGGTCTGGGTGAGGTCGCCATTGCCCTCATTGGTGACGATGATCGAGGTGCCGGTCTCCGCCACCAGGAAATTGGCGCCGGTGATGCCGACATCCGCCGCCAGGAATTTCGCCCGCAGTTCGCCGCGCGCCTCGGCGAGGAGCGAAGTGGGCTCGGAGAGATTGCGCTCGGGCGGCAGGTGAGCGTGGACCCGGCGGAAATCCTCCTCCACCTGCTCCTTGTTGAGGTGGATCGCCGGGGCGATGATGTGCGAGGGCGCCTCGCCGCGGATCTGGATCAGATATTCCCCGAGGTCGGTTTCCACCGGCTGGATGCCCGCCGCCCCCAGATGATCGTTCAGGCCGATCTCCTCGGCGATCATGGTCTTGCCCTTGGTGACCGTCCTCGCTCCCGCCTCGCGGCAGATGCGGGTCACGATGTCCCGCGCCTCGGCGGCATCCACGGCGAAATGCACATGCCCGCCGGCGGCGATCACCTGCTGCTCGTAGCGCTCCAGATACAAATCGAGATGGGCCAGCGTGTGGTTCTTGATGTCGCGCGCGCTGTCGCGCAGCGCTTCGAATTCCGGCAGCTTGGCGGCGGCGGCGGAGCGCCGGCCGATGAAGCTCAGCCCGACCTTGGAGAGCGCCTGCTGCAACGGCGCGTCGGCGAGCGCCGCGCGGGCGTTGGCCTTGAACTGGGGCGAAGTGATCTGGACGCTCATGCTTGCGCCCCTCGCGGGCCTGCGTTCTTCAGCGCGGCGTTCGTGTGTACCGGCTCGCCGATGGCGGGATCGCCGCCCTGCCCGGCCAGAACTTCCGCCACATGACGCACCTTGATGTCGCGGCCCATGCGCTGGAGCTTGCCGGCCATGTTCATGAGGCAGCCGAGATCCCCCGCCAGCAAAGTATCGGCATGGCTGGCGACGATGTTGGCGGCTTTCTTCTCGACGATCGCATTGGAAACGTCGGGATATTTCACGCAAAAGGTGCCGCCGAAGCCGCAGCACACGTCGCTGTCGGCCATTTCGGC
>NCHM01000712.1 GCA_002257205.1 Rhizobiales bacterium 24-66-13 | reverse complement strand
GCGCCCTTTTCGCCCTGGGCGTAAATGCATGCGGCCAGCACCGTGGTCAGCAGGAACTGGACGAACATCCCGGCCAAGCCGCCGGCCGCGGATGCGAACCATTGCGTGAAGGCGCCCGCATAGGGCGTCAAGCGCGGCGTGAGATCGTCGAGCCCCGCAGATGTCACTTGCCCCCACATCTCGGCGGCGGTTGCTCCGAACAGCGGCACCTCGGCAAGCCAGCTCGGAGGGGCCGGAACCCGTATGGACAATGCGGCCCGCGCCAGTTCGGTGAGTTGGTCCCGATTGGCGACAATGGTGCCGACCGCCAGCCAGAACGGGATAATCAGCACCAGCAGAAGGGCGACGGTCATGATCAGGACCGCCAGCGCGCGGCGGTTGCCCGTATGCTCCTGCACCCACAACATCAACGGCCATGTGGCAATGACCAGCGTCGTCGACCAGACGATGGCCGGCAGGAACGGCTGCAGAATCAAGAAGCTGGTGACGATCAGCCCGACGATGAACAGGACGGCGAGTGTCGCGCGCGGGAGATCCAGCTGTTGCGGGAACATGGGGTCGAGCCTCTTGCCTTGCGCGCGTCCGAAACGGTTCACGTGTTTACGCTGCGCGTAAGGTCACGTCCACGCACCTGCCTGCTCCGGGTTTCGAGATGGTCCGCGCCGGAATCCGAGCCCGTTCGGCACCGAAGTGCCCGGCAATATGCGCCTCAGGCGATATAGGGCAGATGCGGCACGCTCTGGGAGGCGCGGAAGGCGGCCAGGCGTTCGGCGGCCTTCTGGCTGGAGGCGCGCAGATGCGCCACCAGTGCCTTCTTCGCCACCGCCCCGCTGCCGCGCCGCACGGCCCGCACGATATCAAGATGCTCGTCCATGAAGGGGTCCACCAGCGTCGCACGGTTCAACGCCACCTGGATGTGCTTGCCCGAGACCAGGATGCAGCGCGTGCGCCGCAGCGCCTCGATGAGTTCCGGATTGCGGCCGTGGCCGACGCAGTCGATGTGCAGATCGGCTTCCAGCACGTCGAGGTCGGAAATATCCACCTGCGGGAAGCGTGCGATCACGTCCTTCAGCCGGGCTTCGACACTGTCGAGCTGCGCCGTCGGGATCCGGCCTATGGCGCTTTCCAGCGCCACCGGCTCCAGCAGGATGCGCAGCTCATAGAGGTCGTGGAAGCGGGCTTCGTCCAGCGGCACGATCCACCAATGGGATTTCTCGCCCTTGGAGACGATGCCCACCTCGCGCGCATGGATGAGCAGGTCGCGCGCCACCGTGCGCCCCACGTCGAAATGGCGCGCCAGGGCCAGTTCGTTCACGCGGAA
>NCHM01000076.1 GCA_002257205.1 Rhizobiales bacterium 24-66-13 | reverse complement strand
ATGCTGCCGGCCGGTCCGTCGGGGCGGGGGCGGTTCTTGCCGGCGGTGGGCACCACCGAGCCGCGCGGATTGGCGGGCTCGATCACCGTGTCGCGCACCGGCGGCTTGCCGCCGAGCAGGTCGATGATCTCGTCGCCGGAGAGGGTCTCATATTCCAGCAGGCCGCGCGCCAGGGCTTCCAGGCCCTCGCGATTTTCCGTGAGGATGCGGGTCGCTTCCTGATAGCCCTCGTCCACGAGGCGGCGCACTTCCTTGTCGATGGTCTGGGCCGTCGCCTCGGAAATATTCTGGTGCCGCTGCATGGACATGCCCAGGAACACCTCGTCCTGGTTCTCGCCATAGGCGACTTGGCCGAGCAGGTCGGAGAAGCCCCAGCGCGTCACCATCATCTTCGCGAGGCGGGTCGCCTGCTCGATGTCGGAGGCGGCGCCCGAGGTCACCTTGTCGTGGCCGAAGATCAATTCTTCCGCCACGCGCCCACCCATCATGATGGCGAGGCGCGAAGTCATCTGCTCATAGGACATGGAGAGCTTGTCGCGTTCCGGCAGCTGCATGACCATGCCGAGGGCGCGCCCGCGGGGAATGATGGTCGCCTTGTGCACCGGGTCCGTCGCCGGAACCTTGAGCGCCACGATGGCGTGGCCGCCCTCGTGATAGGCGGTCAGCATCTTCTCTTCCTCGGTCATGACAAGCGAGCGGCGCTCCGCCCCCATCATCACCTTGTCCTTGGCGTCCTCGAACTCGCTCATGGTGACCATGCGCTTGTTGCGGCGCGCGGCCATGAGGGCGGCTTCGTTGCAGAGATTCGCAAGGTCGGCGCCGGAGAAGCCGGGGGTGCCGCGCGCGATCACCTTCAGGTTCACGTCGGGGGCGATGGGGATCTTGCGAGCATGCACCTTCAGGATCTGCTCGCGGCCCACCACGTCCGGGTTCGGCACCACGACCTGGCGGTCGAAGCGGCCGGGACGCAGCAAGGCGGGATCGAGCACGTCCGGACGGTTGGTGGCGGCGATGAGGATGATGCCCTCGTTCGCCTCGAACCCGTCCATCTCCACCAGCAGCTGGTTCAGGGTCTGCTCGCGCTCGTCATTGCCGCCGCCGAGACCGGCGCCGCGATGACGGCCCACCGCATCGATTTCGTCGATGAAGATGATGCAGGGCGCGTTCTTCTTGGCCTGCTCGAACATGTCGCGCACGCGGCTGGCGCCGACGCCCACGAACATTTCCACGAAGTCCGAACCGGAGATGGTGAAGAACGGCACGTTCGCCTCACCCGCGATGGAGCGGGCAAGCAGCGTCTTGCCGGTGCCGGGGGGGCCGACCAGCAGCACGCCGCGCGGGATGCGGCCGCCGAGGCGCTGGAACTTCTGCGGGTCGCGCAGGAATTCCACGATCTCGGTCAGTTCGCTCTTGGCCTCGTCGATACCCGCCACGTCCTCGAAGGTGACGCGGCCGTGCGCTTCGGTCAGCAGCTTGGCGCGGCTCTTGCCGAAGCCCATGGCCTTGCCGCCGGCACCCTGCATCTGGCGCGAGAGGAAGATCCACACGCCGATCAAGGCGATGAACGGCAGCCAGGAGACCAGAAGGCTGACGAACCAGGGCACATTGTCCTGGATCGGACGCGCCGTGATGGAAACGCCCTTTCCGTACAGGCGCTGCACCAGGGTGGGATCATTGGGGGCGTAGGTCTGGAAGGCACGACCGTCGGTGAACGAGCCGGTGATGGTCGGCCCCTCGATCACCACGTCGCGCACCCGGCCCTGATCCACGTCGGAGAGCAGCTGCGAGAAGGAAATGTCGTTCGCGCTGGTGCGCTGTCCCGGGCTCTGGAAGAGCGAGAACAGGGCCAGAAGCAGCAGAACGATAATGACCCACAGGGCGAAATTGCGAAGGTTGGCGTTCATAAATTCCTCACGGGGAGCGCAGCGACGGCGCTCCCGCATCGGGCCTCCAGTTGCCCGGAATGGCCATTCTGCGTCATCGCTCACCTTGCGTCCGAGGTTAAAATAGGTCGCGCCCTCTGTCTTGCCAAGGAGAACAGCAGCCAGAAGACTCAATTATGCGCTATTGCCCACGCGACGGGCACGGCGCGGCAAGGCTCGCGCAACCTCCAGCCGGCTCGGCGCGAGTTGGATGCGCCCACCCGCCAGGGTGGCGCAAACGCTGCGCCCATCGGCCTGCGCGGCGCTAAGAGCGGCCAGCAGGCGTTCAAGCTTGGCCAGCTCAACGGGCCCCTCGTCACCCACCGCGTCGAGCAGACGCAGCAGCACCCGCAGGGCGATTTCCTCCGGCAAATTGAAAAAAGCCGCGCGGGCGAGGCGGATCGGCCCCGCCGCCGGCCAGGGTTCCGGCGCAAGGTCCGCGAGGGCGTGATCGGTTGCCTGTTCGAGCGCGGCCTCGGCGCGCGCCATCCGCCGCCCGAACCGGGAGAGCCCGGCGGCGTCCAGCCCCTCGCCGGCAAGCTGCGGCATCATGGCGCGCAGGCGCACGCGGGTGAAGGCCGGATTTGCATTGGACGGATCGCGCACGAAGCCCACCCGCGACGCCTCCAGAGTGGCGATGAGGTGCGCCTTGGGAATCGCGAGCAAGGGGCGCAGCAGCACCACGCCCTCGCGCCGGGAAGAGGCCGCCATGCCGGCGAGGCCGGAGAGGCCGGAACCGCGCGCAAGGCGCATGAGGATGGTCTCGGCCTGGTCGTCGAGCGTGTGCGCCGTCACGATGGCCTGCGCGCCGACCTGCCGGGCATGGCCCACCAGCAAAGCGTAGCGCGCGGTCCGCGCGCGCGCCTGGATGCTGCCGGTGATGCGCGGACCGGCCCAGTTCAGAATCGCGTGGGGGATGCCGAGACGCCGCGCCTGAGCGGCGACGATCTGCGCCTCTTCCGCCGCGGCGGCGCGAAGGCCGTGATCGACGGTGGCCGCGAACAGCGCGGGCGCGGCGGGGGAAAGGCGCGCCCAGCGGGCGGCAAGTTCTATCAGGGCGGTGGAATCCGGGCCGCCGGAACAGGCCAGCAGCACGGCTGGATGGCCGCAGAATGCAGAAAACAGCGCGGGGAGTTCGTCATCCTCCACGGGACGCGGCGCGGATGGCGCTACTTCAGCAGCCGGCACGCTTCTGCTCGCGTTCCACCGCCTGACGCACCGTCGAGGCGGCACGGGGATATTTGCGATCCACTTCGCCGAGGGTCGCGCAGGCCGCTTCGCGCTCGTTCAGCGAGGCCAGAGACTGGCCAAGGCGCAGCAGCGATTCCGGCGCGCGGGTGGAATTGGGATATTTGGTGGACACCTGGAGGAACAGCTCGGCCGCGTCCTTGAACGACTGGCGCTGGAACTGGCTCTCGCCGAGCATATAAACCGCGTCCGGGGTCAGCCTGTCGGAGGGATAGGCCTGGAGGAACTGGCGGAAGGTCTGCTCCGCCGCCGCATAATCCTGGCGCTGAATCTGGCCGTAGCCGGCATCGAACAGCTCGCGCGCGCTGCCGGCGGGCGCGAGCGCGGCCGTCTGGGCCCCCGTGCGCGGGGGAACCGCGCTGCCGCCGGGGCCGATCTCCAGCGGCACGTTCGGCCGGGCAAGGCCGGCGGAGGCGCTCGCCGGCGATCCCAGGGGCTGGGGGGCGCCGGGCGCGACCGGGTCCTCGTTCGGATCAAAGGCGTCGGAGCGCTTGCCGGTGCCCGGCACCACCGGAGCGGCAACCGACGGCACCGGCGCGGCGCCGGGTGCGCCCACCGGACCGGCGACACCGGCCGCAGGCGGCGCGGGGCGCGGCCCCTTTCCGCCCGAGAGGCGGTATTCGACATCCTCCTGGAAGCGGCGCACTTGCTGCTCCAGCTGCTGGTTTCGATACTGCAATTCCTCGATCTGGCCGGTCATCGTGCGCAGCTGGTTTTCCAGCCGGTCGATGCGCAGCACGCTCTCGGACTGCGCGGCGGCAGCGGCCTGCTCGCTCTGAACCGCGCCGGGCGGCTTGAAGAGATCGCCGAAGGGATTGTTCTGCGCCTGCGCGCCACCGGCCGCCAGGCTCAGGCAGGCGGCGAACAGGAGCGCTCGGGCACCGGAAAGCGGGCGCATCATGGTCCGAATCGCGAAAGGGGTTGAAGTCAGGGACATCGCTCAAAGCCCCGCATCTGTTGCAGCTTTGCCCAGGGATCGCGTCCAAAGTGTGACCCCAGGCGCAAGGGAGAAGCGGACGCGGCGGCAGGCGCGAGCCCGCCCGCGAAAACGACGGAGCCGGCGCCCGAAGGCACCGGCTCGGCCGAAGGGAGACCTGAAGGCGACAGGCGCGGATCAGGAACCGGCGGTGTTCAGCACCGTCACCGCGCGGCGGTTCTGCGACCAGCAAGAGATATCGTTGCACACCGCCACCGGACGTTCCTTGCCGTAGGAGATGGTGCGCATGCGCGCCGGGTCGATGCCGCGCGAGGCGAGATAGTCGCGCACGTTCTGGGCGCGGCGAGCGCCGAGGGCGATATTGTATTCGCGGGTGCCGCGCTCGTCGGCATGGCCTTCGATGATGAAGGTATAGCGGCTGTATTGTTGCAGCCACTGGGCCTGACGATCCAGCGTGGCACGCGCCTGGGGCGACAGATCGGTCTGGTCGGTATCGAAGAACACGCGATCGCCCACCGCCACGACGAATTCCTGCGGCGAACCGGGAGGCCCGCCGGCGCCGCCGGCTCCCGCCGCGTTCTGGTCAGGATTATTGGCACAGGCGGCCAGTGCCAGCGCGAACCCGAATAGAGCGGCGAACCGGAAGCCGCGAGCAAAACCAAAGAAACGCATTCCGGTGACTCCCTTCTCAACGCAAGCCGGAGACCTCGTGTAACAGCCGCTTTCTTAAGCGAAGGTTCCGCAGGCCCCGTCCGGCGTCCGCAGAGCACGGTAGATCCCGGTTCGCGGGTCCCTACCGTCTCCCATGGTTAATGCTTGGTGAGCGACGTCGGCCACGGCGGGACGCCGGTGTCTGAAACCCGGCGGCCGGCAGCGGCCGGCAGCCGGTCGCCCCTGCCGCGTGACGAGGCATCCCGCATGCGGCGAATGCAGCAGTGGTGCGGGGCCGTGGCATCATGATGGCGAAGATGAGGACCGCTAAAGGCGGCGCTGCCGCGCTTTTGGACATTTTCCGAAAGCTGGTCCCAAACCCCTGAAATCACGGCATTATCCTTAATGCCGCGCGAAACCATGGAAGAGGTTTGCGCCAATCTGTGGCGCAGAGGCAACACCTCGCGGCAGCCCCGGCATGGCAGCCCCTGCGTCAGGAGCGCAGCGGCGACCAGGCCGGATCCGAGGCATAGCTCGGTGTCGGGACGCGCTGCTCGTTATAGCCCGTCACGTCGATGGTGAAGAGCTGCGGCCCGGCGCCGCCCGCCGGATCGCGGAAGAACATGATCACCCGCCCGTTGGGCGCGAAGGTCGGCCCCTCATTGTGATAGCCTTCCGTCAGCACGCGCTCGCCCGAGCCGTCGGTCTTCATGACACCGATGCCGAACCGGCCTTCCGCCTGCCGGGTGAAGGCGATGACATCCCCGCGCGGCGACCAGACCGGGGTCGAATAGCGCGCATTGCCGAACGAGATGCGGCGCGCGCCTGAACCGTCGGCGCCCATGATGTAGATCTGCGAGGTGCCGCCGCGATCGCTCTCGAAGCAGATCTGGCGGCCGTCCGGCGAATAGCAGGGCGCGGTGTCGATCGCCGCCACGTCGGTGAGGCGGGTCGTGGTCTTGGAGCGCAGGTCCATGACGAAGATATTGGAATTGCCGCCCTGCTGAAGGCTCATGATCACCTTCTGGCCGTCCGGCGAAAAGCGCGGCGAGAAGCTCATGCCGGGGAAATTGCCGACGATCTCGCGCTGCCCGGTCTCGATGTTCAGCAGATAGACCCGCGGGTCGGCCCGGCCATAGGACATATAAGTGATTTCCTGGCTGGTCGGCGAGAAGCGCGGGGTCAGCACCAAATCGTCGCCGCGCGTGAGATATTTTACCTCGGCGCCATCCTGGTCCATGATGGCGAGCCGCTTGATGCGCCGCTCTTTCGAGCCGCTCTCGTCGATGAACACGATGCGGGTGTCGAAATAGCCCTTCTCGCCGGTCAGCCGCTCATAGATGGCGTCGGCGATGATGTGGGCGACCCGGCGCCAGTTCTCCGGCTGCGTGAAATATTGCTGGCCGAGCAATTGCTGGCCGGCGAACACGTCCCACAGGCGGAACTCGGCCTTCAGTCGCCCGTCGCCCTGGCGCGTGACGCGGCCGGTGACGAGGCCCTGGGCGTTGATCACCCGCCAGTCCTGGAACCGCGGCGCCTGGTCGGGATTGGTGATGTTCTCCACGAACGCCTTTGGCTCGATGGGCGCGAACAGGCCGGAGCGCTTGAGATCGGCGCTCACCACCTGGCTGATGCCGCGCCCCACCTCGCCCTCGCCGATGAAATCGGTGATGGCGATGGGAATCGGCTGCGGCGTGCCGGATGTGATGTCCAGCTTCAGCGCGGCCCGTGCCGGCGCGGGGAGCCCGCCGAGGGCCAGGGCGGCCGCGACGCCGCCCCCCGCCGTCACCAGGGCACGGCGGGACAGCAGGGTACCGGAGGCCTCGAACGGTGCGGGTCGCTTCAGAAGGGTCATTCTTGTCTCGTTTCGGCAGATCGGGTGCGGAACGCCTCAGCCACGGAACATGTCGCGCGGCGTGAAGGTCATGTCGATGGTGCGCCAGACCTCGTATTTCGAGGGCGGCAGGAAGGAATAAGGCGAGCAGCGGCGGATGGCGCGGATCGCGCTTTCCGCGAACGCGGGTCCATAGGGCGAGGCGGAGCCTTCGATCAGAACCGGGTTGCCGATCACCGAACCGTCCTGATTGAAGTTCACGCGGATCAGCACCTGCATGTCCTGCGCCTCGGCCGCGCCCACGGGCGGGTTCCAGCATTCGCGCAGGCGGGCCCGCAGCGCATCAAGCTCGTTCTGGGTCAAGGTCGCGGCGACGCCCGCCGTCGCGCCGAGCGAGGCGGTGTGGGAAATCGCGTCGGCCGCGGCCGCATTGCGCTGGGGCGTGCGCTTGTCCAGCAAAGCGGCGATCTTGTCCACGTCGAACTTCTGGTCGGTGGGCGTCTTGGCGTCGGCCACCTGCTTGGGGACTTCCTTCGGCGGATCGGGCTTTTTCGGCGGCATCGGCGGGGCCTTGGCCTCCTGCTTCTGCTCTTCCTTCTTCGGCGCGGCCTTCAGCGCCTCGTCGGCCTTCGGCTGCTCGGGCGTGGGCTCGGGCGGCTTCTCGGCCTTGGGTGGGGTCGGGGTAGGCTTCTGCTCCTCCACCTTGGGCGGCGGCGGAGGCGGAGGCGGCGGCACGGCCGCGCTCGGCTGCACCTCGGCCTTGTCGGTGACCTTAAGGTCGGGATTGTCGGCGGGCTTGGGCGTATCGACCTTCTCGGCCACCACTTTCGGCGGCTCGGCCTTCTTGCCCTTCTGGTTGCCCTTGGTGAGTTGCGACAGGTCGGAGGCGGAAATCACGTCCACCGCCACCGTCTCGGGAGGCGCGTCAAAGGGTCTCGGGCCCGAGAAGGACACCAAGGCGAACACGAGGACGGCCCCGTGCGCTATGGATGATGCGGTTAAGCCGACGCGCATCCTGATCCTTCTCAGCCCCCTTGCTCGACCTCGGTCACCAGCGCGACCCGCTTGAATCCGGCACCCGAAAGGCGGCCCATGACGCGCATCACGGTGCCATAGTCCACCTTCTTGTCGCCGCGCACGAAGATGCGCTCGTCAAATCCGTTCTTGGCGATGGCCTGGAGCTTGGCCACCAGGTCGTCCATCTTGATCTCGGTGTCCTGGATGAAGATCTGGCCCTTGTCGTTCACCGAAATGGTCAGCGGGTCCTTGTCCTGGTCCACGGACTTGGCCTGGGTCTGCGGCAGATCAACGGGCACGCCCACGGTCATCAGCGGTGCCGCCACCATGAACACGATCAGCAGCACCAGCATGACGTCCACCATGGGCGTCACGTTGATTTCCGCCATGACGGAGACCCGGCGCCGGCGCGAGCGCCGTCCTTGCCATCCCCCCGCGCCGCCTGCCGACATGCCCATGGCGCGCCTCAGCCCCGTTCGTCGATCTGGCGCGACAAGATCGCCGAGAACTCGTCGGCGAAGCCTTCGAGACGCTGCGCCTGCCGGCCCGCCTGGGAAATGAACTTGTTGTAGAAAATGGTCGCGGGAATGGCCGCAACGAGGCCCATCGCTGTCGCGAACAAGGCTTCCGCGATGCCCGGCGCCACAACTGCAAGGCTCGTGTTCTTCGAGGCCGCGATGGATTGGAACGAGGTCATGATGCCCCACACCGTGCCGAACAGGCCGATGAAGGGACCGGCCGAGCCCACCGTCGCCAGCACCAGCAGCCGGTTTTCCAGCCGCTCCATCTCGCGGGCGATGGTCACGTCCATCACTTTTTCGATGCGCTGGTTGAGCCCGGCGAAGGAGCGCGCGCCACCCTCATAGGTGCGCTTCCACTCCCGCATGGCCGCGACGAAAATCGCCGCCATGGCGTGGTTGGGCCGCCCGGCGAGCGAGCGATAGAGGTCTTCCAGGCTCTGGCCAGACCAGAAGGCCTGCTCGAACGTGTCCATGGCCCGGCGATTGCGGCCGAACGCCAATGTCTTGTCGATGATGATGGCCCACACCCACACGGAGGCCGCGACGAGGCCGAGCATCACCAGCTTGACGACGATATGGGCCTGCATGAACAGGCTGATGAGCGATATGTTCACGCTCGGCGCATCGAGGGCGCCGCTCGTCACGGGAGCGGCCAGGGGCGGGGCATTGCCCGTTCCCTGGGCCAGAGCGGTGGCGCAGGAGAGGGCCAGCAGCGCCGCCGTCGCAAGGAGGAGCCGCTTCATCGGCCGCACCGCGCGTTCTCGCCAGACATCATCTCATATCCTCGGCTTCGCACGCGTGCAGCGCGAGTTGCTATGCGTGCGCCTGCAGCTTCCGTTTTGAAGAGTGCGGGTTCTTTGACCGGCGGACTCTGTCCAAACTTTGACCGCGCTGGATTTTCGCCGCGTCGCAGCAGATCGCGCGACGCTACGACAGAGAACACACGATCATGCTTAAGGAAGCGTTAGCGCTGCGCTGCACCGTCCTGCGCCGCGCGTTCCGCATCGGCCAGCGTCGCCTTGCGCAGGGCATCGGGAATGCGGCGCGCGCGCCCCTGGGAGACAAAGGCCACGCGCACATTGGCTGAGACCAGCAGCTCGCCGTTCCGCCGCACGCTCTGCCCCAGCATGATGGAGGCGCCGGCCACTTCCTTGGACAGCGTCACCACCTCCAGCACGTCGTCGATGCGGGCGGGTTTGAGAAAATCGAGCTGCATGGAGCGCACGACGAAGTGAAAGCCCGGCGCCTCCGCCGCGGCTTCCGCGAACAATTCGCCCTGCGCCACCCCCAGCAGGCGGATATAATCGGAGCGGCCACGCTCCATGAATTTCAGATAATTGGCGTGATAGACGATGCCGGAGAAATCGGTGTCCTCATAATAGACCCGCAGGGCCAGCGCGTGGCCGCCGGGAATGAGGCGCCCCGACAGATGGGGATGCGCCTCCAATTCCCCCGGTGCCGTCGCGCGTTCGCCGCTGATGTCGTTCTTCATGCCGTCTCTCTCGCCGTTTGCGCCCGTCAGCCCCTGCGCCCCGCCGCATGCGCGGGACGGCGACAAGACCTACTCTTCCTCGTCGAACAGAGGCAAGGCGGAGGATGGTCGCTGCGGCTCCGGCAGGCCGAGATGGCGGTAGGCGCCGGAAGTGAGCATGCGGCCGCGCGGCGTGCGCTGGATGAAGCCCTTCTGCACCAGGAACGGCTCGACGATCTCCTCGATGGCGTCGCGCGGCTCGGACAGTGCCGCTGCCAGCGTATCCACCCCCACCGGCCCGCCGGCATAGAATTCGGCGATCACGTTGAGATAGCGCCGGTCCATGGCGTCGAGCCCGGCGCCATCCACCTCCAGGGCCGAGAGCGCCCGGTCGGCGATGGCGCGGTCGATGGTCTCGACCTCCGCCACCAGGGCGAAATCGCGCACTCGCCGCAGCAGCCGCCCGGCGATGCGCGGGGTGCCGCGCGCGCGCAGGGCGATTTCCCGCGCCCCGTCCGCCGCGATGCCGATGCCGAACACCCGCGCGCCGCGCGTGACGATGAATTCCAATTCCTCGACCGTATAGAAGCCGAGCCGCACCGGAATGCCGAACCGGTCGCGCAGCGGCGTGGTCAGCAGTCCGGACCGCGTGGTCGCGCCCACCAAGGTGAATTTGGGCAGCGAAATCTTCACCGAGCGCGCCGCCGGCCCCTCGCCGATGACGAGGTCCAGCTCATAATCCTCCATGGCGGGATAGAGGATTTCCTCAACCGCCGGGGACAGGCGATGGATTTCGTCAATGAAAAGAACGTCGCGCTCCTCCAGATTGGTGAGGATGGCGGCAAGGTCGCCGGCCTTGGCGATCACCGGGCCGGAGGTGGAGCGAAAGCCGACCCCCATTTCCCGCGCCATGATCTGGGCGAGCGTGGTCTTCCCCAGGCCCGGCGGGCCGACGAACAGCACATGGTCCAGCGCCTCCTGCCGGACGCGCGCGGCCTTGATGAAGATTTCCAGGTTCGCCCGCGCCTGCGCCTGGCCGACGAAATCGGCGAGCCGCTGCGGCCGCAGCGTCATGTCGGCGGTATCGTCGTCGCGCTTTTCCGGCGTCAGGAGGCGTGGGTTCATGGGGCCTTGTGCCATCGCGAAGGGGCGAAATCTAGCAGGTCACGGCGGCCGGCGGGGATCATTTCGCCAGCTCGCGCAATCCCAGCCGAATCAACGTCTCGGTGGTCGCCCCCTCCCCCGCCCCGCGCGCGGCCGCGGCGATCGCCGCCGCTGCCTGGGGCGGGCCGTAGCCGAGATTGGTGAGGGCGGAGATGGCGTCCGCCACCGGCGCCGGAACCCGCGCGCCCGCGCTCTCGCCGGCCAGCTGGGCCAGCGCGGGATCGAGGCCGGAGAGCGCCGGCGTCTTGTCCTTCAGCTCGGTGACGATGCGCGTCGCGACCCGCGGGCCGACGCCGGGCGCCCGCGCAACCGTCGCCTTGTCGCCCAAAGCGATGGCCTGCGCCAGTTCGGCGGGGCGCAAGGTGGACAGCACGGCGAGCGCGGTCTTGGTGCCGATGCCCTGCACCGCCTGCAACAGGCGAAACCATTCGCGCTCGCTCTCGCTGGCGAAGCCGAACAGGCGGATCATATCCTCGCGCACGAAGGTTTCGATGAACAGGACCGCCGCCTCCCCCACCTGCGGCAGGCCCTGGAGCGTGCGGGTGGAGGCATGGACGAGATAGCCGACGCCGTGAACGTCGAGGATCAGATGGTCCTCGCCGAGGCTGTCGATGACGCCCTTGAGCTTGCCGATCATGATGAAGCCTTCACGCGCCGGTGCCGCTCAGCGACGCCCAGAGAAAAACGAAGGTGGCCACGACGCCGAGGCCGGTGCGCACCATGTGCAATTGCCCCCAGCAGGCGATCAGGTGCGCGCTTTCCG
>NCHM01000075.1 GCA_002257205.1 Rhizobiales bacterium 24-66-13 | reverse complement strand
TCCACCCGCCGGTCCGGCGCTTTTTCCTGCCACATGGGATGCTCCTCAGGCGCCGCGCTTGCGGGCAACGGTGACTTCGACGCGGGCGCGATGGAGGGCGCGGGCGATGGCGCCGCTCGGCACCTCGTCGGTGACGAGCCGGCCGACATCCGCCCAGCGCCCCCATATGGCCAGCGCCTGCTGGTCGAATTTGGAATGGTCGGCCACCGCGATGGTCTGCACCGCCCGGTGCATCATCGCTTTGTAGACCGAGGCGGCCGCCGCCTCGGCGTCCGAGAAACCCTCGGCGGTGATGCCGGTGGCGCCGAGAATCGCCCAATTGGCGTTGTAGGATTGCAGGAACTCGATGGTTTCCGCCCCCACGATCATCCCCTCGCGCCCGTCATAGCGGCCGGGGCACATGAGCACGGCGATGGTGGGGTTCGGCGCCAGCACGGTCGCCACCGAGAAGGAATGGGTGATGACCGTGATGTCCCGGCACTCGGCCGCCATACGGCGGGCGACGTGTGTGGTGGTTGCGCCCGCGCCGATGGCCACCACCTCGTTGGGGCGCAAAAACTTCACCGTCGCGGCGGCGATGGCCTCGCGCTCTTCCACCAGCATGCGATGCCGCTCGGCGACCGAAGGCTCGATGCCGAGCGGGCGCACCGCGCCGCCATAAGTGCGGTTGATGAGCCCGCGCTCGCCCAGCTCGAACAGATCGCGCCGGATGGTCTCGGTGGAGACGTCGAGTTCGCCCGCCAGCTCCGAAACCCGCAAGGTGGAATTGGTCCGCATCTCGGCGAGAATGCGCGCGTGGCGATCCTTCTTGGAGAGCTTGACCCGCTCGCCGGCACCGGGGGTCGGTTCCTCGCTCATGCCGCAGCCCGCCGTCGCAGCAGCCACAGCACGAGCCCGCCCAGCAGCAGCGCGCTCGCCGCGCCGAGCGTGCTCATGGTTCCAAGCGCCGGCACCATGGGCGTATAGCCCGCCACCATCTTGGAATAGAGCCATTTCGGCACGGTGGAATCCGCGCCCGCCGTATAGAGCGACAGCGGAAAATTGCCCCAGGAGAGCAGGAACGCGAACAGCGCGCCGGACCAGATGCCGGGCCACAGGATGGGCAGCGTGACTTCGCGCATCACCTGCCAGCGGCTGGCGCCGAGATCGAAGGCGGCTTCCTCCAGCGAGGGATCGAAGCTGTAGACCTGGATCGCGATCACCAAGGTGACCACCGGCACGATCCACACCAGATGGGCGAACACCGCCGTCAGCCAGGAGGTCTGGACGCCCACCGCGCTGAACCACAGCAGCAGCGCCAGCCCGAGCACCGGCTGGGGGAAGAAGATCGGCAGGATGACGATCTTCTGGAACAGCCGCCGGCCCTTCCAATCATAGCGCGCGAACGCCAGCGCGCCGAAGAAGGCGACCACCACCGAAAGCACTGTCACCAGCGCCGCCACCAGCAGCGAGGTTTGGACAATCATGCCGATCTCGATGGAATCCACCGTCTTCTCCCACCATTCGGAGGTGAAGGCGCGGATCGGGAAGGCGAAGTAACGGCCCTTGGAAAAGCTCGCCAGCGCCCCGCAGGCGATGGGCAAATACAGCAGGACCACGACGAAGGCGGTCCAAAGCCAGATGAAGAGGCGCGTGCGGGCCTTTTCCTGTTCCATGGCTCAGCGCCTCCCCAGCAAGCGGTCGAGATCGAGGCGCGAGAATACGGCCAGCGTGAGCGCGCCGATGAAGATCGTCACCACCACCGCCAGCGCCGAGCCGAGCGGCCAGTTCTGCGAATAGGTGAAGGCGATTTCGATATCGTGGGAAATCACGATCACCGACTGGCCGCCGAGGATCTTCGCCTCCGCCACCGCGCCGATGCCGAGCACGAAGGTCAGCAGCATGCCGATGAGAATGCCGGGCATGGCGAGCGGCAATTCCACCTCGCGCCAGATCTGCCAGCGGTTGGCGCCAAGATCGCGCGCGGCGTCGATCAGATCGCGCGGCACCATGGCAAGGCCGAGCGTCATGGGGAACAGCATGAAGGGCAGATACACATAGAGCATGCCGGCGAGGATCATGGGCGGCTGGAACAAGATCTGCGGCCCGCCCTCGAAGCCGAGCATCTTCAGCGTGCCGTCGAGCACGCCATTCTTGATGAAGAACAGCACCCAGCCGTACAGCCGCACATTCTCCGACACGAACAGCGGGAACACGAACAGGATCGAGACCAGCGACGACCATTTGCCGAACACGCGGTTCAGCCCATAGGCGATGGGATAGGCGATCAATGCCAGCAAGGCGCAGGTGGCGAAGGCAAAGCCCAGCGACCACAGGAAGGACAGCCACACCGTATTGCTGCCGTTGAAGATCTCCGCATAATTCACCAGCGTGAACGAGCGGAACACTTCGAACGTGCGCGGCTTGGCGAAGGAATAGGCGAAGATGGCGATCAGCGGCGCCACGAAGCCCACCGCCAGCAGCAGGATCACCGGCAGCGAGCAGCGCGCGCCGAGCGAGAGCAACGCGTCGCGCTTCGTCGGCAAAGCGGGCGCGGCCTCAAGCGAGACCGGGGCCGTGGGATGGGAAAGGGAGGTCTGCGCCATGGCTCAGGCCCGCACCGTGATGGCGTCGGCGGCATCCCAGCCCACCGTCACGCTGCGGTCCGCGGCGATCGGCAGGGCCTTGGAGCGCGAGAGTTCCACCAGCATCACCTTCTCGCCCACGCGCACCTGATACTGGATCCGCGAGCCGAGCGAATATTCGTTATAGACCGTGCCCTTCAGGCTGTTCTGGGCGGTGTCTCCGGCGCCGAGAAAGCGCAGATATTCCGGCCGGATCACCACGAACGCGTGGTCCGCTTCGGCATCCTCTTCCGGCGGGCGCACATGGAAGGCGCCGGGCACGTCGATGCCGCGCCAGGGCGCGCCGTCTTGCTCCTTCTTCACCTCGATCACATTCACCTCGCCGACGAATTCGGAGACGAAGCGGTCCACGGGATGATTATAGATCTGTTCGGGCGTGCCCACCTGCACCAGGCGGCCGGCGCGCATGACGCCGATGCGGTCCGACATCACCATCGCCTCTTCCAGCGAATGGGTGATGTAGATGAAGGTCTTGCCGGTCTCCTTGTGGAGATCCTTCAATTCCTTCTCCAGCACCTTCTTCAACTTGTAGTCGATGGCGGACAGCGGCTCGTCGAAGAACAGCACTTCCGGGTCATAGGCGAGCGCGCGGGCCAGTGCCACGCGCTGGCGCTCGCCGCCCGAGCATTTCATGACATTCTTGGAATGATAGCTTTCCGGCAGGCGCACCACGCGCATCAATTCCAGCGCGCGGGCCTTGCGCGCCTTGGCATCGACGCCGCGCACCTTCAGCGGAAACTCGATATTGTCGCCCACGCTCTTATGGGGAAACAGCGCCAGCGACTGGAACACGAGGCAGGTGGGCCGCTTGTTGGGCGGCACCTCGTTGATGCGTTCGCCATGCAGGGTGATATTGCCTTCGCTCGGCTGGTCCATGCCCGCGAGCATGCGCAGCAGCGTCGTCTTGCCCGAGCCGGACGGGCCGACGATGGTGAGGAATTCGCCTTCGATCACATCGAGGTCGATCTTCTCGACGGCGACGAAATCATTGAAGGTCTTGCGCACCCCGACCAATTGCAGGATGGGCAGTTTCGGCGCGGCTTCTTGGGTCATCAGGGATCTCGACAGGCGAAAAGGCAAGCGGGTGAAAGTCGGGCGGGGGCTCATGCGCCCTGCGGGCCCCCTCCCCACCCCTCCCCCGCACGCGGGAGAGGGAGCGCATCGGCGCTTTTGAGGGCGCCATTCCCTTTCCCACCACCCCGCCCCCCTTCCCACCTGTCCCCTCTCCCGCGTGCGGGGGAGGGTTAGGGAGGGGGAACGCCACGATAGGGGGAGGGGAAAACGGGGAGGCGAAACCGGAGCCCTACCCCCGCACGCGCTTGGCGGCGTTCATGAGATCGAGCGCTTTGTCGTAATCGGGCACGATGTCATACTCGACGGAGCGGTCCATCTCCTCGTCCAGGCTGTCCCACTGGATCGCCTCCAGCTCCTTCTTGGTGAACAGCTTGAAGCACTCCGGATTGCCCATCTGGGCGACCGGGTTGAACGTGCCTTCGGCGAACGCGACGGTGTGGGCGACGTCCGGCGCCTGGACATATTTCAGGAATTCCACCGCCAGCGGGGTGGGGTTGGGATTATTGACCGTGGAGGTCACCTCGATCCACGACACGCCACCCTTGCCGCCGGGCAGCGGGCCCTTGAGCGGGGTGATGCCGCGCAGTTCGGGATAGCCGTCGGCGCGCGCCGCCGATACCGAATAAGTGCCGCCGGTCAGATGCAGATCGATCTCGCCCGACACCAGCGCCTGGTTCATGGTGGCGATGTCGCCGATCAGCTTGGCGCCCTTGAACACCTTCTTCGCGGTCTCCTCGAACTTGGCGAGTTCTTCCGGCGTATGGACCTTGAACGGGTCGATGCCGGCGACCAGGAAGATGTTGAACACGTTCCAGTCGTCGGATTCCAGAATCCCGTACTTGCCGGAGAGCTTGGGATCGTTGAACAGGTCCCAGCCCGTGGTCTCGGCGGTCTTGCGGTCGATCTTCTTGGTGTTCACCACGAAGGAATAAGGCCCGAAGCGCTGGATCGAGCCGAGCAATTCCTTGCCGTCGTCGCTCATGGCCCATTTATAGGGCCATTTGAACATGGGCAGCATCTTCGCGAAGAACGGCTCGAATTCGTCCTTGGGCAGCGGCTTGATCAGCTTTTCGGGCCACATCACCTTGCGGGCCCAGGGATTGTTGACGTTGATCAGATCCCACACATTGGTCTCGCCGGCGCGCAGGCGGTTGATCATGGTGGGATCATTGGTGAGGCTTTCCGCCTTCACCGTGGCGCCGGTCTTCTTGCGGAACGGGTCCAGCACCTGGGCGGAATTATAGCCCTCCCAGCACAGGATGTTCAGCTCCTTCTCGCGCGCCGCGAAGGCGGAACCGGTCATGGCGAACGGGCCGCCCGCCATCGCAAGGCCGCCGGCCGCCATGCCCTTGAGCACGGACCGTCTGGAAATGGTCATTGTCGATCCTCTGGAATGGTCTGGTGGTTCTGATTTCGTGCCCAATCTTCGCCCCGCATCCCCTCCGGCACAGCGCCGCCGCTCCCGTCCGAAGGGTCGGAGGGCAGGTCGTGGCGCCGGAGGAATGTTGGACTTTCTGTTGGACTATGTTGGATGTTAAGCTCCGACTCGTGGGCTTTACAACAGTTTTTTTGCACCGCATTCTGCGTTTCGCATCGCGGGACGAAGCGCCCGCCGCGCGTGCGCTTTTTCCGCACCCGTCGCGTTGAAAAACCTTCCAGATCATGAGGAGAAGCGCATGTTCAAAGCGCTCGCAGGGCGTACCGTCATCGTCACCGGCGCCAGCAAGGGCATCGGGCGGGGCATCGCGAAGCGCTTCGGCGCGGCCGGGCTGAATGTGCTGGTGGTGTCGCGAAAGTTGGAAGAAGCCACATCGGTCGCCACTGAAATCGGCGTCCATGCCTCGGCCTTCGCCGCCGACGTCACCAAGGCGGAGGAGTGCCGCGCCTTCGCCGCCGCCGCGCTGGAGCGCTATGGCAGCATCGACGTGCTGTGCGCCAATGCCGGCATCTTCCCCGCCGCCAAGCTGGACGTGATGACGGGAGAGGATTTCGACCTGGTCATGGACACCAATATGAAGGGCACGTTCCTCAGCGTGTCCGCCGTGCTGCCGCACATGAAGGCGCGCAAATGGGGGCGCATCGTGCTCACCTCCTCCATCACCGGGCCGATCACCGGCTATCCCGGCTGGGCGCATTACGGCGCCTCGAAGGCCGCGCAAATGGGCTTCATGCGCACCGCGTCCATCGAGCTCGCGCCCTGGGGCATCACGATGAACGCGGTGATGCCCGGCAATATCCGCACCGAGGGCCTGGACGGCCTGGGGCCGGATTATATTGCGAAAATGGAAGCCTCCATCCCCTTCAAGCGGCTCGGCAGCGTGGACGATATCGCCAATGCCGCTTTGTTCTTCGCGTCCGAGGAAGCGGGCTACATCACCGGCCAGGGCATGGTGGTGGATGGCGGGCAGATCCTGCCCGAATCGCTCGGCGCGCTGGAGGAGATGGGCGGGCCGGTGTGAAATGAAAAACGGCCCCGGTCGAACCGGGGCCGTCTGTTTTTCGCGGGGCTTCGTAGGCCCGCCGAGACGAACGGCTATTCCGAGCGAATGCCCATTTCGGCGCGCAGGCGGGCGCGCAGCACGTCGATGGGGTGGCGGCGGCCTTCTTGCTCCACATGCCAGAAGGTCCAGCCGTTGCAAGCCTCCGCCCCCTGGGCGAGCGCACCCATGCGGTGGATCGAGCCCACGGTCGGCGCGCCCGCCAGCCCGGTGAGGGCGATGGTGCCATCGGCGCGCACCACGGCGCGCACATTGCCCTTGGAATCGGTGAGTTCGACCCCCGGCGTCACCAGCCCGCGCTCCACCAGGGCCGAAAAGGCGACACGCGGGGCTTCGCGCGCGCTCGGCGGGGCGGCGAGCGCGGAATCGGGCAGCGGGACCACGGCGGCGATGCGCTTTTCCGCCGCCGCCGCATAGGTCGTGTCGCGCTCGATGCCGAGATAGTGCCGCCCGAGGCGCTTGGCCACCGCCGCCGAGGTGCCGGAGCCGAGGAACGGGTCCAGCACCACGTCGCCGGGCCGTGAGGCCGCGAGCATGATGCGCGCCAGCAAAGCTTCGGGCTTCTGGGTGGGATGGGTCTTGCGGCCGTTCTCGTCCTTCAGCCGCTCGTGGCCGGTGCACAGGGGAAACAGCCAGTCGGACCGCATCTGCGTATCCTCGTTGCCGCCCTTCAGCGCCTCGTAATTGAACACATAATTGCGGGCGTCGGCGTCGCGCGCGGCCCAGATCAGCGTCTCATGGGCATTGGTGAAGCGGCGGCCGCGGAAATTCGGCATGGGATTGGTCTTGCGCCAGATCACGTCGTTGAGGATCCAGAAGCCGAGATCCTGCATGGTCGCGCCGACGCGGAAAATGTTGTGGTAGGAGCCGATCACCCACAGCGTGCCGGAGGGCTTCAGCACCCGCCGCGCGGCCGCGAGCCAGGCCTTGGTAAAGGAATCATAGGCGGCGAAGCTCTCGAACTGGTCCCAATCGTCGTTCACCGCATCGACGCGGCTTTCGTCGGGACGCTTCAGCTCGCCCTGGAGCTGGAGATTGTACGGCGGATCGGCGAAGACGAGATCGACGCTATTGGCCGGCAAAGCGTTCATCGCGGCGATGCAATCGCCCACCAGCACGCGGTCCAGTTCCAGATCCGGCACCGCCGCGAGGGCCGCCCGGGACAGACGGGGCGCCCCTCGGGGCGCCCCTTTACGCACCACATTCATGACGCAACCCATACGCAACGCTTACGATGGGGGCAGTGTCGCGGCGCGGACTTAAGGGCAGGTAAAGCAGGAGGTTTTTTTTCGCGCGGATCGCACGGCACCGGCCTGGGACGGCACCAAGTTCGACACGGCGCTATCCGCGCCGGGCGCCCTGCGGTCGCACGCCGGGGGCGGGACGCTCCAGCAGCACATCGCGGCGGAACCGCACCAGGCGCGCCGGGCGCCCGCCGGTGCCACTGGTGGTCTCGCCGGTTTCCTCCACCAGGCCCTGGCTTTCCACCAGGCGGCGGAAATTCTGCTTGTGCAGCAGCATGCCAGAGAGCGCCTCCACCGCCTTCTGCAATTGCAGCAAGGTGAAGGCGGGCGGCATCAGCTCGAATACCACGGGGCGATACTTGATCTTGCCGCGCAGGCGGCTGATGGCGGTGGCGAGGATGCGCCGATGGTCGAGCGCCATGGGCTGGCCGAGCAGCGGCTGGCCGGTAAACGCCTCGGCGGGAAGCACCTCGCCGGGAAGCGTCTGGCTGGGAAGCGAGTCTGGCGCGGCCGGCGCCCCATCCTCGGCGGCCTCCGCCACAAGGCCGGCTTCATAGAGCAATTCGTAGCGCTCGAGCACGCGCTCGTCGTTCCAGGAGGTCTCCTCCGCCCCTTCCTGTCCGAAGGCGAGCACCCGGCGGCGCCGACGCATCTCGGCCGTGCGCGCATCGCGGGCCGCGCAGGCCCATTCCTCCAGGCCCGCGCCGATGCGATCGAGCACCGCCGGGCGGCCGCCGCGCCAATCCTCCCAGGGGAAGCACGCGTACCAGCCGAGCCAGGCCGCCGCCATCTCGCCCGCCGGCCGCGCCTCCCGCACCAAGGCGAGATAGGCCACCGAGAGCGCGCGCGCCGGGCCGCCGTCGTGCCGGTCGAGATCGCCGAACGTATAGAGCTGCTCGATATAATTGAGCTGCTGGTGGGTCTGCCGCTCCACCCAGCTGCGCAGGCCGCCTTCGAGCGTGCGGTGATGTTCCTCCAGCGGGCCGGACGGCAGGGCCGGCCGGTCGCCGACGCGCAGCGCGAGCACGCGCGGCTCCTCCGCCGTCACCGCGACCACGGCGGCGCTCAGATCGATGCTGAATTCAGCCGGCGCATCGCTTGCCGCTCCCGCCACGGGGCGCGAGGGAAAGCGGGGTCGGTCATCGCGCATGCCCACCGCCATGAGATTGCCTTGCCCGATCCTATGGCGCGAACGCGCGCCGGCGGCAATGCGGATTTCGGCGGGGGTGCGGGACCGCCACGGGTGAGGCGCGGGCGCGCTCCCCGGTCACGCCCCCGGCACGCGCCCATGCGCCAACACCTTGCGCATCACGCTCGGCAGCGCCTCGCCGGCAAAATCGCGGGGCAGCACCCAGCGATGGCCGGCCGGCGCGGGAGTGGCGGCCGGCAAATCGGCGCGCCACACCTCCAGCTCCAGGGCGAAATGGGTGAACACATGGCTCACCCGCCCCGGCAGGGCCCGCCAGCCCTTCGCCCCGGCGGACAGCGGCGCATGATCGCCGGGCGCAGGCACGCCAGCGCTCCAGGGGGTGGAGGGCACTTCGGTCATCTGCGCCAGCAGGCCCTTTTCCGGGCGGGTGCGCAGCAGAACCGCGCCGTCGGCGCGCACGGCGAGAAAGGCGATGCCGGCCCGCGCCGGCTTCTCGCCCTTCGCCGTCTTGACGGGATAGCGCGCGGCATCGCCCGCCGCCCGGCCGAGGCAGGGCGCGCAGAGCGGACACAGCACGCAGGCGGGCGAACGTGGGGTGCAGAGGGTGGCGCCGAGATCCATCATGCCTTGCGCGAAATCGCCCGGCCGCGCGTGGGGCGTCAGCGCGGCGGCGAGCGCCTTGATGCGCGGCTTGGATTTGGGCAAGGGCGCGTCGACGGCATAAAGCCGGCTGACCACCCGCTCGATATTGCCGTCCACCGGGCTTGCCGGGAGATCGAACGCGATCGCGGCGATGGCGGCCGCCGTATAGGGGCCGATGCCGGGCAGGTCGAGCAGCGCGGCCTCATCGGCGGGAAATTCGCCGCCGTGGCGCGCCACCACCGCCTTGGCGCAGGCGTGCAGATTGCGCGCGCGGGCATAATAGCCGAGCCCCGCCCAGGCGGAGAGCACCTCTTCCAACGGCGCGGCCGCCAGATCCGCCACGCGCGGCCAGCGGGCGAGGAAGGCGGTGAAATAAGGCCCCACCGCCTTCACCGTGGTCTGCTGGAGCATGATTTCGGACAGGAACACATGATAGGGGTCGCCAAGCCGCCCGCCTTCCGCGCGCCAGGGCAGGCGGCGGCGGTGGCGGTCGTACCAGGCGAGCAAGGCGGCGGCGATGGCGCCCGACGGGACGGCCGGAGCCGCCGATTCTCCCGCGATGCCGGCAGCCCCGCCCACGACGTCGCCTCTTGTGACTTCCGCCCCCGTCGCTGCCGCGCCAGCGACTTCCAGGAGCGCGTTTTTCGCCCGGCGCCCGCGCGCTGGCGCGCTTTTCACACCGGCACCTTGCGGCGGCGCGCTTTTCGCGCGGGTGGCCTTTGCGCCTGTCGTGTTCGCCCCGGCGACTTTCACGGGCTTCACTTTCACGGGCTTCACTTGCGCAGGCTTCACTTGCGCAGGCGTCACTTGCGCAGGCTTCACTTTCGCGGGAATCACTTTAGCGGGGGCGGCCGGCGCGGCGGTCTTCTTGCGCGGGCGCGGGGCTGATAGGGTGGCGTCGTCCATGGCGCCACCGTGCCGGGGCCGCGCGCCGCCCGCAAGGGGGCGAACGCCCGGCACGCGCGCCTTCCACCGTGCACCTTTTAACCGCGCACCTCCACCACGCGCGCACCTTCACCCCGCGTGCCATCACACGCCCGCAGCCATGACGGAAGATCCCGCCATCAAATCCCCCTGGAAGCGGCGACCGGCCGCCCGCCCCCTCGCCGATCTGGTGGGGCCGTCCATCGCCGACCTGTGCGGCAAGGCGGGCTTTTCGGCGGTGGAAATCGTGACCCATTGGGACGAGATCGTCGGCCCCGCGCTCGCCCCGCGCTCGACCCCGGTGAAGCTGCAATGGCCGCGCCAGGATGCCCGCCAGGCCAGCGAGCCGGCGACTTTGGTGGTGCGGGTGGAAGGGGCCTATGCCATCGAGCTGCAATATGCCGCGCCGGTGGTGATCGACCGTATCAACGCTTATTTCGGCTGGCGCTGCGTCGGCCGGCTGGTGCTGCGCCAGGGCCCGGTGCCGCAGCGCCATCAAGGCCCGCCGCCGCGCGTCGCGCCCGATCCGGAGATTCTGGCGCAGGTTCGCGGTACGCTCGGCCCGTTCGAGGACGAGGCGCTGGGCGCCGCTTTGGCCCGCCTCGGCGCGCTGGTGCGGCGCGAGCGCCGGAAATCTTGATCGCCCCGAGGGCACGAGGGGATTGGCGCCCTACCCTCGCCATGCTAGCGCGCTCCCTAGAACGCGAAGGCCCTTTCCCGGAGATTTCCATGTCGCTTCATCGTCGCCGTTTCCTGCTGGGCGTGGGCCAGTTCGCCCTGAGCGTCGCGCTCGCCGGCCCCCTGCTCCAGCTGTCCGGGATGCTGCCGGGCCTTTCGGGTGCGGCGCAGGCCCAGAGCCCGGCCCAGGGCCAGACCGTCGACCCGCTCAAGCTCAACGCACCCGCCGCCACCCCGCTGCCTGAACAGGCCATGGGCAAGGCGGACGCGCCCGTGACCATCATCGAATATGCCTCGCTCACCTGCAGCCATTGCGCGGCGTTCCACACCGGCACTTTCCCGGAGCTGAAGGAAAAATACATCGACACCGGCAAGGTGCGGTACATCCTGCGGGAATTCCCGTTCGATCCGGTCGCCACCGCCGCCTTCATGCTGGCGCGCTGCATGCCGAGCGACAAATATTTCCCCATGG
This sequence comes from Rhizobiales bacterium 24-66-13, assembly GCA_002257205.1. GTDB lineage: Bacteria > Pseudomonadota > Alphaproteobacteria > Rhizobiales > Xanthobacteraceae > NCEH01. The sequence goes on along the minus strand of NCHM01000075.1, from coordinate 223 downwards.
TCTCCTCGCTGTTCGAAACCCAGCGCAGCTGGGCGTTCGGCAACAATCCGGCCGAGGGGCTGATGCGCGTCGCCAAGCAGGCGGGCATGAGCGAAACCGATTTCGAGAAGTGCCTGAGCGACAAGGAGCTGGCGGAGAAGATCCAGGCCGGCACGCAATATGGCAACAAGGAACTCGGCGTCGATTCCACCCCCACCTTCTTCATCAACGGCAAGAAGGTGTC
>NCHM01000711.1 GCA_002257205.1 Rhizobiales bacterium 24-66-13 | reverse complement strand
ACCGACATGGGCGCGCTGCAGGAGCGCATCACCACCACCACCAAGGGCTCGATCACCTCGGTGCAGGCCATTTACGTGCCCGCCGACGATCTGACCGACCCGGCGCCGGCCGCCTCGTTCGCCCATCTGGACGCGACCACCGTTCTGTCGCGCTCGATCGCGGAAAAGGGCATCTATCCGGCGGTGGATCCGCTGGATAGCACCTCGCGCATTCTCTCCCCGCTGGTGATCGGCGACGAGCATTACAACGTCGCCCGTCAGGTTCAGCAGACCCTTCAGCGCTACAAGTCGCTCCAGGACATCATCGCCATTCTCGGCATGGACGAGCTGAGCGAAGAGGACAAGACGGTGGTGTCGCGCGCCCGCAAGATCGAGCGCTTCCTCAGCCAGCCGTTCCACGTGGCCGAAGTGTTCACCGGCTCGCCCGGCAAGCTGGTCGACCTCGCCGACACCATCAAGGGCTTCAAGGGCTTGGTGGAAGGCAAGTATGACCACCTGCCGGAAGGCGCCTTCTACATGGTGGGCACCATCGAGGAAGCCGTCGAGAAGGGTAAGAAGATGGCGGCCGCCGCCGCCTGATTTTAACTGCCGGAGCCTGCGGGCCTGAAGGTTGAGAGAGGCCGATCCCACCTCCGCACACGCGGATACGGGGTCGGCATCGCACGCATCAAAGGCCCGCGCGGTCGGAGACACACAGATGGCCACCTTCCCCTTTGAGCTTGTCTCGCCCGAGAAGCTGCTCTTTTCCGGCCAGGTGCAGGAAGTGGGCGTGCCCGGTAGCGAAGGCGATTTCGGCGTCATGGCCGGCCACGCGCCGTTCATCGCCACCTTGCGCCCCGGCATCCTGACCATTCACGCCGACGGCGGCGCCAAGCGCCTGTTCGTGCGCGGCGGCTTGGCCGAGGTGAACCCCACCGGCCTCACCGTGCTCGCCGAGCGCGCGGTTCCGGTGGAAGAGATCAAGCCGGAGATGCTGCGCCAGCTGATCAAGGACGCGCAGGAAGACATCGCCGACGCCCGCACCGACGAAGCGCGCCAGCGTGCCGAAGCGCAGGTCACCGATCTGAAGCAGGTGCTGGATATTTTGGTGCCCGGCGAAGCGCCGCTGCCGCACTGAGACACGGCGTCCGGTATCGTCAATTATGATCCGTAAAATAGACAAAGGCCGGGCAAATGCCCGGCCTTTTCTTTTTCAGCCAGCCCTTCTTGGATTTGCACGGTTCATCCTGGCGCCTTTGCCCCGGCGCGCAACGCGCGCGCTGGGGGCCATGTGGCGCGCGGGGCGGCGTGCGAGCCACGCGCATCCCGTCGAACCGCGCCTGCGAACCGCT
>NCHM01000074.1 GCA_002257205.1 Rhizobiales bacterium 24-66-13 | reverse complement strand
AGGAGAAGGGCCGTTCCGATCAGGGTGCGCGTCTTCATGGGAGCCTCCCGGCACGTCATCAGGCAAGCGATGACGCCGGCACCCTCGCGCCTGAACCTGACAGCTCCCTGAAGCGGACGCGGGTTCGCGTTCAGCTTCCCGTCAGGATCGGAATGCCTTTGGAAAGCGCACGATGGCGCTGAAGCCGTCCGCCGCGCCCGGGATCGGCGAGGCAATCTCCAAAGTGAGCCCCGCGCCGCGGCAGATGGCGGCGGCGATGGCGAGGCCGAGGCCGGAGCCGTCCGCCCCGGTCGGCCCGCGCTCAAACGGGCGCAACAGCATGGCGAGCCGTTCGGCGGGCACGGCGGCGCCGTGGTTGGAGATTTCGAGCCGGTCCGCATCCAGGCGGACATGGACGGGCGTGTCGGGCGTTCCGTGCTTCAGCGCATTCTCGATGAGGTTGCGCGCGAGCACGGCGAAGGCGTCGGGGTCAAGGTCGCTAACGGGGCCACCGTCCGCCGCGATGGTCAAGGCAATGTCGCCGGCCCGCGCGCTCTGGCGGTCGAGGTCGTCAATGACATGGCGCGGGGCCGGCGCCTCGGCGAGGAGGCCGGCGCCTTCTGCCTTGGCGAGCTGCAACAGCTTCTCGGACAGGCGCGAGAGGCGGCGCAGCGCCCCCGCAATGGTGCGTGCCCGCTCCTGCGCCGGTCCTTCGGGCAGCTCGGCCATGAGGCGTTGGGTTTGCGCCAGGGCCGCGGCGATGGGGGTGCGCAGCTCATGGGCGCTGTTGGCGGCAAAGCCGCGCTCCGCCTCCAGCGCACCGCGCAGCCGGTCCATGAGCGCATTCACCGCGCCAGCGACGGGCGCCATCTCCTCGGGCAGTCCCTGTTCGGGCACCGGCGCAAGGTTGCCCCGCCCGCGTTCCGCGATGGCCTGGCGGAAGGCGAGCACCGGCCTGAGGGTGAGGCGAAGGGTGAGCCAGACCCCTGCGAGGGCGATGGGCACCAGCGCCACGAGCGGCCAGATCAGCGCCATCCCCGCCCGCCGCACCGCGGCGGCGCGATGGTCCAGTTCCTCGGCCGTGGTGACGATGATGGTGCCCCGCACCGCCGCTTCCGTGTAGGTGCGCAGGCGGGCGGTAGTGTGAAAGCCGGGGGCGAGGCCGGCGGGAATCGCCATCTGCTCCGCGTCGCTGGACTGGAGCAGCACGCGGCCTTCGCCATCGCGCACCATATAGGTGATGTATTCCCGATGCGGGCCCACGGGCGGCATGTGCTGGGCGCTGGCGCCGTCCTCGCGGGCCAGCAGTTCGGAATAGGCGAGCGGCAGCACCCGCTGGGCCACCTCCTGGAGGGCGCTGTCGAACACCTCGTCGATCTCGTGCCGCAGAACCAGCCCCGCCACGGTGGCCGCGGCAAGCCATAGCGTCGCCACCGACGCGGCGAGCCACAGGCCGAGGCGCCGGCGCAGGCTCCAGCGTCCGCTCATGCGCCGCCTCCCGGCGTGCCGAGGCGATAGCCCATGCCGCGCACGGTCTCGATCACGTCGGCCCCCAGCTTCTTGCGCAGGCGGCCCACATAGACCTCGATGGTATTGCTCTCCACTTCCGCATCGAAGGAATAGAGCCGCTCCTCCAGCTGCGGCTTCGACATGAGCTGGTGCGGCCGCTGCACGAAGGCGTCGAACAGCGCCCATTCCCGCGCCGTTAGGGCAATCGTTTGCCCGGCGCGCCGCACCGAGCGGGCGGCAAGGTCCACCTCGATGTCGCCGAGCGTGACCAGCGGGTTGGGATTGCCGGCATAGCGCCGGCCTACCGCGCGGATACGCGCGGACAGCTCGAACAGGTCGAACGGCTTCACCAGATAATCGTCGGCCCCAACGTCCAGGGCGGCGATGCGGTCGGAGATCTGGTCGCGCGCGGTGAGCACCATGACCGGCGTCGCGTTGCCGGCGCTGCGCAGCTTCCTGAGGAAATCGGAGCCGCGCCCGTCGGGCAGCATCAAATCGAGGAGGATCAGGTCGAAGGCGGCGGCATGGACGGCATCGGCGGCATCGGCGAGGCGCGTCACCCAGTCGGCGCCGTGCCCGTCCGCGAGGATCTGGTCGCGCACGGCCATGCCCAGGACGGGATCGTCTTCGATGAGGAGGATACGCATCTGTCACCTCGGCGCGCTGCGTGCCAATCTAGCGTGGCCGGAGGCGGAAGGGGCGAGGGAATCTACCGCTGCGTTCAGCTGGTTGTCAGCTTGGCGTGCGTCTCATGGGGGCGGGGCGAAAGGAGGATGCGCGGTGAGATGCCCAGGGTACGCATTGTGGCTCGCTGCGGCCTGCCTCGCTCTGGCCGCGACGCCGGCTGCGGCTGACCGTGACTGCAACGTGCCGCTGGCCGAGTGGCAGCCGCGCGAGGCACTGCAGAAGAAGCTGGAGGCGGAGGGCTGGACGGTGCTCTCCATCCGTTCCGACGACGGCTGCTACAAGGTCCGCGCCACCAACGCGCAGGGCGCGCGCCTGAAGGCGAAGTTCGACCCCGCACGTCTTGAGCGGGTTCCCGACCGGGACGATGACGATTGATCGGGCCGCAGCGATTCCTGCACTGCAGATCGAAGGGGTCAGGAATCTCCGCTTGCTGCTCCCAGAGGGCCGCGAATCATCGCGTCTCCTCCTGTGGTCGCAAACGCTGTTTGTCCGTTGCTGACCCGCCGGCGACGTTGGGAAGGTCTGGTGTTGAACCCGCATACGCGGTGCAACAGTCGATAATAGCCCACCCCATGGCCTGGAGGACTGCGAGCTCTTCCAACACGAAAGCGTCTTTCCGCATCGCCACGCATAGGAGATGCGAGGGCCGGGTCATGGCGACGTAGTGCAGCTTCAGCCTGCCGAGGAGACGGGGACCCTCCAGCAGCGGCGTCCCTTCTTCTTGTTCTTGAAGCCGCCCGACCCGGGATCCGAGCAGCAACGGCTTCAGCTCATCGAGGTGGTGCGCGTGAAAGAAGGTATCGAACACCAGCGTCGCGGCGTGGTCTCGCCTTTGACCGAATGGATCGAGCCGAGTCGGATGTGAACCTTCGGTTCAGCTTGCGGGAAGCTAAAGACATTGTCGGTGCGAGGCGCATAGGCGACGTCGGCGGCGATCAGCTCGACTTCTTCCGGCCATGTCAGAAACGCGACGGCCAGATCGCCGATCTCCTCGCCGTCGGCGAAGTGATCCACGACTTCAGAGACGTGAGGCAGAGTGTCGTCCTCCCAGCCTTTAGCGGTGAAGTCGCCTCGGACGGAGAGGGTCAGGTCGACCAGTTTGAGGTACGGCACCAGCGCATTGCTGCCTTCGAGCGCCTCGACTATCCCTCTATGGGCGGACTTGCGGCCGGCCGAGGTCCGAGCCCGGCCCATCAACTCGCCAAGCCCATCGGGTCCGCGCCAAATGGCTGTCATGGACATGACGGGCGCGTTCGGGCTCATGCGCCACCTCGATGCCGAACAGCACCGAGACGACCTCCTCCCAGCCGGCGCCATCCGCCGTTGCATCGAGCAGGCGCGCGTAGAGCTTGATGTGCGCCCGGTCGTAGTCGGTGAGCTCGGGAGCGATTGGGACGGTGTCTGCAAACGCGTCGGTCATGTCCCTCCGTTTCCATGCCTGGCGCAGCTTTCGTCCCCTCTAGACCACGGCGGATGGTGAAGCGAGCCCGCGAGCTCGGAGCATTCCCGGTGCCGCTCGATGATCGATTGGCATCGGCATTGCCGCCCGCTAACCCGCTAGGTTGATAAGTTCAAAGTGTATAAATTGCGATCCGTCTGCGCATGGATATGCGCAAGCTGGTCGGCCGGAACTTCGCGCGCCTGCGTCAGGAGAAAGGCCCGACGCAGGAGGATGTCGAGGCGCGCTCCGGCTTCAGCCAGCAATTCATCAGCGGTCTGGAACGCGGTCGGCGCAACCCCACCGTCATCACCCTTTACGAGCTGGCCCAGGCGCTGGGCGAAAGCCACGAAGAGCTGGTGCGTCCGGATGGCAAGGACTAAATCACGGGCGGCGGGATCGGATTCGCGAGAAGTGTCACCGTCGTCACCATTGCGGGCATTCCACATGAAACCCGCAAGACAAACCGTCGATCCGCAAGAATTTTCAGGTGTGTCGCGCGTCATCCACGGGGAGCGTGCCCGTGGCGGTGGTGGATGTCCGGGTAGTGCGGGTGCCGATGCACCATGGGCGCATGCCGGTGCCAGTGGGCGTGCGGCTCGCCGGCCGGTGCGCCGGGATGATGGTCGTGCTGGTGGTGCGCGTCGTGACGGTGGCTGTGCTCGTGCTCCAACCCTTCGTGCGTATGCTCGTGGTCGTGCCGCTCGGAGAGGTGCAGCCACAGGCCAAGCCCCATAAGGAGGCCCGCGATCAAGAGTTGGAGCGTGAAGGCCTCGCCGAGCAAGACGATGGCCAGAATAGCCCCCACGAACGGCGCCAGCGAGAAATAGGCGCCGGTCCGCGCCGTGCCGAGATGGCGCAGCGCGAGCACGAACAAGGCGAGGCTGACGCCGTAGCCGAAGAAGCCCACCACTGCGGCTGCGGTCACGTCCCCCGCTGACGGGAAGGCCGCGCCGTGGCCAAGGGCAATGAGCAGGTTGATGGTTCCGGCGATCAGGCCCTTCAGCATGGCGATCTGCACGGGATCGGCAGACGACAGCTTACGGGTCAGATTGTTGTCGAGACCCCAGCACAGGCACGCGGCCGCGATCAGTACGGCGCCGAGATCGACCGTCGCCCGCCCCTGCCAGGACAGAACCATCGCGCCGAGCAGGATGGCAAATGCCCCGAATAGGAGACGCCTGTCTACATTCTCCCGGAAGGCGATCCAGGCGATGGCCATGGTCGCCACACCTTCCAGATTGAGCAGAAGGGAAGCGCTCGTAGCGTCGGTCCGGGCAAGCCCGAACATGAGCAGCAGCGGGCCGAGGACGCCGCCGGCGAGGATCACCAGCGCGAGCCATGGCATGTCCGCCCGTCGCAGCGGCGCCTCCACGGCGGGAAGCCGGAGCGCCACCCGGAAGAGATGGGCGGCGGCGAGGCCAGCGCCGGCCCCGAGATAAAGCAGCCCGGCCATCATCCAGGGATCGACGGCGCCCAGGAGTTGCTTGGCGAGCGGCGTGCTCGCGCCGAACAGTCCGGCGGAGAGCAGGCCGAAGGCGATGCCGGTCTTCATTGCGCAAGCCTCATCCTGTCCGGGCGGTGCTCCGCCGTCAGCGCCCGAGATACTTGATGAACGCCGCGATGCCGAGCACGACCAGCGCCAGGACGAGGACGCCGAAGAGCCACATCCCCCACATGCCGCCGCCCATCATTTGATCGTAGTACATGACGGTCTCTCCTCTGCGGGATCAAGCTATCTTCACCACCGCCATCATGCCCGTGGCCATGTGGTAGAGGTGGTGGCAGTGCAGGAACCATTCGCCCTTCGGCCCCGCGTCGAAGGCAATGGTGACGGGCATGTGCGGCGGCACCATCACCGTGTCGCGCACCGCGCCTGCGATCCGGCGCCCGCCGATGCCCACCACCTGGAAATGGTGGCCGTGCAGGTGCATGGGATGGCTCATGGTGGTGGGGTTCATGAAGGTCATCTCCACCCGCTCGCCAGGGCTGACGGCGAAGGGGCTTGCCTCACCATAGGTGCGGCCGTTGATGGTCCAGCGATAGCCCGCCTCCTCGCCGAGCATGATGGGGAAGACCTTGTCCGCCTTGCGCTGCGCAATCGGCTTCCCGGCGGAAAGGCGCCCTTCGAACGCGAGGTCGAGCAGGCCCTGCGGGCGGTCCGCGGTCTCGGCAACGCGCGCGACAGAAGCCCCGGCCGTGGCCAGGACCAAGCCGGTCCGCCGGGGTGAGGCCTCTACCTGCGCCAGTACGGGGAAGGCTCCTCCGCCCGCCGGAATATCCACGAGCAGGTCGATGCGCTGCCCCTGGGCCAACGGAAAGGCCTCCGCCTCGACGGGGACGCAGGGAGAGCCGTCCACCGCGACGCAGCGCGGCTTCAGGCCGGGCACGCTGATGAAGAAGGCCGTGGCGGTGCCGCCGTTGATGATGCGCAGCCGCACCTTTCCGCCCGTCTCCACCTTCACCACCTCGGGATCGGCAAGGGTGCGGCGGTTGGCGAGGAAGGCGTCATAGTCGACGTCGTTGGCGTGGGCCATCATGCCGCCACCCATTCCCGCGCCCATTCCGTGACCCATGTGGCCGGCGTTCTGGCCCGTCGCCATCATCCCGCCGCCCACGCCATCCATCGCGCCCATGCCGTGGCCGGCATGGGTCATTCCCGGCATCGCCATCCCTGCCATGCCCGGCGTGGGCTGGGGCGCTCCGTGAGCCCCGTGGCCGCCATGGGCGTTCGCTCCGCCGAGGCTGGCAAGGATCTCCTCCGGGCTGCGGAATGAGAAATCGTGCAGCATCACCACCACGTCCTGCGCCTCGCCCGCATCCGCCTCGCGGGTGACGAGGGGGGCGGCGAGCAATTGCTGCTCGTTCAGCGTATGGGAATGCATCCAGTGGGTGCCGGGCGTGAGCAGAAAGTCCACTTGGTCCGTCCCGCCGGGCGCGAGTTCGCCGCCGTCGGGGCGGGCGCGATCCTGGTCCGTCGGGGCGAAGATCTGACCGTGCCAGTGCATCACCGCCGGTGCCTGCGAGGCATTGAGCACCGCGCCGGCGAGGCGCTCGCCCGCCTTCGCGAAGATGCCTTCGCCGGTCGGGCCCTTGACGGCGAAGACCTTGGCCGCCTTGCCGTTCACGTCGATTGTGAGGCTCTCCACGGTGATGAGCGGGGCGGCGAGGACGCGACTCCATCCGCCGGAGAGGGCGAGCGCGCCGGCAGCGGCGCCACCCGCGAGGACGGTGCGGCGGGACACGGAGGACAGGTGCTTAGGTTCGGTCATGGTCGGCTTCCTGGGTGCGTCGCCGGGAGACGAGGCGAGGCAGGGATTGAGTTCAGTATTTCGCCTGGGCCGTGGCGCCATCCGGTGCGGTGAGCTGGACGGCGCCCTTCACACCCTTGGGCACGGCGACCGGGGCAGTCCCGGCCAGCCGGCTGCCGCCGACGGGCGTCAGGGAGAAGCGCTGGGCCTTGCCGTCCACCACCAGGATGGCATTGGCCTTGAAACCGTCGGCCGGAACCGGCTTGTCGGAGCCGTCGCTGAGATAGAGCGAGACGGCAGGTGTCCCATCGGCCACCAGTTCCGCATGATAATGCCCGGCATCCACGCGCACGCCGCCGTTGGGGCCGGTGCTGGGCTCGTGGGCGAGGAGCGGCGTCGCGAGCAGGGGGAGGACGAGAAGGGCTGGCGCAAGAGGGCGGAAGATCATGTCGGGCTCCGATCAAAAGGCATCCGCACGGGCGGCGGCTGGGGTGGGGCTGGTTTCGCCCACCGCCGCCACCAGCCGCTCCAGCGGGCGGCGGCCGTAAGCAAGGACGAGGACGGGGGTGAGCACGGCATCGAGCAGCGTGGCGCTGACGAGGCCGCCGAAAATGGTGACGGCCACCGGGTGGAGGATCTCCTTGCCCGGCACTTCGGCCCCGCTCATGAGCGGCAACAAGGCGATACCGGCGGAGGCGGCCGTCATCAGCACGGGGGTGAGCCGCTCCAGGCTTCCGCGCGCCACGAGGGCCGGGCCGAACGGCAGGCCCTCGGCGATGGCGAGGTTGATGATGTGGCTGATCTTCAGGATGCCGTTGCGCGCGGCGATGCCGGTGAGCGTGACGAAGCCGATCATGCTCGCCACCGAGAGCGGCTGCCCGGCCAGCCACAGGGCCACCACCGCGCCGATGAGGGCGAGCGGCACGCTGCCCATGATGACCAGCGCGAACAGCGCCGAGCGGTAGCGGCTGTAGAGGAGGGCGAAGACCAGGAGCAGCGACACCGCCGCGAGCGCGCCGATGGTGCGCATGGACTCCTCCTGCGCCGCGAAGGTCCCCTCCAGGCTCGTGGACATGCCGGCCGGCAGCGCCGTCGCAGCGATCACGCCGCGCATGTCGGCGATGATGGCCGCCGTGTCGCGCCCGCCGGAGGTGTTGGCGAGCACGACGATGCGCCGGCGCCCGCCCTCGCGCAGGATCTGGTTCGGGCCGTCCGTCTCCTTCACGTCCGCCACTTCGGAAAGGGGCACCCAGCCGGATGGCGTCTCGATAAGGAGGCGGGCCAGCCCCTCGGCACTGCGCGTTGCATCCGGCAGACGGACGATCAGGTCGAAGCGCCGGTTGCCGTCCACGAGGGTCGAGACCACGCGCCCGTTGGAGAGCCGCGCCAGCGCGTCGGTCACCTGGGCGGGCTGAAGGCCGTGGAGGGCGGCGCGGCCGTAATCCACGCGCACCGTCACCTCCGGCACCCGCACCTGCCGCTCCACCTGCAGGTCGACGAGGCCGGGAATGGCGGCGAGGGCCTGGCGCAGGCTTTCAGCCGTGGCGCGCAGGGTGTCGATGTCGTCGCCGAACAGCTTCAGGGCGATCTCGGCCCGCACGCCGGAGAGCATGTGGTCCAGCCGGTGGGAGATAGGCTGGCCCAGGTTGAAGGACGCCGGCAGGACGGCGAGGCGGTCGCGGATATCGGCGGTGATCTCGGCCCGGCTGCGGGGGGAGGGGGAAAGGTCCACCTCGATCTCGGAGGCATGCACGCCCTCCGCATGTTCGTCCAGCTCCGCCCGCCCGGTGCGCCGGCCAACGGCCTTCACCTCCGGCACCTCCAGGATGAGCTTCTCGGCCAGCAGGCCCATGCGGTGGCTCTCGGCCAGCGAAAGGCCGGGCCGGAACGACATGGAAATGGTGAGCGAGCCTTCGTTGAATGGCGGCAGGAAGGCGCGCGGCAGGCCCGCGGCGGCGGCCAGCGCGGCGACGAACAGGAGGGCGGTTCCCGCCATCACCAAGCGTTGGTGGCGGAAGGCGGTGGAGAGCAACGCCGCGTAGCCACCCTTCAGCATCCGCACCAGCGCGCCGTCCCTGTCCGCATGGCGGCTGAGGGCCGGCAGCAGATAGAAGGCGAGCACCGGCGTGAGTGTGATGGAGGTCAGAAGGCTCGCGAGGATCGAGACGATATAGGCCTGCCCCAGCGGGGCGAACAGCCGCCCCTCAATGCCCGGCAGGGCGAACAGTGGCACGAACACCAATACGATGATGAGGGTCGCGTAGACGATGCCGGAGCGCACCTCCCGGCTCGCCGCCACCACCACATCGAACACGGGACGGGGCACGGCTGCGGCGGCATTCTCGCGCAGCCGGCGGAAGATGTTCTCCACATCCACCACAGCATCGTCCACCAGTTCGCCGATGGCGATGGCGAGGCCACCCAGCGTCATGGTGTTGATGGAGAGGCCGAAGGCGTGGAACACGATGGCGGTGGCCAGGATCGACACCGGGATGGCGGTGAGCGAAATGAGGGTTGTGCGCCAGTTGAGAAGGAACAGGAACAGCACCACGGCCACCACCGCCATGGCTTCCAGCAGCACCTTCTCCACATTGCCGATGGAGGCGGCGATGAAGTCCGCCTGACGGAATACCGGCGGTGAGATGCGGATGCCGTCGGGCAGCGTGCGGTTGAGGTCGGCCACCGCCTCTTCCACTGCACCGGTGAGGGCGAGGGTGTCCGCCTCCGGCTGCTTCTCCACCGAGAAGATGACGGCGGGCTCGCCCATATAGCCGGCATCGCCGCGCTTCAGCCGCGCCGCGAAGTCCACCTGCGCGATCTGGTGGAGGAAGACGCTGCCGCCGGCGGGACGCGGCAGGACGAGGTTTTTCAGGTCATCGAGGCTGAGGGTGCGGGCGATGTTGCGGATGAGGAATTCCCGGCCGCCCTGATCGGCGAAGCCGCCGCCGGAATTGGTGCCGAATTGGGCGAGCGCCTTTTCCAGCGCATCGAGCGTGATGCCGTAGGCGCGCATGGCGGAAACATCCGGCGCGACGCGGAACTGCCGCACCTCCCCGCCCATGGGAATGACCTGCGCGATGCCGGGAATGGCGAGCAGGCGCGGGCGGATGACGAAGTCCGCCGCCTCCCGCACGGCCATGGGCGTGGCGGTGTCGCTGGTGACGGCGAACATCAGGACCTGGCCCATGATGGAGCTGATGGGGCCCATCTGCGGGGCGACGTTCGCCGGGAGCCGGTCCCGCACCAAAGTGAGGCGCTCGGCGATCTGCTGGCGGTTGCGGAAGATGTCGGTGCCGAAGTCGAATTCCACGTAGATGACCGAGAGCCCCACCCCTGAGACCGAGCGCAGGCGGACGAGGCCGGGCAGGCCGTTCATGGCCGTTTCCAGCGGGAAGGTGACGAGTTGCTCCACTTCGGCGGGGGCGAGGCCTTCCGCCTCCGTCATGATGGTGACGGTGGGCCGGTTGAGGTCCGGCAGCACGTCCACCGGCAGCCGCGTGACCGCATAGGCGCCGTAGACCACCAGCACGAGCGCGAGCGCGAGCACCAGCAATCGGTTGCGCAGGGACTGGGTGACGAGGACCGTGAACATCGCCGGCCTCAGCGGATCTGGTCGAGGAGTTCGGCGCCATCGGTCACGATGCGGCGTCCGGGCGCGAGACCCGCCAGCACCAGCACGCGGGACGCGTCGAGGGGCGCCGTCTTCACCTCGCGCGGCATGAAGCGCTCGGCGCTGACGTGCTCATAGACGATGGGCTGGCCGTTCGCCCCGCGCACCACCGCCGAGCGAGGGATGGCGATGCCCGTGCGCGGGGCGCCGGCCTCCGCGAAGACTGTCAGGAACTGGCCGGGGCGCAGCTCCCCGGTATTCGAGGCGACAGAAAACAGGAGGGGAAGTGCCTGGGCCCGGTCGGATATCCCCGCACCCACAAAGGCGAGCGCCACGGTCCGCCCGTCGGGCAGGCGTCCTGTGGCACCGGACAGCCCGGCATCCGGCGAGAAGCCGAGCGCCTCCACCCACAGCCGGCCGGGATCGACGATGCGGAACACCACCGTATTCGGGTCCGCCATCTGCCCCGCGACCGCATCGGCGGCGGCGATGACGCCGGACACCGGCGCGCGCAGGGCCTCCGGCTCACGCTGCACCCGTTCCAGCCTGGCGCGGCGGGTCTGGAGCCCCTTCAGCTCGATTTCCGCTTCCTCCACCTCGCGGCGGGTGACGGCGTTCGGGATGGCCGAGAGCCGCTCGTAGCGCCGCTTCACGATAGCGATCTGCTGGTCCAGCTCGTAGCCCTGCTGCTCCAGATCCTTGAGATCGGAGGCGCCGATGGGCGGATGCACATAGGCGAGGAGCTCGCCAGCCGCGACCTTCGTGCCGAGCGGCTTGAAGCCCCCCTCCGGCGGGGCGAGGCGTCCGCCCACCGCGGTCTGGACGAGGCCGCTCGCATTGGCGTCCGGCACCACGCGGCCAGGCAGTTCCACCGTGCCGGCAAAGGTGCCGGCAGCGGTCACCAGGGTGCGCACGCCGAGGATGCGCTGGGTCGGCTTGGGCACGATCACCGAGCCGTCGGGGAGGCGCTGGGCAGCATCTCTGGCGGGTGGCTGCATGCCCGCCGCCCATGCACCCTGAGGGACGCCGATCAGAGCGACGCCGAGCGATCCGAGGACGAGGAGCGCGCCCGCCCGCCGCCGGGACATGACCAGCGCTCCGGCCAGGAAACCGATGAGGAGGCCCGCCAGAATGCCCGCGAGGAGGTCGGTTCGCAGCCCGCCGAGCTGCGCCAGCATCGCCGGCGCTTGCGTCTCGGACGATGTCGGAGCGGCGGGTATGGTCAAGGTGGCGGCAAGAACGTCCACTGCGTCGCCGGCCGTAACGGTGAAGGCGAGGTCGTGCGCGCCCGGCCTATCAGCGAAGGGACCCGGCAGCACATAGGCGCCCGGCCCCGCGGACTTCGCGGTCCGCGATCCTTCGGGCGTGTCCACCTCGATGGTGGCGCCTTCCACCGGGGCGTTGTCGGAGAAGCGGTCGAGGTGGATGGTGAGGGTGCCGTCGCGCAGCACCGCCACCAGCTCGAAATCAGCGGAGGCCGCCTCGGCGCGGGGGGCGAGCGTCGTCACAGGGGGCGGTGGGGGCGCACCGTGGTCGTGGCCTTCGTGGGCCACAGCGGGGCCGAACAGCGCCGGGCCGGCGAGAAGCCCGCACAGGCCGAAGACGGCTTTCCGCAGAAAATGGCGCCCCATGCCTCAACCCGTCCGCTGGTGATTCCGGTACGGGAGAGCGATAGCGCGCGGCGCGTCACGCCGCGTATCGCTTCTGTATCAGTTTGTTTCAGCC
>NCHM01000073.1 GCA_002257205.1 Rhizobiales bacterium 24-66-13 | reverse complement strand
GCGGTTCCGCAGAATGGCCCGGCCGATCCCGCTGCCCCGATCCCGGACAACGGCCTGTTCCAGGGCAAGGCCCGGCCCAAGGTCGAGGTGCAGTGACCTCCGGCCGAACGTCCCGCTCTTTCAAAGGAATAGTCAGATGAAGCTCGTTCTTCCCGCCGTGGCGGCCACCACCACCCTGCTTTCGCCCGTCCTCGCCGAGGCGCGGCAGGTCACATTCGAGACCACGCTGAAAAACTACGGCGGCAACGGCGCCTATGTGGTGCTCTACGTCACCGATGCTTCCGGCGCCTACAAGGGCACGCTGTGGATGGCGGGTGGCAAGGCGAAATACTATCGCCATTTGTCCGACTGGCAGCGCGCCTCCGGTGGACGGGCCACCGAGATCGACGGCATCACCGGCGCCAGCGTCGGCTCCGGCAAGACGCTGAAGATCACCCTCGATCTCGCCGACGCCATGATTGATGCCGGTTACAAGGTCCATGTGGACACGGCGGTCGAGGACGGCATGGACAATCCCTCCGAGGTGGTGGCGCCGCTCGCCGCAAGCGCGTCCGGCAAGCCCGTCGCCGGCAAGGGCTATGTAAAATCCTTCACCGTCACCTTCTGAAACCTCCGGACACCCCCATGCTTCGCCGCCTCCATGGCCTGCCCGGCATCGTGCTGGCGCTCGCCCTCACCGTGACCGCCCTCACTGGAGCCGTTCTGTCCGTACAGCCGGCGCTTGACCGCCTTGTCGCACCAGCGATCTCGGCTGAGGTGAGCGTCGCGGACCTCGCCGCGCTGGTCGCGGCCCGCCATCCCGGCGTCAGCGCCATCCGGCTGCGGGCGGACGGCAGCCTCACCGCGGCCTTCGACGATGGCGACACGCGCGGCGTGGAGCGCATCGACCCCGCCACCGGCGCGGGGCTCGGACCTTACGCGGTGTCCGAAACGACCCGCTTCCTCACCAATCTCCACCGCTCCTTCCTCGCGGGCGATGCGGGCCGCGTGGCGGCGGCCATCGGCGCGCTGGCCATGCTGGGCCTGAGCGTCTCCGGCCTCGCTCTGCTCGCCCGCCGCCTGGGCGGCGCGGGCGCTCTGCTGCGGCCCATCCGCGGCACCCCGGCGCAACGCTGGCACGGCGAACTCGGTCGCCTCGCCGCCGTGGGCCTCCTGCTGTCGTCGCTCACCGGCCTGTGGATGTCCGCCGGCACCTTCGGCCTCATACCCGAGGCGCAGGGCACCAGCCCCGCCGTCATCGCGAGCGGTGGCGCGCCGGCTCCGGTGGGCACGCTTGCCGGGCTGAAGGCCGTGACGCTTCAGGACCTGCGCGCGCTCTCCTTCCCCGATCCCGCCGACCCGACCGATGTCTTCACCCTCGTCACCGCCGACGGCGAGAGGGTTATCGATGCCGCCACAGGCGCCACGCTTGCCCTCACCCCGGCGACGGCGCTGGAGCGGGTCAATGACCTTATCAGCATGCTGCATACCGGGCGTGGCGCCTGGGTGCTCGGGCTCTTGCTGGGCCTGGCCTCGGCGGCGGTTCCGGTGCTTGGGGTGACCGGCCTCATCCTGTGGCTGCGCCGGCGTACGGCGCGGCCACGGATCACCCCCAACGTGCCGGCGCGGATGGCCGACACGGTGATCCTGGTGGGGAGCGAAGGCAATTCCAGCTGGGGTTTTGCGGGCACGCTGCACGCGGCCCTCACCGCTGCCGGGCACAAGGTCCACACCGCCGCAATGAACGACGTGACCGCGACCCATCTCGCCGCCCCGCGCCTGCTGATCCTCGCCGCCACCTATGGCGAGGGTGCCGCACCTCAATCGGCCAAGCACTTCCTCCCCCGCCTCGCGCGCCTGCAGGGAAGGCCGGCGGTGGCGGTGCTGGGCTTCGGCGATCGTAGCTTCCCGCATTTCTGCCGGTTCGCCCGCGAGGTCGCCGATGCGCTCGACGCGCGGGGGTGCCCGCAGCTTCTGCCCATGAAACGGGTGGACCGTCGCTCGGCGCAGGAATTCGCCCAGTGGGGCCACGATCTCGGGGACGTGCTGGGGCACGACCTCGTGCTCACCCATGTGGCCGAGCCGCCGAAGACAGCGCCCCTCGTGCTCGCCGGGCGGGAGCTTTACGGCGAGGCGGTGGGCGCGCCGGTGGCGATCCTGCGTTTTCAGGCGCCGTCTGATCCCCGCACCGGCGCGCCCGGCCGGCTGCCGGCGTTCGAGGCCGGCGACCTCGTGGGCATCGTGCCGCCGGGACAAGAGAAGCCTGGGGATGGGATGCCGCGCTTCTATTCGCTCGCCTCCTCCACCCACGACGGCGTGCTGGAAATCTGCGTGCGGCTGCGCGAGGGCGGCCTGTGCTCCACCTTCCTGCACGCGCTCGCGCCCGGCGCCACCATCCACGCCTTCATCCGCGAGAATCCGACCTTCCGTCCGGCGAAAGGGCGGGCGCCGCTCATCCTGATCGGCGCCGGGGCCGGCATCGGGCCGCTGGCCGGCTTTGTGCGCGCCAATGCGGCGGGCCGACCCGTTCATCTCTATTGGGGCGGGCGGAGCGCCGCGTCGGACTTCCTCTATGAGCACGAGCTGGCCCAGCATCTGGCCGAGCGGCGCCTCACGACGCTGCGCACCGCCTTCTCACGCGATCCGAACGGCAGCGCCTATGTGCAGGATCGCATCGCCGCCGATGCCCCGCGCCTGCGCGAGCTGATGAAGCAGGGCGCGCAGATCCTGGTCTGTGGCGGCCGCGACATGGCCGAGGCCGTGACCCGCGCGCTGGAGCCCGTGGTGCGCCCGCTCGGCCTCGACCTTCCCACCCTCAAGTCGAGCGGACGCTATGTCGAAGATGTCTACTGATCCCGCCATGGGGACGAAGGCGCTCCGGCGCCATGCCCTGAGCGGTCCCGCCATGGGGGCGCGCTGGTCGGCCGTCTTCTTTGCAGGCAGCGACGTGCACGAAGCGTCGTTGACCCGCCGGCTTCAGGGCGCAGTCGACCGGGTGGAGCAGCAGATGTCCACCTTCCGGCCCGATTCCGATCTGGAACGGCTGAACGCCGCGGCCATCGGGGCGTGGATCGATATTCCCCGCGCGCTGATGCACGTCCTCGCCACCGCCCTTGAGATCGGCCGCCTGTCGGGCGGCGCCTTCGACATCGGCGTCGGCGATCTGGTCAAGGCGTGGGGCTTCGGCGCGGCACGCGAGCCCGATGGCGGGCGCATCGCCGCCCTCGCCGGCCGCCCGTCCTTCGAGCCGCCGAAGACCCTGCAACTCGATCCGGCCGGCTGCCGCGCCCGCCGGCTGGCGCCCCTGCGGCTCGACCTTGCCGGCATCGCCAAGGGCTTCGGCGTGGACGAACTGGCCCGCGAGATGCGCGAGGCCGGGCTTTCCTCCTGGCTGGTGGGCATCGACGGCGAGATGCGCGCCGAAGGCCTGAAGCTGGATGGACGGCCGTGGACGGTCGCCCATGAGCGGCCGTCTGAGGGCACGCGGGACATCCTCGGCGTGCTGGAACTCTCCGGCGCCGCCGTCGCCACCTCGGGGAATTATCGCCGCCGGGTGGAGGTTGCGGGCCGCATCCTCTCCCATACGATGGACCCGTCCCGGGGCGCGCCGCTGGACAATGATCTTTCCGCCGTCACCGTGCTCGGCGAGACTTGCATGGCCGCGGATGCCTGGGCGACCGCGCTGCTGGTGCGCGGGGCGAGCGAGGGGCCGGCCCTCGCTCGCTGCCTGGGCCTCGCGGCGCTATTCGTGCGTGCGGACGGTGCGGTTGAGGCGACGTGGCCTCTGGCTCCGCCGCCCGGCGTGACGAGAGAGCCAATCGGCTGTTCCGAGACGGCGTGACCGACCAGCGTCCCGATGGCCGCGGTCGCGGCCATGGCGATCGCGCCCCAGAAGGTGACGCGGATGGTCGGCTTCCAGATGTCCGCGCCACCCGCCCGCGCCCAGTGCGCCGAGGGCCGCCAGGCAGACAAGCGACTGAAGCCTACCGGGCGGTCCTCGCTGCCACGGGCATCACCCCATCCATGAGCCGAATGGGGGACTGCTGGGACACTGCGTCCATGGAGAGCTTCTTCCCCCCGGAGAACCGAGCGGATCCATCATCGCATCTATGCCACCAGGGCAGAGGCACGACGAGACCTGGCCAGATACATAGAGTTCTCTACAATCCGCCGCTTGCACTTAGCTCTGGGCTATATCAGCCCCGCCGAGATGGAACGCAGCTGCCTGACCCCGTCCCTTTTGCCACCATCTGCCTGATGAGCGGCCCAGCAAACGCTGCAGGTTTCGAGGTGAAAATTGGCATTCTCACCGACATGAGCAGCGTATTTGCGGACCTCGTCGGTCCTGGGTCGGTGCTTGCCGCGCAGATGGCCATCGATGATTTCATCGCAACTGAGCAGCCTGACTTCAAGATCTCGCTGGTCAGCGCTGATCACCAGAGCAAGGCCGATGTCGCGACGGCGACTGCCCGGCGCTGGATGGAATGGGAAGGCGTCGACATGGTGACGGACATTGCCGGCGCCTCTGTCTCGCTCGCCGTCTCGAAGCTGGCACCGGCAATGAACAAGTTGGTCATCGCCACGGCATCCGGTCAAAACAGCCCGTCTCAAGAGGATTGCCAGGTTAACCTGATCCAGTGGACCTATAATACATACGCGACATCCCGAATTACCGCCGATACCGTGACACGGCAGGGACATAAATCATGGTATTTCGTCACGGCGGACTATGCGGGTGGTCGCTCGGTGCGGGATGATGCCAAGATCGGCATCGTCGACGCGGGAGGCAAGCTGCTCAGCGATTCGCTGCATCCCTTCGGAACCAACGATTTTTCATCCTTTTTGCTGAAGGCGCAGGGCTCAGGCGCCGACGTCATCGCATTCGCCAGCGCCGGAGCGGACACGGTCAACTCAATCAAGCAGGCCGTCGAATTCGGGCTCAACACGTCAATGGTAATGGTGGGCGCTCTTGCATTCATCGGCGACATCAACGCCCTGGTCCTTCAGACCGCCCGGGGCATGTGTCTGACGAATGCTTTCTACTGGGATCGCACCGACGCAACGCGCGCATGGTCCAAGCGCTTCTTCGACAAGCGTAAAATGATGCCGAACATGGCGCATGCGGGTCTCTACTCCGCGGTCCGCCACTATCTGCGCGCGGTCAGGGCCGCTGACACTGACGACACCGCGGCGGTGCTCGCCAAGATGCGGGAGCTGCCAGTCCACGACATGTTCGCCGAAAACGGCAAGCTGCGCGAAGATGACATGATGACACACGACGTGTATATTTGGCAGGTGAAGTCGCCAGCCGAGTCCAAGTATCCTTGGGATTATTTGAAGCTCGTCAAGGTCGTTCCTGGCAACGCGGCCTTCCGTCCGCTTTCGGAAAGCAAATGTCCGCTCGTCGCGAGATAGGTCCGTGTCCGGGGTGAAGGGAGCCCCCTCCACTGGAGGGCAACAGCTCCCGTGGCGAGCTTGATGCAGCCGCGCGGCTCCGGCCCGCGGCCGAACCACCTCGCCAGGACAACCGGCAAATGCCTTCTTTCATTGCCTCGGACCGGGAATGGTCCAGAGCTTTCGGCAGAGCTTCTATCTATACTTTTCCGGAATTTTCAGAGCAGCGCCGGGAGCGGGTATGCGCTTGGACGTCAGCGAAGCTTCGAGCTGCAGCTTGGTGGCGGAGATATGGCGTCGCATGAGGGCCTCCGCGGCATCCGGCTTGCGCTGGGCAATGGCCTCGAGGATTTCCCGGTGCTCGTTGAGCGCGCGGCGACGCTGCTCCACGTCGCCGGACACCCGCTTCAGGCCAACGCGCATCTGCCCCTCCAGCGTCTGGAGCAGGTCATAGAGACGCCGGTTTCCGGCCTGCCTCCCGATCAGTTCGTGGAATTGGGCATTGGAGCTGAAATAGGCGTCCGCGTCGTTCTGCTCGACGCTTTCCGCCTGCTGGTCCAGAATCTGACGGAGGAGCGCGACATGCGCGTCGTCGATGCGCTCGGCGCACAGGCGGGCGGACAGGGCCTCCGCGAACTCCCGCACCTGGTGGATCTCCAGGAGTTCGCTCGCCTCGATGGTCACCACCACCACGCCCTTGCGAGGCTGCTCCACCGCAAGGCCGTTGGCGACAAGGTTGAGGACCGCCTCGCGCACCGGGCTGCGGGAGACATCCAATTGGCGGGAAAGCTCGGGCACGCTCAATTGCTGCCCAGGCTTCAACGCTCCCTCGAATATGGCTTCCTTCAATGTTTCACTGACAGCATCCACCAGCCGCACAGCCGGCCTCAGTTTCGGCAGCTTGCCCATTCTTGTCCCCGGGTCCCTGGTCGGTTCAATTCAATCATCAGAAGCGAAATGTCACTTCGCCGATGCCGCTCACTGCGGTGCGCAGGAAGCCGGTCTGCTTCATGAAGGCAGCAAGCGCCTCGATTCCCGCCGTGCTGTCGGTGAAGTCAGTGTCGGGATCCTGCAATAACCTCGCGGCCTCCTCCGGTGTCATCCGCCCGCCGAAATCCCCGGCGATAAGACGCCCCGCCGCTCCTGGGTCCTTGCGTGCCAGCTCGATGGACTGGGCGATGGCACCTTGGAGCGCCTTTACCACGTCCGGCCGCGCCTCACCGAACTTTTCGGTGGCGAAGGAGATGGCGAAGGGCAAGTCCCCGAACGCCGTCTTGCTGTCGGCGATCTTACGCGCGCCCCGCGCGACCGCCTGAGACTGGAAGGGGGGCGACGACACATAACCGGCAATCTGGTTGGTGATGATCGCCTGGAGCGCGTCTGGATGCGGCATGGCCAGCATGTTGGCATCAAGCGCACGGGCATTGCCGAACGCCTGCTCCGCCAGCTTGCGCAGCACGAAGGCCTGGTTGGTGTCGGGCGCCGGCACGGCGATCTTCTGCTCGGGCTTGAAGTCCTTCACCGAGGTGATGGCCGGGTCGTTGGTGACGAGCCATAGATTGGTGCGGTTCAGCACCGACACTGCTTTCACCTTGAATCCCCGGTCGCGGCCGATCAGGAAAGGGGCGACCGAGCCCGCTCCCACCTGCACGTCGCCCGCCAGCATGGCCTCGCGGATGGCGGCCGAGGAGGAGATGGTCTTCCATTCCACCTCTACATTGCCTGTCGCAGCTTCCAGGAGCCGGCGGTTCTTGGCGATCAGCAGTGGAGCGTAGGACAGACCCGGTAGCATGGCGATGGTCACCTTCGCCGCCTGTGCCCGGACGATAGCGGGTGCGCATAGGAGGCCGGCGGCACCGAGAAAGAGCGATCGACGCGAAATCATGGGCTTGCTCCCTTATTTGGCGGTCTCTGTGGAAGATTGTTGCTTCATGCCCCAGCGCACGATGGTGCGGCGCTCGACAGCGGCGAGCGCGATCTCCAGGACGATGCCGATGAGCGCCACCGATATGATCCCGGCGAAGACCTCGTCGGTACGCAGGAAATAGCGGGCATCGTTCAGGAAGTTACCAAGCCCGCTCTTCGCGCCCGAAACCCCGAACACGAGCTCGGCGGCGATGATGGTGCGCCAGCCGTAGCCGAGCCCGGTCTTGATGCCGGTCATGGTATGAGGCAGCGCTGCCGGGAACAGGACGTCCGTGATCATCCGCCACCAGTTCAGCCCGATATTGCGACCCACATTGACCAGCGTCTGGTTCACGGTCCGGAAGCCGGTGGAAAGGGCGAGTGTCACAGGCCACAGCACCGCGTTCACCACCACGAAGATGAGGGCATTCACATTGAGCCCAAACCAGATCAGCGCGATCGGCAGCATGGCCACGGAGGGCAGCGGGTTGAGCATGGAGGTGAGCAGTTCCACCGCATCGTCCGCGAAGGTGGAGACCCGCGCGAGCACCGTGAAGACCACGGCGAGCGTCATGCCGATGCCGAGCGAGATGGCGAGCAGCTCCAACGTGGTGAGCGTCGCCTGGGCGAGGCGCCCCGAGCTCCAGCCCTCCACCAGCGCTTCCGCGACTTGAGCGGGCGGGGGAAACACCAGCGGGTCGACGCCGGAATAGCGGGTGTAGATCTCCCATGCCGCGATGATCATGAGGAATTGCAACGCCCGGCGCAGGCCGACGGGCAAGATGGCCCAGCGCAGCCCGGCGAAGGGCCCGCGGGAGGGTGTGGCATCAGTCGCCATGGACATGGCTTGCTCCTTCTCCCATCACGCCCGCCACATGGCGGCCGATTTCCAGCGCCAGCGGAGAGGAAGGCTCCCGCGCCGCGCGTGCATCGACGATTTCCCGGATTCCGGAGGGCTGGCCTTCCAGGATGATGATGTCGTCTCCCAGCAGCACCGCCTCGGCGATGGAATGGGTGACGAACAGGACCGTGGCCTTGGAGCGCTGGACGATCTCCATCAACTCCAGCTGCAGGCGCAGCCTGGTCTGGGGATCGAGGGCGCCGAACGGCTCGTCCATGAGCAGCATCGCCGGGTCGAGGGCGAGGGCGCGGGCGATGGCGACCCGCTGCTTCATCCCGCCGGACAGCTGGTGGGGGAAGCGATCCGCAGCATGCTCCAGCTTCATGAGCTTGAGCAGGTCGCGGGCCCGGGCGTCCGCCGCCGCTCGGCTGCGTCCGATGCGGCGCTGGGGATAGGCGATGTTGTCGAGCACCGTGCGCCAGGGAAAGAGCTGGTCAAATTCCTGGAACACGACGGCCCGGTCGGGACCGGGCTTGGAGACGCTTCGGTCCGCCACCGTGAAGGTGCCCTGGAGCGGCTTCAGGAAGCCGGCCACCGCCTTCAGTATTGTGGACTTGCCGCAGCCCGAGGGGCCGAGAAGGATCGCCGTCTCGCCCCGCCCGACGGTGAAGTCCACGTCTTTTACCGCCGTGACCGTGACGGCCCCGGTTCGATAGCCCAGATGCAGCCCCTGCACGGACAGCATGGGCTCCGCCGCGGCCGGGAGGGCCCGCGCCTGAAGCTGTTTCATATGCTCATTCCCGTTCTGGTTTTTACTGTTTCCCGAATTCTGGGATCCGGTTCCGTCTTGTTCAGATGACCGCGATGGCCTCGATCTCCAGCTTTGCGCCGAAGTGCAGGAGACCTGCGGGCACCACGGAGCGGGCCGGCCTGTGGTGGCCGAAGAAATCGGCATAGGCGGCATTCACTTCGTCCCAATCGGCGATGTCCGAGACATAGACCGTGGTCTTCACGACGCGGCTGCGGTCGCAGCCGGAAGCGATCAGCACCGCCTCCATGTTGGCGAGCGCGAACAGGGTCTGCGCGCGGAGCGGGCGGGTTGGGTCCTCGCCGCGCAGCACACCGAGCTGGCCAGAGACAAAGACCGTGTTTCCGGCGACGATCGCTTGCTCGTAATGGCCGCCGGGGCGCGGGGCGGCGAGGGTCATCACCCGTGTCAGCGTCTGCATTGGTCGTCCTCTCACCAGCCGCTGATGCGCGGCCAACGGCCCGTGACAATTCCCTGCTCGACCACCTCGTAACGGTCGTAGGCCGCACAGGTCAGGCAAGCGTGATTGGGCAGGATCCTTACCGTCGCGCCGACGGGGAGTCGGTCGAACCAGGCCGGGTCCTCCACCGGCACATGGCCGTGCTCCTGGTGCACCGAAGCGACACTGAGCGCGCCGAGGCGCTGACCGGTCGCGGCATCGCAGACATAGCCGTAGCGAACATCCGGCAGGAACGTGTTGGCGCCGAGATCCTTGCTGAGAGCGAGCGCGCCGGCATCGAGGATCAGCGCTCGCGCGGCACGGTTATGGCCGATCACGGTGGCGAGCACCGAAACCGCGATGTCGTCGAGACCGCATATGTGCCGCGAGACCTGGGCGAGATCCCAGAACATGTAGATGCCGCACCGCACCTCGGTGACACCATGGAGATGGTCCGCATGGAGCACCGTTGGCGTCGAGCCGACGCTAACGATCTCCACCGGAATGCCCGCGGCGCGGATCGCCTCCGCCGCTTTCACCGCGGCGTCGCGTTCGGCGGCGGCGGTGCGAACAACGTCCGCGATCTTATCGCTGGCATAGGAATGGCCCGCATGGGTCATCACGCCCCGGAACCTCAGATGCGGCGCGTCAGCGATGGCACGTGCAAGCTCCACCACCTCCGGCTGATCGGGCAGGAGGCCGCTGCGGTGCTCGCCGCAGTCGATCTCCACCAAGAAGGAGAGGATCGTGCCGGACCGGGCACAGAAGCCCTCCGCAGCTTCGACCACGGCCAAGCTGTCGGCCACCAGAAGGAGATCCGCGCCGCCCGCCTGGATGCGCGCCGCGTGGGCGAGCTTCTGAGGCGCGATCGCGGTGGCGTAGAGGATATCGGCATAGCCGGCGGCCGCGAGATATTCCGCCTCCTTCAGGGTCGAGACGGTGAGGCAGGGCGCGCCGTCGGCGAGCGCCACGCACGCCACATTGATCGACTTGGCGGTTTTCAGGTGTGGGCGCAGGCGCACGCCGAGCGCCGCGCAGCGCGTCCGCATGCGGGCCGCATTGGCTTCCAGCCGGGCCCGGTCCAGAAGGAGCGCCGGGGTTTCGATCTCGCTCAGAAGAAGCGGAAGAGGGACGTCGCGGGTATCCATCTCACACCAGCCGCAGGAGAGGCTCGAGGGAATCGGCGACATATTCCGGGCGGACGCCGTCCACGGGCCTCAAGCCGATGCGGTTGTGCCAGTAGACTGTCATCCCAACGCCCTTGGCGCCCGGCACGTCGGAGGCCGAGCCTGCCACGAACAGCGTCTTCTTCGGATCGGTGCCGAGCTTCTCCAGCACAGCTCGGTAGGGCTCAGGTCGAGGCTTGTAATAGCCCGCATCCTCGGCGGTCACGACGGCGGCAAAATCGATGCCGGTACGGGACACTGCGACGGCGCCGAGAGCGCGCGAACAGTTTGTAGCGATGCCGAGCGGCACTTTCTGGCCGAGGGCGGCGAGGACACCCTGCGCCTCGGGCCAAGGCTTCAGTTCGCCCTGGCGGGCTGCCAGGTCATCGGCCCAATGGCCGGGGAAGCCGGCGGCAAGGGCCGCGTCGCGGACGATGTCCTCATAGGCCCGGTAGATCCCGCAGCCATAGGTCAGCTCGAGATATTTGCGGCGCCAGGCAAGGCCGTCCTCGGGAGAGGCGGCGATGTCGTTCCACAACGACCAGGAATCGATGAGAGCCGTCAACAGGTCGAACACGACCGCCTCGTAACGGGTGGCGTGCGCCGCCTCAGCAAAATCCGTCATGGGTACCTCCTACGTGTTACATGTAACACGAGATTTTCCTGTGTCAATTTCCGCTGCTGCCGATGCCGATGGCGACCGACATGGAGCGGCGCTGTATCGAGGCTCAGGACCTATTATCGGGCTCGAGATGCGATTAACAGCCTCCGGCGACGAGGCTGGCATAAGCGATTTGTTCCTGCGGAGCGAACCGCAGATGGCGCGCATCTCGCCGTTCTTTCCGCGATGGCTTGCAATGGAAGGATGCGTCGAAGGATTACGGCCCGCACAAGACATCGTGCAACGCTTCATCCGCCGGAGCCGGCTCGGCGGCGTCGCATGTCGGATTGTCTGCCACCTCGCCTGCCGCGCGGCTTTCCTGGAGATGTTATGAAGGTCACCCACGGGGAGGCGCCAAGCTGGCCAAGATGGCTGCCAATGCCTATAAGGCCCGCGCGTGTGGCGCACGCTGTGCTGCCTGCGATGGAGCCTTCCGCAGTGTCCATG
>NCHM01000710.1 GCA_002257205.1 Rhizobiales bacterium 24-66-13 | reverse complement strand
ACTATGCCCGCCTGTTCGGCGCCCCGCCGCGCCGGGACCTGGAGGCCCTCTCCCTCAGCGACGGCCCGCCGCCAAGAGGATCGCGGCGCCCCCCGCCAGGATCACGGCGGACACTCGATCCGCCACACGCGCGAACCGGCCCTTGAGCGCGGTGCGCGCGTGATCGGCGGCGATTGCCCAGAGCATGTCGCCGACCAGCGCGATCATTGCGAAAATCCCCGCCAGCAGCGCGATCTGCGGCACCGGATGGGCCGGGTCGGTCACGAACTGCGGCAGGAAAGCCGCGTGGAACAGCAAGGTCTTGGGATTGGCGAAGGCCACAGCCAAACCGCGCGCGAAGGCGGCCCGGCCGGAGGGCGCGGCTTCCTGCGTTCCCGCGCCAGCCTGCCGCCATTGGCGCACCGCGAGCCACACGAGATAGGCGGCACCGACATAGCGCACGAGATCGAAATGACGGGCGAAAATCTCAATCTCCACCAGCCAGGCGAGCCCCGCCGCGACGACCGTGAGCTGAAGCACCAGCCCCACATTGACCCCGGCGGCGGAGAGCATGCCGGCGCGGCGCCCGTGCTTGAGCGCCGTGGCGACAATCAGGGCCACGTTGGGCCCGGGCGTCGCGGCGAGCGCCACGCAGGCGAGCGCGAACAGGGCCAGGTTTTCAGCCGAGATGAGGCCCCCGCCCGACATCAGGCTTCACCGCCCTCCGCCGGGCCGGCGTCGTCGGACGGGCCGTTGTCTTCACCCGGCTCGGCGGAGAGGCCGGTTGCCTCCTCGTCCTCGCTGATGTGCTCGACCGAAACGACGTGCTCGTCATCCGCCGTGTTGAACACGATGACGCCCTGGCTGGAACGGCCGACGATGCGGATGCCTTCCACCGGGCAGCGGATCAGCTGGCCGCCATTGGTCACCAGCATGATCTGGTCCGGGTCCTTCACCGGGAAGGAGGCGACGAGCTTGCCGTTGCGTTCGTTCACCGCCATGGCGACGATGCCTTTGCCGCCGCGGCCGGTCACGCGATACTCGTAGGACGAGGTCCGCTTGCCGTAGCCGTTCTCGGACAGGGTCAGGATGAACTGCTCCAGCGCCGCCATCTGGATGCGCTTGGCTTCGTCCAGCGCGCCTTCGCTCTGCGCGCCCTCGGTCACCCCCTCTTCGGCATCGGCCTCGATCGCTGCCGGCTCCTCGGCTGCTGTGCCGGCGGCGCCACCCAGCGCGCGCCGTTCGGCATTGGCCATGCGCAGATAGGTGGCCCGTTGCTCCGGCGTCGCATCCGAATGGAAGATGATCGCCATGGAGATGATCCGATCCTCTCCCTCCAGCCGGATACCGCGCACGCCCACCGAATCACGCCCCTTGAACACCCGCACATCGGTGACCGGGAAGCGGATGCAGGCGCCGTTCGCGGTGGTGAGGAGCACGTCGTCCTGCTCCGTGCAGAGCTGGACAGACGCGATGGACTCACCCTCCTCCAGCTTCATGGCGATCTTGCCGTTGCGGTTCACCTGGCTGAAATCCGCCAGCTCATTGCGCCGCACCGTGCCGCCGGTGGTGGCGAACATGATCTGCCAGCGGCCATGCTCCTCGCTCGCCTCCGGCAGCGGCACGATGGAGGTGATCCGCTCGTCGGGATCCAGCGGCAAGATGTTGATGAGGGCCTTGCCGCGCGCCTGGGGTGCAGCTGCCGGCAGGCGCCACACCTTGAGCTTATAGACCTGCCCCTTGGAGGAGAAAAACAGCACCGGAGCGTGGGTGGAGGCGACGAACAGGCGGGTGACGAAATCCTCGTCCCGCGTCTGCATGGCCGA
>NCHM01000072.1 GCA_002257205.1 Rhizobiales bacterium 24-66-13 | reverse complement strand
CGCGAGGGCGTAGTTGGACGAGGGATTGTAGGAGCGCACGGCATAGAAATTATGCAGCAGCAGCAGTGCCGGCCCGCCGGGGCCGCCGGGAAGCCAGAGGCGCGCCTTGTCGTCATAGCCGGCGAGTGACTGGCCATCGATGGTGGTCACGCCGAGCCCGCCCCAGCCGGCGAGGGTCCGCGTGGTTTTGCCGTCGGCTTGCGCCATGGCGAAGCCGGCCGGAAGACGCGCCTCGAAGCCCCACGGCTCCCCACGCCGGTATTTGCCACGCTTCAGGATATAATTGGCGGTGCCGGCCAAGGCATCGTCGGGCTTGCCGAACGGCGAGATGCGGCCGTTGCCGTCATAATCCACGCCCATGTTCAGCCAGACTTCCGGCATCCACTGGGTATGTCCCATGGCGCCGGCCCAGGAGCCGACCATTTCGCTCGGCGTGCCCCAGCCGCGCTGGACGATCACCAGCGCGTTCAGAAGCTCGGTCTCCCAATATTTGCGCCGGCGCGGTTCGCCCCAGGCCAGGGCCGAGAGCGAATTAAACACCGGCTTCATGTGCTTGGGATTTTCAACCACATCGCCAAACGCCGATTCCATGCCCCAATAGCCGAGCATGATGCGGCGATCGACCCCGAAATCGGCCTCGATCCGGCCGAGCAGCGCGGCATATTCCGCCGCCCGCTTCTTGCCCGTGGCAATGCGCCAGTCGGACACCCGGCGGTTGAGATATTGCCAGGTCTGCTCCTGGAATTCCGGCTGCGCGCGATCCTGGGCGTAGACGCTCTTGTCCGGCACCACCTCGGCGAACACGCGGTCATACACTTGGTCGGAAATGCCGCGCGCCTGGGCGCGGGCGCGAAATTTCTGCACCCAGACGGCAAACGGCTGGGCCGCGCTTTGCGCCAGCGAAGGTGACGCAAGGACACCTGCGAGACCTGCGCCGATCAGGCCCGTCGTAAAGGTGCGGCGGTCCAGCTTGAGGCTCACAATGGTGTTCCTGATTGACGGCTAGGATGCCACAGCCAGCCGCGTGGGCAAAATCTCCGGCATCTCGACCCGGCGCTGAACGAGCGCGCCGACCAGCGTCGCATCCAGCGCGCGGCCCGTGGAGATGAGGCGAACCGGGCTTGGACTGCTGGCGAAGGCCGTGGGGCCGAGCAGCGATGCCACCCGCCGCGCAATGGCTTCGGCGGGATCGACCCAGGCGACGGGCCACGGCGCGAGCCGGCGCAGCTGTTCGAGGATCAAGGGATAATGGGTGCAGGCCAGAACCACGGTGTCGGTGCGCCCGCCGGCATCACGCACGAAGCAGGGCGCGATCTCCGCGCGGATGTCGGCGTCGTCCACCGGAATGCCCTGGATGAGGGATTCAGCGAGGCCGGCCAGCCGCTCGCTCGGCACCAGGGCTACCTGGCAGGAACTGGCGAATTCGCGGATCAGGGCGCTCGTATAGTCGCGCCGCACGGTGCCGGGCGTCGCGAGCACGCTCACCCGCCGCGACACGGAGGCGGCGCAGGCCGGCTTGATGGCGGGCACGGTGCCGACAAAGGGCACGCCATAGCGCGCCCGCAGAACCGGCAAGGCCAAGGTGGAGGCGGTGTTGCACGCGACCACCACGATATCGGGGCGCACCGCCGGAAGCAGGCCATCCATCACGTCGCAGACGCGGCCCGAAAGGGCTGAATCGCTGAGGGCGCCATATGGGAACCCGGCATCGTCCGCCGCATACACATAATGGGCGTCCGGCCGCAGGCGGGTGATCTCACGGAACACCGACAGGCCACCAAGCCCGGAATCGAACACCAGGATAGTCGGCGGATGAAAACTCAAGGACGGCACGGCAGCATATCTCTCGGCCGAAGCGGTGACTTTTGCCATGGTGTATCCTCGTCGCCCCGGGCGATATTGTGGCCTTGAGACGTAAAAGAAGGATGAGCGGCGCGCGCACCGGCGCCGTCAGTCCACCATGGCGCGGGCCCACAAAGCCGCCGGGGCTACGTCAGCCCTGGAATTCGGGGGTGTGCAGGACCAGCCCGTCGAGCTTCGCATCCAGCACGATCTGGCAGGACAGGCGTGAGGTCGGGCGCACGTCGCGGGCAAAATCGAGCATGTCCTCTTCCATGCCCTGCGGCTCCCCCACCGCCGCGCGCCATGCTTCGTCCACATAGACATGGCAGGTGGCACAGGAACAGGCGCCGCCGCACTCCGCGTCGATGCCGGGCACAAGATGCCGGACAGCCACCTCCATGGCGGTACTGCCTTCCGGCGCAGTGAAGGTGCGGGCGACACCATCGAAGGAAACGAATGTAATGCGCGGCATGTCTCGCTCAGTCTCACAGGTTCCGCAGCAGGCCGCGGCGTGCACGCCCGCTGGGGCGGCTATAACCGCCGCCGATCTGCAAGGCCAGACCTAAGACGGCGCGCTTGTTAACGATATCTTCATATGTGTGGCCGGGCATGGTTCCAATCACCACCCGGTCATAGTTAAGATAAGGTAAGGTAAACCGTCTGGTTCTGGAAAGCGCTTGCTGACCGCGACCCGACGATTTCGAGCGAAGTTCGGACGATGGACGTGCGTGCGCATCCATCCCCGCGACAGAGGCGAACGGCCACCATGAAGACCCCGAAGAAGATCCAGGATCCCACGGAGGCCGCCCTCTCGGCGATCCAGGAGGCGTTGACCCTGCCCCTCGACGAGACGGAGGTTGCCCCTCCCACGGACGAGCGGCCGGCCCCGCCAGCGCGGGACGGAAGGTCGCCCGGACGTCGTCCAAGGGTCGATGTCGCCGGCCGGCGCGCCGCCAACGATGATCGCCAGACGGTGGGTCAATTGCTCAGCCAGTTGCAGCGCCGTTCCTCGGCCGCGCCGCTCTGGTGGGCGCTCGCGGCCTCGGTGGTGTGGATCGTCTTCGGCATCGCCTATGCCTTCGCCTCCCATTCCACCGCCTTCGCCGAGGCGAGCGGCATCAACGCCATTCTCGCCTCTCCCGCGCTCCTGACGATCCTCGCGGGTGTGATCCTCCCGCCCCTCGCCTTCTTCGCCATGGCCGCGATGGTGCGCCGCTCGCGCGACCTGCAGCTGATCGCCCGTTCC
The DNA here is from genome assembly GCA_002257205.1 of Rhizobiales bacterium 24-66-13. GTDB lineage: Bacteria > Pseudomonadota > Alphaproteobacteria > Rhizobiales > Xanthobacteraceae > NCEH01. The sequence goes on along the minus strand of NCHM01000072.1, from coordinate 9,486 downwards.
ATGACGGAAGTGGCCCTGCGCCTCGCGCAGCCGGAATCGCTCGGCACCGACGCGGTGGTGTCGGTCGGCCAGGCGGTGCGCCGCGAAGTCGCGGCCATGGGCGAGGGTCTCGACCGCGCGGTGGCCCGCGCCGCCGAGCTGGAAGCCGTGGTCCGCAACGAGGTTTCGATCCTGGAGCGGGCCTATGAAGGCAATGAGATCCGGATCCGCAACCTGATCGAGGAGCTTCAGGCCGAGCGGCAGAACATCCTGATCCACACCGACCGGCTGCGCGAAGGCATCATGGATGCCGACAGCCTGCTGTCCACCGACATCAAGGACATCGCCGACCGGGTGGAAAGCGGCGTGCTCACCGCCGCCGAGCGCGTCACCGACGTGTTCAGCCAGCGCGGCGGGGAAATCCTCGACAACCTCACCCGGTCCAGCGAAAAGCTGGAAGGCGCGCTCAAGAGCCGCACCGAGGAATTGAACGCGAGCCTTCTCAGCTCCAGCGGCGAACTCGCCAGCATGATTTCCCGCTGGAGCGAGGACGTCAGCACCAATGTCGAGAACACGCGGACCGTGATCGCCGACACGCTCGCGGCCAACAGCGCCCGCCTCAACGCCGACATGGCGGCGCGCGTGGCGGACATGAACGATACCGCCGACCGGATGCAGGAGAACATCTTCGCGGCCGCCGACCGCGCCAGCGAGATGTTCGCCGAAAAGGGCGAGCAGATGGTCGACACCCTCACCCGTGTCGGCGACACGGTGGCCGACGGCATCCATGCCAAGAGCAACGAGGTGATCGACCGCCTCCAGATGACCGGCACGGAATTGCGCGCCGACCTGACCCAGGCCAGCGAGAAGCTCGAGACCACGCTCAAGACGCGGACCGACGATCTCAGCGCCTCGCTGATGTCGGCGACCACGGAAGTCTCTCTTCTGGTCTCCCGCTGGAGCGACGAGGTCTATTCCGGCGTCGAATCCACCCGCACCGTCATCGCCGAGACCCTCACCGCCAACAGCGCCCAGATCACCGAGGACATCGCCCAGCGCGTCGGCGACGTGACCGAGACGCTACGGCGCACCGGCGACACCATGGCGCTGGAATTCTCCACCCGCGGCGGCGACATCGTGCGCAAGCTCGAAGAGACCGGCGCCCGCGTGGCCGAGACCATCTCGCTCCACGGCGGCGATTTCGCCGACCGCATCGAGACCACCGGCAACCGCATCCACGAAACCATCGCCACCCAGAGCGACGCGTTGCAGGATCGCCTTGCCGACACCGGCGACCGGCTGGCCCAGGCCCTGGAGCGGAGCGGCGTCCAAGTGACCGCATCGCTGGTGCAGAAGGGCGACGAGATCGCCGAATCCCTCACCCGCGCCGGAACCGACATGACCGACCGCCTCGGCGCCGTCGGCACCGAGGTCACCGAGGCCATCGGCGCGCGCGGCAGCAAGGTGACGCAGGCCTTCGGCGAAACCGCCGATCTGCTGGTCACCACCATCACCGCCAAGAGCGAAGCCATCGAGGACATGCTCGACGGACGCCTGAAGGCGCTGGACGAAACCATCACGGTGCGCGGCGGCGAACTCGCCGAGCGCATCGGGCGCGACAGCACGCTGATGGCCCGGGCCGTGCGGGATGGCGTCAGCACCTTCGACAGCGCGCTACGCGAACATGCGCCAGCGCTGGTGGACGGCATCGCCAATCAGGTGGACGCCCTCAATGTGACCCTGCGCGGCACGCTCGACACCATGGACGAGCGCTTCGGCGCGGCCGCCCAGACGGCGACGGCAAGTCTGGATGAGCGCGTGGCCCGCATCACCCAGACCATCGACGCGCGCGCCGAAAGCCTGACCGACGCCCTTGCCGACCGGACCGCCGAGATCACCAAGCTGCTCGCGGACGGCACGCGCTCCAGCCAGGTCGCGCTCGACGGCACGCTGTCGACCCTCGATACATTCTTCACCGAGCGCACCCAGGCGCTCAGCGAGGAACTGGCGAACCGGACCAGCGAGATCAGCGGCACCATCGCGGAAAGCGCCCGCTCGACCCACGCGGAGGTGGAACGCTCGCTCGAAACGCTGAACGACATGCTCGCCCAGCGCGGCCAGAGCCTGACCGACGCGCTGGACAACCGCACCAGCGAGATCGACCGCCTGATCGCCGAGGGCACTCGCTCGACCCATGCGGCGGTGGAACGCTCGCTCGAGACGCTCAACGGCCTGTTCGCCGAGCGCGGCCAGAGCCTCACCGATGCATTGGACAGCCGCGCCAGCCAGATCGACCGTGCGATCGCCGAGGGCACGCGCACCACCAAGGCGGCGGTCGAACAATCGCTGGAGACGCTCAACGGCCTGTTCGCCCAGGGCAGCCAGACCCTCACCTCGGAATTGGCGAGCCGCACCACGGAAATCACCCGCGCCTTGAGCGAGGGCACCCGCGCCACCCACGCGGCTGTGGAACAGTCGCTCGATACACTGGAAGTCTTCTTCAACCAGCGCTCGGAGAGCCTGAGCGACACGCTGACGACCCGCACGGCGGAGATCGCCCGCACGCTCACCGAAGGCACCCGCTCCACCGGCGCGGCGCTCGACCAGTCGCTGGAATCCCTGGACGCCTTCTTCGGCGAACGGGCGGACAGCATCGCCGAGAAGGTGGCCGCGCGCACGGCCCATATCACCCAGGCCCTCGCCGAGGGCACGGACGCCACCAATGCGGCGCTCGACCAGTCGCTCAACCAGCTCGACTCCTTCTTCGCGACGCGCAGCCGCGCGCTCAGCGACATGGTGGGCGAGCGCGCGAACTTTGCGAGCCGCACCATCGGTACGCGGGCGGACGAAATCGCCGCCATGCTCGACGGCCGCGTGGCGCGCATCGAGGATCTGGTCTCCGGCCGCCTGGCCGAGGTGACCGAGGGGCTGGAACAGCGCGGCCTCGCCGTCGCGGAAAGCCTCGCCAGCCGCGTGGAGGCCGTCACCAGCCAGATGTCGAGCGAAGCCGGCACGGTGGAGCGCAATCTGGTGCAACTGGCGGACAATGTCGGCCGGGGCCTTTCGCTCCAGGCCGACAGCGTTTCGGCCATTCTCGGCGCACGCCTCAACGAGATCGGCGATCTCATCGACTCCAAGAGCGACAGCTTCGTCACCGCGCTGCGGACCACCGGCGAGAGCGCGGTCGCGCAGATTTCCTCCACCCACGGCACGCTCCAGGCCGACGTGGAAGGCATCGTGGAGCGGCTCAACACCGCCAACGGCACCTTCCAGCAGGCCATGGGCAATGTGGTGGCCTCGCTGACCCAGTTCGAGGGCGGCTTTGCCGATCAGGTGAAGGCGCTCGAAAGCTCCGTGGGGCTGATGGGCGATGCGGCGAGCGCGACGCTGGGGCAGATGGATGCGCAGGTTCAGACCCTGCGGACCCTCACCCAGGGTGCCTTGAAGGATATCGCCGGCCTCACCACCCGCTTCGAGGAACAGGGCCGCCTGGTGCGGGCCGCGTCCGAGACGCTGGGGCAGAGCCACGAACAGGTGGACCAGACCCTCACCAACCGGCGCGTGGCAATCGAGCAGCTGGCCGCCTCCCTCACCGAGCGCGTGCAGGATCTCGACGACCGGCTTCAGGGCTTCCACGGCACGCTGGAACAATCGCTCCAGACCGCACAGAAGCGGGCCCGCGAGATTGCCGCCATCGTCGCGGATTCGGCCAGCAGCTCCTCCAAGGCGCTGGAAAGCCAGATGGAGCGCATGCGCACCAGTTCGGATGCCGAGCGCGAGCGCATGATGCAGGCGCTGACCAGCACCTACCAATCCGCGCTGACCGACGTGAACGGCCTGTTCGAGGATACCGGCCGCCGCTTCAACGATGTCGCCCGCGAACTCAAGGGTGCGGCGCAGGAAGTTCAACAGTCCATCGAGCTGGCGCGCGAGGAAATGAAGCGCGGCATTCTCGAACTGCCGGCCGAGACCGAGGCCAGCGCCGCCACCATGCGGCGCGCCGTGGCCGAGCAGATCAAGGCGCTGGCGGAGCTGAACGAAATCGTGGCGCGGCAGGGCCAGTCCGCCGATGTGGCCGCGCCCGCCGGTCGCGTCATCGCCCGGGAGAATGCACCCGTTGGCGCCTCGCGCGATCCCATCGGCCGCGACACCACCGTGCGCGACACCGCCGTGCGCGAAGCGCGCCGCGAGCCGGTCCGCGAGGCCCCGCGCGAGGCACGCCCCGAGCCCGTGCCGCCGGCCCGCACGCGCTCCGAGCCGCCAAGTGTCCCGGTCGGTCCGTTCGAGCCGAACCGCCGCCCGGCATCCCGCCGGCCGGAACCCGCACCCGAGCGGGCGCAGGACCCCCGCCCCGCCACCCGCGCGCCGCAACAGCGCGAGAACGAGGACACGACCCGCGAAGGCTGGCTCTCCGAGCTTCTGGCGCGCGCGTCCGGAGATCTGGCGGAAGCCAAGCTGGACCCGAAGCCGGAGCCGGTGCGCCCCGCCCCGCGCCCGGCCCGCGAGAGGCCCCACCATCACACCATCGAGTCGCTGGATTCGCTCTCGGTCGATATCGCCCGCATGATCGATCATCAGGCGGCGGTGGAGCTGTGGGAACGCTACAAGCGCGGCGAGCGCAACGTCTTCACGCGCAAGCTCTATACGATGCAGGGTCAGCAGACCTTCGAGGAACTGCGCCGCAAATATCGCTCCGACGCCGAATTCCACGAGATCGTGGACCGCTATGTGGCCGAATTCGAGCGCCTGCTCGATCAGGTGGCGGCAGACGACCGGGGCAATGTCCTCACCAAGACCTATCTCACCTCGGATACCGGCAAGGTCTACACCATGCTGGCCCATGCCGCGGGGCGCTTCGACTGACGCCAGCCGAACCCAGATGAAAACATGAAAGGGCGGGAGCGATTCCGCCCTTTTTCATGTCGGGTACGGCGGGGGCGAGGTCTGTGGGGGGCGCGTCCTAAGGGACGGGGCGGCGCCGCGCGCGGCCTATCCCCCCGGGGCGGATCGGTCCGGCGGGATGACGGCAAAGAGAGAAAAGTGAAAGCGTGCGCTCAGAAGCGCACGGAGGCCCAGCGGACGATCTCGACCAGAACCTGGTTGGATGCGGCATCCAGCGCTGCCGCCACGGTGGCGCCATTGACGGTCGCGACCGGCACGCGGGCCGAGAACACCTGCGCCGCGAGGATGCGGCCGGCGGCATTGCCGATGATCTTCGCGGACAGCTCCACGACCGCGGTGGAGGTGCCGTTCTCCACCCGCACGCCAAAGGTGCGGATGTCGATATTGAGCTGATATTCCGCCGTGATCCCGTCACCCGGACGCGCGACGCGGCGCAGCTTGCTGCCGTTCTCGAACGCCTGGATCATCCGGGCCTGGAGCAGCGCCGGCAGGCGATCGCCCCATTGTGCATCGGCGAGATAGGTGATCTGGCCCGGTGCCGGTTCCACCAGGATCTTTTCGGTGTCGAGCGCGGCCAGGGCCGTGGGGATCGGGACCACCATCTGCCCGCTGCCCGCGCCCCGCGCGGTGAAATTGCCGGGGGCGGAGAGATCGAATGTCGGAACCGGGGCGGACGCACAGGCCGCCAGCGCCAGCGCTGCCATCAAGGCCAGCAGCGGCCGCACGGGGAGGCGCGGAGAAAGGGACAATTTACTCACCCTTGGCTCGCGGATCATCACGGCTCACCGCCTGTATTCTGGAACGGAACTGCCGCCGAAGATGAACTGGCGGGGATTGCGCTCCAGATTCTTGAAGACGCGCTCGATTTCCGAAAGCGTGCGACGCCCGTCCGTGGCCAGCGCCTCATATTGGCGCAGGCCAGGCCCGGTGAATTTCTCGATCTGGCCGGCCAGATCGGCGGTGCGCTTATCCAGATTGTCGGAAAGGCGGCGGACCGAGGCGGCGGCGTCGGACACCTGCTGCACCATCCCGTCCTTGTCACCGGTGGCGCGCTTGAGATTGTCGAGCACGCTGTCAGCCTTGTTGGCGAGATCGTTCAACTGGCCGGACAGATCGTTCACGCGCTTCAGCAACGAGCCCACATCCTCGGACTTGTCCGAAACCGCCTTGGTGAAGGTGTCCACATTGGCGACGATGGCCGCCACTTTCTGCGGGTCGATGGCTTCCAGCACCGCGTTCACGCGCCGCGCCACGCCTTGCACGGTCTCGATCAGGCTGGCCATGCCGCTGCCGCCCTCGGCCTCGATGCGGGGGAAACCGTTGGGACCTATGGGAAGCGGCGCCGCGTTCGCCTCACCGCCGCGAATGCTCACCGCCACGATGCCGGTGAGGCCCTGCGATTCGAGGGTGGCGCGCGCATCCGCCAGGATCGGCACATTGGGCTGAACACCGACACGCACCAGAACCTCGTCGGGGGCTCCGGGCACCAGTCCCAATTGCAGCACCTGTCCGACGGGGATGCCGTTGAACAGCACATTATTGCCCTGCCGCAACCCGCTCACGGTGCCGGAATAGACGATCTCATAGGTCTTGCGCCCTTCGGAATCCTGCGGGCGCGCAAACCAATAGACGAAGGCGAACGCGGCAACGATCACGATCAGGGTAAACGCGCCTATGGTGGTGTAGTTGGCACGGGTTTCCATCCTTACCTTCCCACCTCACCGTTTCGCCTGAACCGCGCGGGCGCGCGTTCCGTGAAAATACGCCCGCAGCCACGGATGCTGCGCTTCCATCATCGTCTCGATCGTGCCTTGAGCGATAACTTTACCATCCGCGAGAGCCGCGATCCGATCACAGACCGTGTGCAGACTGTCCAGATCGTGCGTTACCATGAAAACGGTCAGGCCCAAAGTCTGCTGAAGGGTTTGGATGAGTTCATCGAAGTCGCCGGCGCCGATCGGATCGAGGCCGGACGTGGGTTCGTCGAGGAACAGGATTTCCGGATCGAGCGCAAGCGAGCGCGCAAGCGCCGCACGCTTGATCATGCCGCCGGAAAGCTCGGACGGCAGTTTCTCCCCCACATCGCACTTCAGACCGACCATCTCGATCTTCGCATAGGCGATGTCGTCCATCATGCGCTGGGAAAGCTTGAGATTCTCCCGCAGCGGAAACTGGATGTTCTGCTTCACCGTCAGCGAGGAAAACAGCGCCCCCTGCTGGAACAGCACGCCCCAGCGCCGCTCCATGGCGGAACGTTCGGCTTCGCTCAATGTGTCGATGTCGTGCCCGAACACCTCCACATGGCCGGAGCGCTTCGGCACCAGGCCGAGAATGGTGCGCGTGAGCACCGATTTGCCGCCGCCGGAGGTGCCGACGAAGCCGAGAATCTCGCCGCGCAGGATGTCGAGGCTGAGGTGATCGAGAATGATTCGGTCGCCGAAGCCCACCACGAGGTCGCGCACTCGGATGATGGGTTCGCGATAGCCCTCCATCTCCTGAAGGCCGCTGCGCCGCATTTCAAGCGTGGTGGTGTTCATCGCGCCTCACATGTCGATCGAGGCGAAGAACATCGCGAACACGCCGTCCATGACGATCACGAGGAAGATCGACTGCACCACGGACTTGGTGGTGTGATTGCCGAGCGATTCGGCGCTGCCGCCCACGCTCAGCCCTTCCAGGCACGCCACGAGGCCGATCACCGCGGCCATGAACGGCGCCTTGATCATGCCCACAAGGAAATGATCAATGGAGATCGCGTCCTTCAGGCGGTCGATGAACACGTCCGGCGCGATGCCGCCGTAGGTCCACGCCACCAGCCCGCCTCCGACGAGCGCCGACATGGAACCGATGAAGGTGAGCAGCGGCAAGGCGATGATCAGGGCCAGGATGCGGGGCACCACCAGGATTTCGACCGGGTCGAAGCCCATCACGCGCAGGGCGTCCACCTCCTCGCGCATGCGCATGGAGCCGAGTTCGGCGGTATAGGCGCTGCCGGAACGCCCGGCGATCATGATGGACACGATCAGCACGCCAAGTTCGCGCAGCACCAGCACGCCCACCATGTCGACCACATAGATGTCGGCGCCGAACCGGCGAAAATGGAAGATACCCTGCTGGGCGAGAATGCAGCCGATCAGGAAGGTGATGAGGATGATGATCGGCACCGCGCGGAAGCCCACGCGATCGACCTGATTGACCATGGAGGTGAAGCGAAACGTGCGCGGACGGCCCGTCATGCGCACCCCGGCTGCGATGGAGGCGCCGATAAAATTCAGCAAGGCCATGGCATCGATGGAGATCGACACCACTTCGCGGCCAATTCGCTCGAGGATCGAATCGTGCGGCCGCACCGGCGGCTGGGGCTCGAGCCCGGTGCGTTTCATCTCTTCGAGCAGCACCCGGTACCGGCGCTTCAGGCCGCGCACCTCGGGCTCCACACCATCCACCGCCCAGGCGCGGCGCAGGCGCTCCAGCAGCAGGGCACCGAACGTGTCCATGCGCTCGATGCCGGAAAGGTCTATGTCCACATTGCCGGCGCGGGGATGCGCGCTGGTGGCCTCGTCCACGAGATGTTCGAGATCGTCCGCCCGATCCGATGTCCAGAGGCCGCGCCCCACCACCATCAGGCGGCCATCGGCGGGCGTGACATTTCCTTCAACAGGCCCACAGCGTTAACGAAATATGCCATCCCTCACGGTCGAGATCGAGCGCTTTCCCATCGCGGGAACCTTCACCATTTCCCGCGGCTCGAAGACCGAAGCGGTTGTGGTGGTCGCGCAGCTGCGGCATGGGGGCCATGTGGGGCGCGGGGAATGCGTCCCCTATGCGCGTTACGGCGAGACCGTCCAGGGCGTCGCGAATGCCCTGCGGGCCCTGGCGCCGGAGCTTGACGCGGGGCTGGATCGCACCGGCCTGCAGACTCGCCTGCCCGCCGGTGCGGCGCGCAATGCGCTCGATTGCGCGTTCTGGGACCTGGAAGCGAAGCAGGCGGGCGTTCCGGCGCATATCCTCGCCGGCCTCCCCTCGCCCGCGCCTTTGACGACGGCTTTTACGCTGAGCCTCGACACGCCGACCGCCATGGCCACAGCGGCGGCGGCGGCCGGGCGGCCCCTGCTCAAGCTGAAGTTCGGCGGCGCCGGCGATGTGGAACGGATCGCCGCCGTCCGGGCGGCGGTGCCCGGCACCCGGCTGATCGTCGATGCCAACGAGAGCTGGCGCACGGACGACCTCGTCACGAATCTCGAGGCCTGCGCGCGGGCGGGGGTGGAATTGATCGAGCAACCCCTTCCGGCGGACGATGACGCAGCCCTGGCCCGCGTCGCCCATATCGTGCCGATCTGCGCGGATGAGAGCGTGCATGACCGCGCCGGGCTGGCGGAGCTGCGCACGCGCTATGACGCGGTAAACATCAAGCTCGACAAGACCGGCGGCCTCACCGAGGCGCTCGCGCTCGCCGGGGCCGCGAAGGCGCAGGGCTTCACCCTGATGGTCGGCTGCATGCTCGCCTCCTCGCTCGCCATGGCGCCGGCCATGCTGGTGGCGCAGCTGGCGCAGGTGGTGGATCTGGACGGGCCGCTGCTGCTGGCACGCGATCGCGAACCGGGC
>NCHM01000071.1 GCA_002257205.1 Rhizobiales bacterium 24-66-13 | reverse complement strand
AATCCACAGGGATCGGATGCTGGACATCCGGGCTACGGCGCCGTTCATGCTCCGTTCGCCCTTAGCGTACGATTTCGCACTGCTCTTGTTCCGACCCCAATGTGCGCCTCCTCCCGGCGACATGCCTGTTGGAAATCCGCATGGTGCTGGCCAGCCGGCGCAATGAGGACGCGCTGGCAGCGCTCGATCTGTGGCTCGCCAGGATCAAGGCTGACATCATCCCGGTGGACGCGGAGCTCGTCGATATCGCCACACAGGCCTGGCTGGCTTATGGAAAGGGACGCCATCCTGCGTCACTGAATTTTGCGGACTGCATCTCCTACGCACTCGCCAGGCGATCCGGCGAACCTCTGCTGTTCAAGGGTGACGACTTCTCCAAAACCGATACCATTCCGGCAGTCCGGTAATGCCCGGGAAAGACACACCAGCTTCCCACCTCACGGTGCCAGCACGTTCTGACGGCGAGCCTGACACAGCGCGCCTCCCCTCCCCTCTTCCAGAGGGATCCGCCGCGCTACCCGCCCATCTCGAACGCCTCGCCGGCCGCGCCCGCGGTTACGTGGAGGCCGCCAGCTCCGCCAACACCCGCCGGGCCTATGCCTCCGACTGGAAGCATTTCTCGGGATGGTGCCGCCGGCAGGGCATCGCGTGGCTCGCCCCCTCCCCCGAAGTGGTCGGCCTCTACATCACCGCCTGCGCCTCCGGCGCCGCCTTGCCCGGCGGCAGGCCGAATTCCGTCTCCACCATCGAACGCCGGCTGTCCGCCATCGCGTGGCACTACACCCAGCGCGGCACGCCGCTCGACCGCAAGGACCGCCATATCGCCACCGTGCTGGCCGGCATCCGCAACACCCACGCCGCCCCGCCCCGGCAGAAGGAGGCGGTGCTGCCGGAAGACCTCATCGCCATGCTGGAAACCCTGGAGCGTGGCACCCTGCGCGGCCTGCGCGACCGGGCGATGTTGCTGATCGGCTTTGCCGGCGGCCTGCGCCGCTCCGAGATCGTCGGGCTCGATGCCGGCCGCGACCAGACCCCGGACGGGCGCGGCTGGATCGAGATCCTCGACAAGGGCGTGGTGGTGACCCTGCGCGGCAAGACCGGCTGGCGCGAGGTGGAGATCGGCCGCGGCTCGTCCGACGCCACCTGCCCGGTGGCGGCGCTTCAGACCTGGATGCAACTGGCCCGCATCGGCCACGGGCCGCTGTTCCGCCGGGTGACCGGCCGGGGCAAGGAGACCGGTCCCGATCGCCTCAACGACCGCGAGGTCGCCCGCCTCGTCAAGCGCGCGGCGCTGGCGGCCGGGGTGCGCGGCGATCTGGGCGAGGCTGAGCGCAGGGAAAAGTTCGCCGGGCATTCGCTGCGCGCCGGCCTTGCGTCCTCGGCCGAGGTCGAGGAGCGCCATGTGCAGAAGCAGCTCGGCCACGCCTCCGCCGAGATGACCCGTCGCTACCAGCGCCGGCGCGACAGGTTCCGCATCAATCTCACCAAAGCCGCAGGGCTGTAGCGGAGGGGAACCCCTCTCCTTGCCCGGTTGCATCGCGCCATGCTTCCAGCCATATAGTCATGATGGTCACTATGGTCATGGCGATTGATATGTTTCCTGCACCTGACGCAAACACGAGCTGGACCGTCGCCCGAGCGAAAGCCCGTCTGTCTGAGGTCATCGAGCGCGCACAGTCCTCGCCCCAGATCATAACCCGGAACGGCAAGCCAAGTGTCGTCGTCGTGTCGGCCGAGGAATGGCAGCGGAAGACCGAGCGCAAAGGCACGCTGGCGCAGTTCCTGCTGGATTCGCCGCTGCGCGGCGCCGACCTGGACCTTGAGCGGATGCGCGACCAACCCCGTGATTTGCCGCTGTGAAGCTTCTACTCGACACCAATATCCTGTCGGAGGTGACGAAGTCGGCTCCGCACGCGGGCGTCCTGACATGGTTGGACACGTTGGATGAGGACCGCGCATTCATCAGCGTGATATCGATCGCCGAAATCCGACGCGGCGTGGTTCTTCTGGACGAAGGCCGGCGGCGTGAGACCCTGAATGGATGGCTGCTTCACGACCTACCGGAACGCTTCGAACAGCGCATTCTTCCTGTCGATGAACCGGTTGCCATGGCATGGGGCGACCTCATGGGGCTCGCCAGGCGCCAAGGTCGCGGGTTATCCGCCATGGACGGCCTGATCGCGGCTACGGCCTTGGCAAATGATCTCGTCCTCGCGACCCGCAACATGAGGGATTTTGAGAGTCTTGGTGTCGAGCTCCTCGATCCCTGGTCCATAAGCGCCTGATACTGACGCCACGGCGAACGCCACTCGAAGGCGAGACCCTTGGGCTACCGGTGCGTAGCGCTTCGCTTGAGTGATGAACCTCCCTTGGGCGCAAAAAATTTAACCCAAACTTCCACCGGATCGGTACTCTGCCTAGTAGAAACTATGAGTCAGAATCACGAGTGAGAGACCACGTTTGAAGCTCAACTCCTCCATCTTGTCGGCGACCTCGCGCCTGTTCTCCTCTGCCGTCGTCCGCGATCTCGCGACGAGAGGGCGGTCGGCGCTGTTCGCTCGTCTCGTCGACGAAGCCGGGCTCACAAGAGCTCCGCGGCCGACGGCGACGGTTGGGGACTTGTTCGAAGAAGCCTTCGCGGTCCTGCGGCTTGGTGCGAGTCGCGACGAATACGTCTACAAGTCAGTTCTAACCCACAAGGTCCTGCTCGGAAAACACTCGCTTCGCACCGCATGCATGCTCAACGAATTTCGTGTTGGCTCGTGCAAGGCCGACCTTGTAATCCTCAACGGCACTGCAACGGTCTACGAAATCAAATCCGAAAGAGACTCTCTTTCGCGACTGGAACGGCAGTTGGAGGCTTACCGGCAGGTGTTCCCGAGTGTTTTCGTCATCGCCGGCGAGAACCACGTGTCTGCCGTCATGGATATCGTGGGCGACGATGACGGAGTCCTTCAGCTATCGCGCCGTCATCAGATTTCTGTTGTGAAACCAGCAATCGATCGGCCAGACCGCCTCGATCCTGTTTCGGTGTTCGAAACTCTACGCGCCACTGAGGCGAAGTCGCTCCTCGGTGACATCGGCGTCAAGGTACCTGACGTTCCCAACACCCTCCTGCACGGCGTCTTGCGCAAGCACTTCGAGGCCCTGGATCCGATCACCGCGCACGGTGGAATGGTAAAGGTCTTAAAACGCAAGCGTGACCTGCGGCCCCTGAGCGACCTCGTTGATCAGTTGCCGCGCTCCCTTCAACCGGCGGCGCTCTCCGTGCCACTGCGCAAGGCCGATCATGATCGGCTGGTGCAGGCCGTCGCCACTCCACTCCGTGACGCGATGACTTGGGCCTAGCGGCTCTAAAGGAAGGGTCGATGTACCATCCCTATTTCCGCGGGAAGCAATACGAACTCATCACCATTCGTGAAAACGCTCAGCGCATGGCCGAAGCAGGATTTCTACCGATCATCGAGCCAGTGCGGGAATCCCTAGGCGGCCTGGAGAAGGCGTTGAAGGCGGTGTGCGAAGCGGACGGGAAGGCCGTGGTAGTGATCAATCCCCACTATGGCGACCATGCGAGAGACGGCGTGAACATCTCGACGTTACTGGCGAACGGCTTTCTTGATAAGCCCAGCATTGGCGCCGGAGTGCTTCTGAAGAACAGCATGTCGGTTGCCCAGGCGATGGCCTACTTGGAGGCTCATAAAGCGCATTCTCCGACACTGATCCACGCAGGCTTCACTGATGGAAAGGACCTCGCTGATGCCCTGGTCCCTGAGTCGGTTAAGGTACGTCACGTCTTCATCGATGAGCTCAGCAGTAAGCTGTATCGGCGACACTTCAAGGACGCGGACCGTGTCTTGGTGAAGGATGGCTTTGAGAAACGGCGCAATCGCGACCATCCAGATGTAGAGTTCTTTTCTGATTTGCACATCACATTCATGGACGATGGCATGAACGGGTTTGGTGATTTTCTTACTGTAGGGGACGATTACTCTGAAAGTGGCGGCCCAGCCTACGCTATCGCGATACACTTAACCTTCATCGATCCCGATGCGGACCATGCGATGTTCATTTATCACTTCAAATCGAAGCGAATCGACACTCCCGCTGATCCGGCAGGCAAGTTTGCCGAAGCGCTGGAGAAATTGGTCGAGGCGGTCGAGGCGCCGGGATCGAAGATCTATGCCACTGAGGCAGTTTCAGAGTTTAAGGAGCTGAAGCGGAAAGGGCATTTCCCCGGGCTCGGCTATGTGAAGAAGCTGTCAATGCAACATCATATCGAGACAATGGCTCGCTTTTTCGCATGAGCCCTCGGCGCCAACTATGGTGTTGCGCGGCCTGCTTCAACGATCGCCACCTCAAGCGGACGATTCAGACTGTTGGCACCGCTCACGGTAATTGCAGCTTTTGCGAAACTGGCAATGTGGCTCTCTTGGAACCTGCGCAACTGGCCGATCTTTTCGCCCCACTTGTCACAATCTATGAGGAGCATGAGGATGGTCGTACTCTCGTCGAATGGTTCGCGGAAGATTGGAATCTCTTCAATGCAACACTGATCAACGAGGCGGGAGCCGTACGCCTTCTGGCGGAAATTCTAAACAACGGCGAGGTAACGCGTGCGCTGTTCCGTCCATCCAAGCGGTTCAGTAGCGACGGACTCGCACAGTGGGAACAACTCCGTAATGAACTGATGTGCGTCAATCGGTACTTTCCAGATGCCAACATTGACGTTCCCCGCCTGAGTTCGCTGCTGTCGGCGCTTGTTGCCGACAGCTTACCCAATCGCTGGTATCGAGCCCGTTTAATGGACGGAGACACCCCGTATCAAATTGAGGACATGGGGCCGCCGCCACCCGGCCGCTCTTCCCATGGCCGAGCCAATCCACCGGGCATTCCCTATCTCTATTTGGGATCCGATCCGACCACAGCGATCTCGGAGGTGCGTCCTCACACGGGCGAGACGGCGTGTGTAGCGGAATTCCGGCTCGATGAAGGGCTGCGTCTCATCGACCTGCAAGATCCCCGAACACGTCTATCACCCTTCAGTTATGGAGACGAGGACAAGATCGGAGCTCTGCGCGAAGATCTCGCGCTTCTAGCACGCCTCGGCAACGAGCTCACCCACCCTGTCCTGCCGTCAAGAGCTGCGATAGACTACGTGCCAAGTCAGTATCTCTGTGAACTCATCAAGAAAGCACCTTCCGACCGTGGGGAACGCGCAGGATATGACGGCGTCCTCTACAGCAGCTCCATGGGAGGAGGGATCAACTTAGCCCTCTTCGATCCGAAACGTGCCACTGGAGGCGAGGTCATTCAGCACCGAGTTAAGCGAGTCGCCGTCGAACTTGATTAACCCCCGAATGGCGCATTTCTAGAGCGTTTTCAGGTTTAGGCTGAATCGGTCGTTTGTGATCTCCGGGGAGCTGGGAGTCTGATTCACTGATTGCTCTGGGGGAAGGAGCCATGGATGGACTATCCCTACAGCCGGGATCTGCGAGAGGATATCGTCGAGGCGGCTGGGGCGACCTCGCAGCGGCAGGCGGCGTGCTTCAGTGTTGATATCGCCACGGCGATCCGCTGGATGGCCGCTCATCCGCGGGGACGGGCACGCCGTTCCAAGCTCGACCCGCATGAGGCGTTCGTACGCGCCCTGACCGCGGCGACCCGCCGCTACCAGCGTCGGCCGGACAGGTCCTGCGTCAATCTCACAAAGGCAGCAAAGCTGCAGGGCGGTAAGGATTGAGAAGACCCCCCTCCCCTACCGTGTCAAATATCGAAGTCGGGTCCACCATACCGCAGCGTGAGGCAGCGCCTGAGATCGCAATGTAGTCCCGAGGATCGCACCCATGTGGCGTATGGATGATATCATTCATACGTAATGACAAATTGTTCCATACAGAATATGGAGTTTGCGATGAGCACGCTGCAGATCCGCGACGAACGCGCCCGAGCCCTTGCCCAGCAACTGGCGACCCGCCGGAAGATTACGATGACGGAGGCGGTGATCCAAGCCCTTGAGGGTGAGCTGAAGCGCGACAAGGACAAGGAGCCGCTGGCCGATCGGCTGAAGCGGATCGCGACCGCGCTCGCTGCCGAGGGCAAACCTCGCAGACAGACCATGACAAAGGACGAAGTCGACACGATGTGGGGTCGCTGATGTTCATCGATACCTCGGTCCTCGTCGCCATCCTAGCCGACGAGCCGGATGCCGGCACCTTCGCCAACAAGCTTGCGCAGGCGCCCCATCGCTACACCTCCGGGCTGGTCGTTCTCGAGGCGGCCGTACGGCTGTCGCGCATGCTCGATGTCGATCCGGTGGTCGCCGAGACTCACATCCAGCAGGTTCTGGACGAAGCGCGGGTTTCCATCATCCCCATCAATGGCAGCATCGCCAGGCGCGCGGTTGCGGCCTTTGTCGCCTATGGAAAGAGCGGCAGTCACCCGGCCCAGCTGACCCTTCCTGACTGCATGTCCTATGCCTGCGCCCGGGCCTATCGGGTGCCGTTGCTATCCAAGGGCAACGCCTTCCTGCACACCGACATCCAGGCGGCCTGACGAGGGGTGGAAGCCCGCGAGACGAAAAACTGCCCGGAGCAGCTGTGCTGGTTGGCCGAAGCTGGTGCAATGGTGCAGGATCAATCCGCCCGCCACCGGGCAGCGGTCTTGTGGACGTTGTTACGCTCGCGCTTGCCGATGGCAACGACGAGAACGACCAGCTCCTGATCGCGGACCTCATAGACCAGGCGAAAGCCGGCACTGCGCAGCTTGATCTTGTAGCGCTCCTTCGCGCCGTGCAAACGCGCGGAGGGAACCTTCGGGTTTGCCAACCGCTCGGTGAGCCTGGCCTTGAACTGATCCCGGGTCGTGCTGTCGAGCTTGCGCCATTCCTTCAACGCATCGTCGAGGAAGGCCAACTCATAGGTCATCGAGCGATACCTTGTGGATCGCCTGCCCTTCGCGGGCATCTGCAATGGCATTCAGCTCGAGGTCTTCGATACGCTCCAGCAGATCCTCATAGGCCTTGGCCGGGATGCAATAGAACGCCGGCTCGTTGCGGTTGAGGATCGCAACGGGGAAGCCTTCGCCCGCAGCGACCGTACCCATCGGGTTCTTCTTCAGGTCCGAAATGCTGGCGACCGTACTGGCATGAACGGCATGTGCCATGGTCAAGGCTCCTTTTATGACCCTCTAAATAGCCTTCTTAACAGGTCGCTTCAAGAGTGTCGCCGACGTGAACCCGAGCGGGGCATTGAACGACGATTGTTCCGCCCACCCAGGGTCTGGCCGTCACCAGCCGCGCTTTGCCGCAGGGCCGAGCGCGCATTCGGTCTCCGCTGAGTTCACCACCATCACCATTTCCTCGGCGTTTTCAGGCTCTGGAGCAATGACGGCGAGGGCTGGAGATTGTGTTCCCTATCAATCGGATCGTCGGATCGCTGCGGATCCTGCCCCTTCATCGGTTTTTGGGCATCAAGCTTGGCGCGCAGCAGGGCCATGATCATCGGCCAGGTGGAGAATTTTCCATCTCGCGCCCGATCCGTCAGGCTACGCAGATAGCCTCCCGGCGAGCCGATCTGGTCCGCACGCTGATAGATGGCCGCGAGCGTGATAGCCGCCTGCCGCTCGCCCAAAGCGTCCTGGGCGTCCCGCCAGGCGCTCGGGCTGACCCCGAGCATAGGCCGGACAAGTTCCGCCGTCGCCAGGAAGTCGCGCCAGTGACGGATTTCTCGGCCTTGCGCCAGTTCCCGCACGCTTGGACAGGCATCCAGCACGATGCCCAAAGGCAGCTCCCGCTTCGGCAGGCTGTGCACATTGGCATCTTCTGTATCGGTGCCGCCCGCCTCTTTTTTGTTTCGGAGGCAATTTTTAGATTCAGAGGTAAGATCTGGGTTTGAATTTTGTATGTGGCGTCCGGATTGGGACTCATTGGCGCTCATTTTTTGAGTTTCTGCAAAGGATTCCAATACCTCGCGGATCTCAGTGCGGAGAGCGTGAAGGTCGATGCAGATATCCTCCACCAGCTGCCGCGGGGCAGAGCGCGGAAGCCGGCCGACGATTGCCTGATAGCTCTGCAACACCCCGCCCCAGTTGCCGGGAACGCCTTCCTCGATGCCGACATCGATCAGTTTCACGATGTCCCGACGCAGCAAGGTTAGGCGCTCCTTCGCGACGCGGAAAGCCCTCTTCTCGGCCTGGACGGCCCCCGCCAGGTCCCGCAATTCCTGCGCGCGCGCGACGATGGGTGACAGGTCGAAGCCGTAGGCCTGCTCGATCTCCCCTCCCCTGCCCTTCCGAGCGAAGCGCTTGCCGTTCGGACTGTCGCGCCGGATGATCAGGCCGCAATCAACCAGCACCGCGATATGGCGCCGCAGCGTCGTCGCCGGCATGCCGTTGGCGCGAGCCGCGAGCTGCTCGTTCGACGGCCAGACGATGAGCTCGCCATCGCCCGTGAACGTGGTCTCGGGATGAAAGGTCAGCAGCGCATTGAGGATCGCCAATGAGCGATCCGTGGCGCCGAGCAGTTCCCTCGCCTCCCGGATATCCTGGAACACCTGCCACTTATGCGCGACAGCCTCAGGCTTGAGACCCTTCGTCGCCATCTGGCTTGAAATCTGGCCAAGCGTCATCGGCCGCCGCCCGAAGGGCGTCGTGGAGATATGCGTCTGCATGTTCCTTCACCTATCGCTAAGCAAAAGAAATCCGCTCGCCGAATCGACGCTCAATCTCTGTCGAGACTCTTGACTGTAATTTCGGAAGGTGCGATTCTCACGGTCGCCAAACCAAGTGAGAAGGGCTTCCGAAACGCCGTTTCGGGGGCCTTTTTCTTTTGCGGTTAATGCGTCTCCCGTTTTGATCCGATCTGCCGATACTCCTCATACAGGCGCTCCAGATTATTGGAGAGATACTCACCAAAACTCGAGGCATCCTGTGCTTTCAGTGCAAGCGTGAATGAGCGACCAGTAGCTTTTGTCGCCACTTTCACTGAATTCTCAGCCAGAGCCCAATTTCGCTCTGTAGGACGAACCACGCTGGATTTTCGCGCGTTCGTTCTCGCTGCGGCTTCCAAGATAAGTGCGAAACGCTGTTCCAGGGGCGCATCCACGAAGCTTGCCGAATTGACCAGATCAACAGCCGCGGCGGCTTTAGAGGGATGAAGAAGCTCTCGTTTCAAATGCTCCCAGCGATCACGGCCGATGCCGCGCGCGGCTCCCACCGCATCGAGTACGGGCGCAGGGACAACCTCGACAACTGCGAGCATGCGAGACAGCAATGTATCGTCGATCGTCAGTGCTCGCTTGATGTCATCCTTTGATATTCCAGAGCTCAGCAGTTTCTTGGCGAAGAGAGATTTTTCTATAAACGTTAGATTCGCACGAGCCGTATTCTCCTGCCCCTGCGCAATGACATGACCAATGTCAGCAAGCGGCTTCACGACCGCTCTGACTGGCACTCCAAGTTGACGGGCAGCCTTGGCGCGACGGTGCCCGTAGACGATCACATAACGTTGGGAGTCATCTGGATGCGGCCTGACGAGGATTGGCGAAGACTGACCCGCGTCCTTGATAGCTGCGACAAGAGCGTTGAACTCATCGTCGTCGTCGCCAATTCGATCAGCAAACGGGGAGGGGTCAAGCAATGCCGGATCAAGATGGACAATCGCCTCTCCCTCCAGGAGACGCATCGAATTCTCCGCCATCTCGTCAAGCGTTTGCATCATGGAGCGGGACGCACCACGCCGCGCATACTCAACACGAGATTCCGACGCCGCAGCGACGGGCGTCTCTTCCTCGTTCCGACCTGTAAGGGTCGCCAGCAGATGCTTCCTAGCCAAAGACCCCTCCTGATTCACACCGCATCCCATTGTTCCGTCGTGATTTTTTGCCGTTCTGCACGGCTGTCAAACTGACGGCCCCTTGCGACCCCACGACTTGTGGATCAGCTCGACGATTTCACCATTCACAGCATTAAGAGACTCTATCGCGCGATCGTAGGTCGAACGCGTAAACTGGCTGCGCTCAACTTCATAAAGCGTCTGCTTGGTTATGCCAGCGTCTGAAATCGCCGTTGATTTCACCATCTGGTTCTTCAACATGCGACGATTGAACATAGCTTGCATAAATCCGACCATCTGGGCCTGCGGTCCGTCCGTGGGCTCATAGCGCGTGACCAGATAGCGGAACCAGTTCAGCCGAACTCGTGCGCCAGCGCTCTTTATTGATTGAAGGATTCCGCCGAGCATCAGCAAGAACTGACTCATCGACATGATGTCGAGCATCTGCGGATGAACGGTAATCAAAACAGACGTGGACGCCGTTAGCGCCGTCAGTGTCAGATAACCAAGCTGCGGCGGACAATCGATGACCACCACATCATACTGGTCATCAACTTCCTTCAGCGCCTGGGTAATCCGAGTGAAGAACATCCGACCCTCCGGCGAGCCCTTGTTAGAAGCAGCCAAAGGCGTCTCGTATTCGTACTCCTGAAGCTCCAGATTCGCCGGCACAATGTGGAGGCCGGGAAAATTGGTCGGCTGAATAATCGACTTGATCGACTTGCGATGCTCATCGTAACGCAGCGCTTCAAAGAGCGAAGGATTCTTATCCAGTTCCGGCTGTATCCCGTGCAACGCCGTCAGCGACGCCTGCGGGTCAAGATCGATCGCCAGAACCCGATGACCCGTCAGCGCAAGATACTGTGCCAAGTGCGCTGTCGTGGTCGTCTTCCCGCTGCCCCCTTTGAAGTTGACGACAGAGACCACCTGCAGCTCTTCGCCTGGACGACGATGTGGCACGTACCGCTTGACATCACTCCGCCCGTGCTTGTCGAGAAACTGCCGTAGTTCCAACATCTGCGCAGCGGTGTAGCTTCGTCTGCCGGAAGACGAAACTTGGGGCTCCGGCCCCTTGCCCTCAAGATGCAGTTTCTTGATATGATTCTGGGTAACACCAAGAAAATCCGCGACCTCGGCGGATGAAAAAAGGCGCAGCCCTTTCTCCGCATTGGGAGGGTATTGCTCCAGGCGCAACATATTGAGCTTATCCGAGATGAGCTCCCCTTGCTGGAGGATCTCCTCGTCAAAGTCCGTTTCGATCTGTAGCCCGGTATGCACTCGTGCCGTCCCTTCGGAATAACGCTTTTTCGACCATGGCATGGCAGAAAGCGTTATTAGTATGTTCGATTCGACAGGGGCGGCAAGGCGTTTTTGGTTAACGGTCTATTAACATCACTCATCCCGATCGTATTCTCCGATACAAGAAATTTCGGAATACCTCTTTCCTATCAATCATATAGATAGATTCGGCACCTCTTCGCCGCGTGACGCCAGCTCATAAATTCATCAGGTCTTCTGATCCATTCTCCCCTTGCGCGGGGCATCATTGCCCGCGTCGCCGTCCCCGACTCAACCCATCCCGCCGGGAATCGGTACTCATAAATTCACTAGTCGCGCTCCCTCGCCGGTGATGACTTTTTGTCCTCCGACCTGAACCAAGTCGGAGCACCGAGCATGCGCGCACTGGCCATCGCGCCTCAATCCACCCGGGATTTCCCTGACCTCCTCGACGGGATGCATCGCCTGCGAGCCCGCGTCTTCGGCGAACGTCTGGGCTGGGACGTCGACGTCCGCAACGGGCGGGAGATGGACGACTTCGACGGCTGCCAGCCGACCTACATCCTGGTGACGTGACCCCCTGAAACTCCTCCAGAAATAGCTAGAGTCCGCCCCATGAAAGGGACGGACGAATGAAACGATCAAGGTTCCCGGAAGAGCAGA
>NCHM01000709.1 GCA_002257205.1 Rhizobiales bacterium 24-66-13 | reverse complement strand
CACGTCTTCATCCTGCGCCCCCTGGAGGATGCGCACCGGGCAGCCCACCGCGAACGGCGCGCCAAGGACGAGGTGGCGTCGCCCGTCCTCGATCAGGGCACGGGTGATGACATAGGGGTCCGCGCTATATTCGGAGGGCCGCTCATAGCGGCCGGTCTCCAGGATCGTGCGCTGCGCCTCGGGCGGAAAGCGCGCCCACATCAGATCCTCGGTGAAATCGGGCGCCGGGGCGATGAGCACCAGGGCCTTCAGCCGGCTTTCGCCCCGTGCGGCAAGGCTCCGCGCGGCAAGGGCGCGGGCCAGCAGCAGCGCCATCCAGCCGCCCATGGACGAGCCGACGAGGATCTGCGGGCCGACGGTCTCCCGGTCGAACACGGCGAGCGCTTCCTCGGCCCAGGCGGAGATGGTGCCATCCTCGAACCGGCCCGCGGATTCCCCGTGGCCGGAATAATCGAAGCGCACATAGGCCTGCCCGCGCTGGGCGGCCCAATGGGCGAGCGCCTGCGCCTTGGAGCCCATCATGTCGGACTTGAAGCCGCCAAGCCACATCACGCCGGGCACCTGGCCGGGCAGGCGGCGCACCGCGATGGCGCGGCCGTTCACGTCGAGATGGGAGAGGATTTCCGCGCCGGGTGTGGTCATGGTCGGTTCCGAACGGGTCAGGCCGCGAAGGCCGCGAAATAGCGGGCGATCATAAGCTCATAGATGCGCGTGAGGTCTTCCAGGTCGCTCACCGGGGTGGATTCGTCGACCGCATGCATGGTGCGGCCCACGAGGCCGAACTCCACCACCGGACACAGGTCCTTGATGAAGCGCGCATCCGAGGTGCCGCCGGAAGTGGAATGCTCCGGCACGCGGCCCGTCACCTCGGCGATGGCGGCGCTGACGAGATCGACGAACGGTCCGGGCGCGGTGAGGAAGCTTGTGCTCGCCCCGGTCCGGAAGGTCACGTCATAGGAGCCGGTGCGGTGCGCGCCAGCGAGGCGGCGGGTGATCTCGGCCTTCAGGCTGTCGAGCGTGAACTGGTCGTTGAAGCGCACGTTGAACCTGGCCTCAGCCTCGGCGGGGATGACGTTGAACGCGGGATTGCCCACGTCCACCGAGACCACTTCCAGGTTCGAGGGCGGAAAATGCGCCGATCCGGAATCGAGCGGCTGCGCGGTCAGGGCCGTCAGCAGCCGCAGGAGGCGGGGGACCGGATTGTCGGCGAGATGGGGATAGGCCACATGCCCCTGCTTGCCGTGCACGTGGATGACGCCGGAAAGGCTGCCGCGCCGGCCGATCTTCACCGCATCGCCGAGCGCGGAGGGATTTGTGGGTTCCCCGAGGATGCAATGGTCCACCCGCTCGCC
>NCHM01000708.1 GCA_002257205.1 Rhizobiales bacterium 24-66-13 | reverse complement strand
AGGTGCCGTAGAAGCCCAGCGAAATGCCCGTGTGATGGCCGATGAGCCGCACCGGCTGGCCGCAATAGGCCACATCCATGCGGATCTGCTCGCAGCACAGAAGCCCGAGGAAGGAGGCGAAGGTCGCCACATAGGGCTTGAGCCCGGTGGTGGCGAGCCCGGCCGCCGCCGTCACCATGTTCTGCTCGGAAATGCCGAACTGGATGTAGCGCTCGGGAAAACGCTTCGCGAACTTGGCGAGGCCGTTGGAATATTGCAGGTCTGCGGAGCCGGCCACCACGGGCTCACCGGCTTCCGCGAGCGAAATCAGCGCATCCGACAGATGACTGAGGCCCGGCGTCTTGGCGTTGATTTCCCGATACTGCCAGGAATTGGGCGAGAGCGGGCGGCTTGCTGCGGGAGGATTGGGAGACAGGGTTTCGCTCATGGTTCAGATGTCCCTGTTCATGATTTCCGCGACCGCGAGCTTCGCGTCGGAGGGATCGAGATAGCCGAGATGCCAGCCGGGCTCGGTCTCCATGTAGGAGACGCCCTTGCCCTTCAGCGTGCGGGCGATGATGCAGCAGGGTTTGGTGCGCCTTTCGTCCGCCTTCACCTGGCGCAGCAGCGTGGTGAGGGCGTCAAGGTTATGGCCGTCCACGACGTGCACCTCCCAGCCGAAGGCGCGCCATTTCTCGTCCAGCGGCTCGATGCCCATGACATCGTCCACTGCGCCGTCGAGCTGGAAGCCGTTACGGTCGATGATGGCGACCAGCTTGGAGGCCTTGTGATGGGCGGCGGAAAGCGCGGCTTCCCACACCTGGCCTTCCTGCATCTCGCCATCGCCGAGCATGACGAACACGTTGAAGTCGAGCTTCTGCATGCGCCCGCCGAGCGCCATGCCGAGGCCGGCGGAGAGCGCATGGCCGATGGAGCCGGAGGAGAAGTCGATGCCCGGCACCTTGCGCATGTCGGGATGGTCGCCGAGCGGATTGCCGAGGCGGGTGTAATTGTCCAGCACCTCTTTGGCGATGTAGCCGAACTCGGCGAGGATCGGGAACAGGCCGACGGCGGCGTGGCCCTTGCCCATCAGGAAGCGGTCGCGATCCGCGCGGGTCGGATTGCCCTTCTCGATATCCATGATGTCGTAATAGAGCGCCGCGAAAATCTCGGCGGAGGAGAAGACCGAGCTGTAATGGCCGACCTTGGCCACCTCGATGAGCCGGATGGTCTCCAGGCGCACGAAGCGCGCTTTTTCCCGCAGCATCGCGAGGGTTTCCGGGGTTGGCCGGAAGTTCGACACGCGATGGTCGGGCGGTGAGGATGGGCTTTCGGCCGCGCTCATATGGGCTCCCAATGTTCCGGCCGCCTTCGCGCTGCGAGGTTC
>NCHM01000707.1 GCA_002257205.1 Rhizobiales bacterium 24-66-13 | reverse complement strand
GTGCGTTCGGTGGAGGCGCCATCCGGCAATTGCACCGCCAGCACCACATAGCCCTGGTCCTCGATGGGCAGGAACGAGGTGGGCACGCGGGTGAGGCCGTAGCCGGCAAGCGCGATCAGGGCGAGCGCCACCAGCACCATCAGGCCGGAGACGTGCACCATGCGCGAGATGAGGGCGGTATAACCCCGTTCGCAGCGGTCATAGATGGCGTTGAAGCCGCGATAGACCACGTTGCGCTTTTCCGGCGGCGTCGGCTTGCGCAGCCACAGGGCACACTGGGTGGGCTTCAGTGTCGCGGCATTGATGGCCGAGATGAAGGCCGTGGCCGCGATGACCAAAGCGAATTGCTTGAACATCTCGCCCGTCAGGCCGGGAATGAACGAGGCCGGCAAGAACACCGACATCAGCACCAATGTGATGCCGATGACCGGGCCGAACAATTCGTCCATGGCCTTTTCCGCGGCCGGCTGGCCTTCCATCCCCTCCTCGATGTGGCGCGCCACGCCCTCCACGATCACGATGGCATCGTCCACCACGATGCCGATGGCGAGGATGAGCGCGAACAGGGTCGAGAGATTGATGGTGAAGCCCATGGCCGCCATGGCGGCGAAGGCGCCGATGATGGTGACCGGCACGGTGGTCGCCGGCACCAGGGTGGCGCGCCAATCCTGAAGGAACAGGATGATGACGACCAGCACCAGGATGCCCGCTTCATAGAGCGTCTTGTAGACCTCGCCGATGGAGGCGGCGACGAACAGCGTGGTGTCGAAGGGAACGGTATAGGCGACGCCCTCGGGGAACGAGGTCTTCAGCTGCTCCATCTTCGCCTTGACTGCCGCCGCCACGTCGAGCGCGTTGGCGTCGGGCAATTGGAAGATGGCGATGCCGGTCGCCGGCTTGTTGTCCAGCATGAAGGTCTTGCTGTAGCTCTGCGCGCCGAGCTCGACCCGGCCGATGTCCTTCACGCGCAGGATGCGTCCGCCGTCCTGGTTGTCCACCTTGACGATGATGTTCTCATAGTCCGGCACATCGTTGAGGCGGCCCTGGATATTGACCGTATATTGGAAGTTCGTGCCCGCGGGGGTAGGCGGCATGCCCACCTGGCCGGCGGTGACTTCCTGGCTCTGCCCCTTGATGGCGTTGACTACGTCCGAAGGCGTCAGGCCCACGGACTGCATCTTGTCCGGATCCATCCAGACGCGCATGGCATAATCGCCGGCGCCGAAGATGAGCACGTTGCCGACGCCGCTGAGGCGGGCCAGCTCGTTCTGCACGTAGATGGCGGCGTAGTTGGAGAGGAACAGGCCGTCATAGCGCCCGTCCGGCGAGGTCAGCGCCACGAACTCCAGGATCGAGGTGCCCTTCTG
>NCHM01000070.1 GCA_002257205.1 Rhizobiales bacterium 24-66-13 | reverse complement strand
CGATCCCGGGCGCCGAATTCATGCTGATCGACGGCATGGGACACCACCTGCCGGCCACGCTGCATCGCACGGTCGCGGATGCCATCGACCGTGTGGCGAAAAGGACACCGCCGAACATCCGGTAACACCACACGAAGCGCGCAAGTGCTGGCGCGAGAGCGCGACGGCCTCCGATATTATTGTAGTTGCTGGACTTTCATTTCAGCTAAATGCCGCGCTGGATGGCCTGCGCGACCGCGCCAACCAAGCGCTCGTCCGGGAAAATCCCCAGATATTGGAGCGCGCGCAGCCTTGTTTCAAAGTCGGCATGGCTCGGCGTCGCGTCGGGCTCGCGAGCAAGCGTTTGAAGCTCACGGCTGATGGATTGAATGCGGTCCATCCGAGCCCGCTCCTCCTCCGGACTGGGCCAGCCCGGCCCATCCCGAGCGGCCTTGTCCGCGTGTGCCAGGACCCAGCGCGCCACCGCCTCCAGGGCGCCGGCGGCGCTGGCAATAAGGCTGTAGCTGGTGCTCCGCCCGCCGGCCGGATCCCGGGCCAGAATGCCCTTGCCGCACAGGCTCTCGATGTCCCGGGCGGCGGTGTCCTGCGAGCACTTGGCGAGGGTGGCATATTTGGACGAGGTCAGCTTGCCTTCGAAGCCGTTGAGCAGGCGGTTGACCACGAGGCGCTGGCGCGGGTTAAGGGCGCTCCCGGCATGGGCCTCCCAGAACCGCGCCTTGCGCAGAACCGTGGCAAGGACCGCCTCCGCCCCATGGAAGGCGCGGTCCAGGCATTCCAGGAACCAGGACAGCCACGCTGTGATATCGAGATCACCCTTCTGGGTTCGCTCCAGGGTCTCGTAATAGGTTGTCCGTTCGATCCGGATCTGCGCGGACATGCTGTAGAACCGCTGAGGCGAACTCTCCGAGCGCGCCAGCGCCATGTCGGCGATGGCGCGGGCGATGCGCCCGTTGCCATCCTCGAACGGGTGGATGGTGACGAACCACAGATGGGCCACGGCCGCGAACAGGACGGGATCGATGCCGCTGGGCGCGTTGAACCACGCGAGAAACGCCTGCATCTCGGCCGGGAGGCGCTCCGCGCCCGGCGCTTCGAAATGAACATGCTCGCGCCCGATCGGCCCGGAAACGACCTGCATCGGCCCGGATTGTCCGGTGCGCCACGCGCCTACGGTGATCTTGGCCATGCCGCTGCGACCGGTGGGAAACAGCGCGGCATGCCAGCCGAACAATCTCTCCTCAGTGAGGGGGGCCCGGTAGTTCTGGGTCGCGTCCAGCATCATCTCCACGACCCCTTCGACATGGCGATCCACCGGGGCGAGTGCCCCGATGTCCATGCCGAGGCGCCGCGCGATCGAGGAGCGCACCTGCGCGCGGTCGAGCCGCTCGCCCTCGATGTCGCTGGATTTGAGGATCTCTTCGGTCAGGGATTGCAGGACGGCTTCGCCGCGAAGCTCGAAGCCGAGCCCCTCCATGCGGCCGACCAATCGCCCCTGGTGATGACGCACCGCCGCCAGCGGCACGGTCAGGGCCGCGTGATCCCAGCGAAACTGAGGCCAGTCGGGCCGCTCATGGATATAGGTTAGCATTCTCCGCGCTCCATGCGGAGAATGTGAGGGCCAATCTCCGCAAGCGCAAGAGGCAATATCCGCAACATATGCGGAGAATGTAGCGCGCAATCTCCGCATCGCACACCGGTCCGGCGGGTCGACGCCGATCGTGGCCGTCCGCCAACCGCTTCAGTTCGCTGGCCGATGGAGCCTGACTCCGCTCCGCCGTGTCACGATTCTGCCTGCGGCACTCCCTGATCCGTCTCCCGAAATTCCTGCGACTGGCGCGCCCCACGCCGAGGAGGACGCGCAGATGCCCCCTTGCCGTCGAGGATGTCGGCCATCTCATCCGCGATAAGGTCCGCCGCGAGCCGCAGCGCCTCGTCGATATGGATGTAGCGCTGCGTCACGCCGCGCGCCGCGTGGCCGAGCAGCGCCGCGATGGTCAACTCGGAAAAGCCGAGGTCGCCGGCGACGCTGGCGAAGGTGTGGCGCAGGGTATGCGGGGTGACGTCATCCAGCCGCGCCATCGCGCAAACGCGATTGAGCACGCGCACGATCCCGACGAAATGCCCTTCACCCCAGTCGGCCGGGAAGAAGAAGCGCGATCCGCTCTGCGGCTGCGCCAGCAGCAGGTCGACGGCGGCGCGGCCGATGACCCGCGTCTGCGCGCCGCTCTTCGTGTCGGGAAATCGGATCGAGCCTTCCTCGTCACGAAGCCAGGTACGCTCCAAAGCGAGCCCCTCCATGCGGCGCAGGCCCGTCATCAGAAAGAAGCGGATCGCCGCGAGGCCGGTCGGGTGCTCCCCGTCCTGCGCCGCGGTTCGCATCGCCGTGCCGAGCTTCTCGATCTCGGCGCGGCTCAGCCGGCGGTCGCGCGGCGTGCTGGCGAGGCGACGCACGCCGCGCGCCGGGTTGCTCTCGATCTTTCCTAGCCTGACACCGTGCTCGAAGATGGCGTGCAAAGTCGACATGGTCCGCGCAGCGACACCCTCGCCGCCAGTCGCCGCACCGCCGCGACTGCCGGCGCGCGGCTTGGACGTCTTGCCCGCCGCGATGTCGGCCTGTGCCCCCTCGATATCTCCGAGCTTGAGCGCGCTGACCGCGCGCTTCCCGAGGAGCGGCCGGATATGCACGTCGATCCGGCTGCGGTCCATGGCGAGAGTGGAGGCCTTGATGGGCCGGCGCCGCCGGCCGAGGATCCGGCCGGCCTCCGCCTCGGCCAGATACCAGTCGCACACCTCAGCAACGGTGATGGCGTCACTGGCCGCCGCTTGCTTTTCCTCGAGAGGGTCGACGCCCCTGGCGATCCGGCCGAGGACGGTCTTCGCCTCGCGCCGCGCCTCCTCCAAGGTCATGACGCCGTAGCGGCCGATCATGATGCGACGGCTGCGGCCTTGGGCGTTGCGATATTGGACGACGAAGGTCTTCAGGCCCGAGGCGACGACCTTGACGCCGAAGCCCCGGAGCTCCTGATCCCACTCGATCGAATACGAACCTTTGACCCCAACCTTCGAAGGTTTCAGAGCATCGACCGTCTGTTTCGTGAGTTTTTCCATTATATATCAGGGTGTTAGCGGAATTTTGCTTACTTTATCACGGGCAGCCCGCCGGAGTAAGCAAAAAGTCAGCATTTCAGGGCGCGTTCAGGCGCGCCCTAGGGCGGGTCTGGCGGCTGCAACGTTGAAAAATATAATGTAATTACCGTAGTTTATACGAAATTAGCGTAATGCGTCGCGGCGTGGCGAAAGCCCCCCGGGGCACCTTTCAAAGGTTGGGGTCGTGGGTTCGAATCCCATCGCCCGCTCCAAATTTTCCCAATAAAATCAGACAGCGAGCAAACGCCCTTCGGGGCGTTTTCTGCTTCCGTTACACTCGGCTGTGCGGCGTGGAAGCGGAATGGAAGCATCGGGACGAAAGTCGCCGGCTGTCATGGCGGGCGTTCGGCGGCTCTCCGTCGCCGCGGGCAAGCGAGAGCCTGACCTATTCTGCGGTCAAAATGCCCGCTCCCGACTTCGGAACAGAAGCTTGAACAAAACAGAAGCGGGTTGAGGCCGATGCGGTCCCATCCGTCGCCATCTCGCAAGGGGCTGGCGGGGCTAAACTTCAGCCTATGTCATCACTGCGGAGTGAGCCGCTCGCACAGACATCAAGCCCGCATTACACATTGCCTGATTCGACGTGGCCACAAGCGACCATTTGGTGTCGGCGGGCGGTGCGGGCGCAAAACCTGCCTCTTGAGTTCTCTCAATGCGGCATCCGCCACTTTCGGGTGTTCTTCGCCATGGAGATACCCGTTCAAGGTCGATGGCGCCTCGTCGCGGCGTGAGAGAGAAACGTAGACATGCGACACATCAAGCTGGCGCTTTTCGGCATCCTCGCTTTCATGTCCGTCCTGTGGATCGCAGCGGAGCCAGGGCTGCTCCAACTGAACGGCTTCTTCGCGGTGCGGGCGGCAGCGGCGCAATATACCGGCGTCCTTGCCATCGCCGTCATGAGCGTGGCGATGATGCTGGCCCTGCGCCCGCGCTGGCCCGAGCGCTGGATGGGCGGGCTCGACAAGATGTATCGCCTCCACAAATGGCTCGGCATCACGGCGCTTGTCACTGCCGTCATCCATTGGCTGTGGGCGCAGGGGCCGAAATGGGCTGTGGGCTGGGGCCTGCTGGAGCGACCCGCCCGCGGCCCACGGCCTCCCATCGCGAACCCGGTGGAGGCCTTCCTTTCGAGCCTGCGCGGCACCGCCGAGGGCATCGGCGAATGGGCCTTCTACGCGGCCGTGGCGCTGATCGCGCTGGCCCTGATCCGCATCTTTCCCTACCGCTGGTTCTACAAGACCCACCGCCTGCTGGCTGTTGCCTATCTGGTGCTGGTGTTCCACACGGCGGTGCTCCTGAACTTCGCCGACTGGATGACGCCGCTCGGGGGTGTGATGGCGGTGCTGCTGGCCGGCGGCACCTTCGCCGCAGGCGTGGTGCTGGCGCGCCGGGTCGGCGCCGCGCGCCAGGTGAAGGGGCGGATTGCCGAGCTGAATTATTTCCCGGGGGTGAAGGTGCTCGAAACCATCATTGATGTGCCCGCCGGCTGGCCGGGGCATCGGGCGGGCCAGTTCGCCTTCGCCCTGTCAGATGCCTCCGAAGGCGCGCATCCCTACACCATTGCTTCGGGGTGGCATCCGGACCATCCACAGATCACGTTCATTACCAAGGAGTTGGGCGACCACACCAGTCGCCTGAAGGAGCGGCTCAAGGTCGGCCAGGAGGTGCGGGTCGAGGGGCCATACGGCTGCTTCACCTTCGACGACGACTGCCGCCGCCAGATCTGGATCGGCGGCGGCATCGGCATCACCCCGTTCATCGCGCGCATGAAGCACATGGCCCTGCGCGGCGAGGCACCCGACTGGCCGGAAGGACAGACGGTGGACCTTTTCCACGCCACCTCCGATGTGGACGAGGGGGCGCTCGCCAAACTCGGGGAAGACGCAAGATCCGCCAACGTGCGCCTACACCTGCTGGTCAGCGCGCGCGACAGCCGGTTGACCGGCGCCCGCATCCGCGAGGCGGTGCCGAACTGGCGCGAGGCCAGCATCTGGTTCTGCGGTCCCGCCGGCTTCGGGGCGACGTTGCGGCGGGATTTTGCCACCGTGGGATTTCCCGTGGAGCAGAGGCTCCATCAGGAGCTCTTCGACATGCGGTGAGGCTGGCTCAACCTGTTGTGTCCAAATCGGAGGCGGGAGCCCGGACGGGGCGCAGAACCGCTGACCGCGGCTCCACCCGCAGCGGCAGCGGCTTACCGCCTGCAGACATGCTTCCGGCTGCGGTCGGGGAGGGTCCCGCGCATCTGCCGCGCTTCGTCAACGGCGCGACTGTGGCGGGACCATTAGTCGGACGCCACTCCCGGCAACATCCGCCTAGCCGAGCGGGCTCGACGAGACAGGCCGGTCGCGACAAAGCACGTCGGAGGCGGCGGGCATACGTCCGGGCCGCCGGCGAACCCTAACCCGTCACGCTCACATCATGCATCCCATGCCGGTGAGCAGCTCGTTGGCCTTCTTCTTCTGGCCATCGCTAAGCGCGGCGTAGAGGTCGCTTAGCGGCTGCTTCATGTCCTTGAGAGCGGCGGCGCGGGCTTCCATCACCGCGATACGGGACTCCAGACGCTCCAGCGGCGTATCGGCGTCAAAGCTGGCGCGCATGGCCTGGCGCAGGCCCTGCATGCTGACGAAATTGTTCTTCATCGCCACCACATAGGCGTCCCATGCCTTGGCCTGCGCATCGGTGACGCCGAGCTCGGCCTTCAGGAAGGCAACTCGCCCCTCGATGAAGGCGGGTAGCTGGCCGTCGGCATCACCCGTCATCCCGCCACCGCAGCCGCCCATCATGCTCCGGGCCGAGCGCTGGAAGCCAGGGCCCCAGCCCCTCTGGCCCGGGCCCATATAACCCTCACCCTGACCCATCATGCCCGGACCATAGCCGGGCCCACCGCCCATCTGGGCGCTCGCCGGAACAACGGACAATACCGCCGCGACCAGCGCAAACGCTGCGACGCGCGTACCAGAGACAGACTTGATCTTCATGACGCTCTTCCTTCCTGCGGGCGGACACGTCCACCCCTCCGAACTTAACCGGGGTTGAGCCCGGATATTTTAGGCCGCGCCTGCGCCCCCTGCCGCATCGATCCACGCGATGCCCCAATCGTGATGCATGGCGGACGGCTTCCGCGGCCCCGCCGCGCGAACCACAGCGGTGGGCGGGCACACCCTCGCCCATCGTCACCGATGGCCGAAATCACTGCGTTCCCGGCGATGGACTTCGAATAAAAATGCGCTTGCACGCATATGCGCATGAGCGTAAATAACCTCCATGCAGCCCGCGCTCACCCTTCTGTCGGCCCTGGCCGAACCCACCCGCCTCGCGGCGGTCCGCCTTCTGTGGGACGGGCGCGAGCATTGCGTCTGCGAACTCGTGCGCGTCCTTGGTGTCACCCAGTCCCGCATGTCGCGCCATATGGCGGTGCTCAAGCAGGCTTGCGTGGTGGTGGATCGGCGGGACGCCCAATGGGTGCGCTACCGCCGCAATCCCGAATTGCCGGCCGAGCAGGCGGCCATCGTCGATGCTGTCCTCTCAAGCCTGAACGCTTCATCAAGCAGGAGAGCGGCATGAGCGCCGACATGTCATTGACCGAGCGCAAACCGCCACGAGACGCGTCGCCTCTAGCCTGGGGGTTGGCAACGCTCGCGGCGATCGCCCTCTGGTTCGTGATCTATGCCCAGCTCTCGCCGTTCTCCCAATGGCTGGTGGCCCGCCTGCCGGTAGAGCCCGGCAGCCATCTGGCCGAAGCTGTCACGTTCTTCATCTACGACACGCCCAAGGTGCTGATGCTGCTGACGCTGGTGGTGTTCGCCATGGGCGTGGTGCGCAGCTTCTTCTCCGCCGAGCGCACCCGTGCGCTGCTCGCTGGAAAGCGCGAGGGGCTCGGGAATGTGGCAGCCGCCGGCCTCGGCATCGTCACGCCTTTCTGCTCCTGCTCGGCGGTGCCATTGTTCGTCGGCTTCGTCTCCGCAGGCGTCCCCCTCGGTGTCACCTTCTCCTTTCTCATCGCCGCGCCCATGGTCAACGAAGTGGCGCTGGGCCTGCTGTTCGCGCTAGTCGGCTGGAAGGTGGCGCTGACCTATCTCGGCTTCGGCCTTGCGGTGGCCATCGTCGCCGGCTGGGTCATCGGGCGGCTGCATCTGGAAGGCTGGTTGGAAGACTGGGTGCGCAACGTGCGCGCCAGCCCGGTCGAGCTGCCGCCAAACGGCATGACGCTGGTGGACCGCATCAGGGCCGGCCTCGAGGCGGTGCGCGACATT
The DNA here is from genome assembly GCA_002257205.1 of Rhizobiales bacterium 24-66-13. Lineage (GTDB taxonomy): Bacteria > Pseudomonadota > Alphaproteobacteria > Rhizobiales > Xanthobacteraceae > NCEH01. Next base: position 4,476 of record NCHM01000070.1, on the reverse strand, counting down.
GTCGGCAAGGTGTGGATGTGGATCATCGCCGGCATCGCGGCGGGCGCCTTCATCCACGGCTACGTGCCGGAGGACCTGCTCGCCTCCATCATGGGGCGGGATGCGTGGTGGTCGGTTCCGGCCGCGGTCCTGCTGGGCATTCCCATGTATTCCAATGCCGCGGGCATCATCCCGGTGGTGGAGGCCCTTCTGGCCAAGGGGGCGGCGCTGGGCACCGTGCTCGCCTTCATGATGGCGGTGATCGCTTTGTCGCTGCCGGAAATGATCATCCTGCGCAAAGTGCTGAGCCTGAAGCTGATCGCCGTGTTCGTGGGCGTGGTCGCAAGCGGCATCCTCGCCGTGGGCTTCCTGTTCAACGCACTGTTTTCTTGAATAAGAAAGGCAGAAGCCATGAAAGATGTGAAGGTGCTCGGCCCCGGCTGCTCCCGCTGCGAGGTAACGGCGCAGATGGTGCGGGATGAGGCGGCCAAGCTCGGGCTCGACGTCACGGTGGAAAAGGTCACCGACTATGCGCTGATTGCCGGTTATGGTATCGCCTCGACCCCCGGCATCGTCATCGACGGCAAGGTCGTGCACGCCGGCGGTCTGCCCAAGCCGGATGATGTCGCCCGCTGGCTCGTGACGTGAGCGCCGCCATGCTGGAATACAAGGTTTGCGCGGCGCGCATTGACGCGCACGGCAGCCTCGCCCGCACCAAGGAGGCCGAGATCACCCTCGACACCGACATTGGCGGGCGCGCCGATGCATTCAACCCGGCGGAACTGTTTCTCGCCGCCATCGCCGCATGCATGATCAAGGGCATCGAGCGGGTGATCCCGATGCTGAATTTCGAGCTGCGCGGGGTGGAAGTGACGCTCCACGCGGTTCGGCAGGACGCGCCGCCGAAGATCGTCTCGGTGGATTACGAGCTGATCATCGATACGGACGAGACGGAGCAGCGCCTGGCTTTGCTGCACACCAACGTCCGCAAATACGGCACGATTTCGAACACCGTGGCGGCAGCGGCCCGACTGGACGGGACCATCCGAAGGAAGGCGTGAGCGTCGTCGGCGCGCCGGCGCCGCCAGCGCATGCGATCAGTCGTGATCCATGAAAGGCCAATCCACGACGAAACGAGACGTGGTCATCTGCGCGCCGGTGGGCACGGCGACCGGCGTACCCTTTCTGCGGTCATGCTCTGTTGGGTATCCACAAGCAGACCTTCAGGTCCACAAAGGGTCACAGCCCGTCAGCGCACCAGAGGGAGAGATCCCCGCAGTCCTGAGCCGAGCCGCATAGCCATCGCCCCCTTTGCGCCCGTTCGGATTTACGGCTCTGCCCCCTACCACCACGCTCCGGGTCTCCGGCGACTGGTCTGCGGGTTGTCCTACAACGCGTCGAGAGTGAGAGGTTGGTCGGTTCGACCATGACAGGTTGAGGGCTGGGAGAGAGGCTCCCGGCATCCGTCATGGAGAAGACAACCCATGACCCAGGTGGAGATTCTGGACGCGGTGCGCGACGGTGCTGGCGGCTACAAGGTGGATGTGAGCCGGGGCGTGCGGATCGGCCGCGTGTCCTCGGAATGGTTCTCCCGGCCCGACGACGAGCGGTACCTGTCCCTGTCGGACCTGTCCGCCGCCATATCGGGCAGGCGGAGGCGGTGTGCCGCCACTATCTCTCCGCCGCCCGGCGGCAGGGGCACTATTGGCAGGTGGGCGATGTCCGCATGCGCCCGGCCGATCGATGTTTGTGCGGCCGCGGGACAGTGCGAAAGGCCCCGCCGGCAAATGGGCCGACGCGGCGACGGGAGAACATGACGACCTCCTCGACGTGATCCGGGAAAGCCGCGGACTATCCATCTTCGCCGATGTCGTCGCCGAGGCTGAGACCTTTCTCCGTCTGCCGCAGTCGTGGCGTGAGTCCGCAGGGGCGAACTGAAGGAGAGTCCCGCCCTCCATCAATCCTGCCATTACCGCCCGACGGCTCTTCACCGCCTCTCGGCCGCTTCCGGGCACAATCGTGGAAACGTACCTGCGCAACCGTGGCATTGCGGCTTTGCATGAAACCGGGAGCCTCCGCTTTCACCCCCCTGCTTCTATCGTTCGGATCCGCACACCCCCATCCAGCTCTTGCCGGCCATGGTCGCGGCCGTCACCGATCAAAGCGCGCGGGAATGGCCCGAAAATGGGGAGGTCAAGGCCGGTGGACACCGGGCGGGCTTCCTGCAGGGCGCGTGAGAGGTCGCTATCATCTCCTTCCCCCGACCGTTGATCGCGCGCACCAGCAGGCCTCTTCCATGGCCTGATCTGGCCGAAGGCCGGCCGTACCTCGATCGCCCATGCCGCAATGGCGGTGTCGGACTCTCTTCCCCTGGGCGTTCCGCCCTTTCCTCGCGCGACAAGAAAGTCCTCCTTGGCCATCAGGCCCCTTCGGGGTGCGCCGTCGCTCGCCTCCGGCCAACCGATCGCCATCAAGGCCGCAATCGTGCGGGCTCGGGAACGGAAGACAGAGACTTACAATGGCGACCATCGGCACCTTCAAGAAGACCGGCTCGAACGAGTTCACCGGCGAAATCGTCACCCTCAGCGTCCAGGCCAAGAATGTGCGCATCGTCCCGACCGGCGCGCCACCGGGAGAATGCTCCCAGCCGAGATCCGCGCCGCCTGGTCCAAGCGCTCCAACGAAGGCCGCAACTACCTGGGTCTCAAGCTCGACGATCCCAGCTTCACCGCTCCGATCTACGCCAACCTCTTCGACGACGAGGACGCCGACACCTTCTCGCTAATCTGGTCCCGCCCCAGCGGGCGATGCGGCGCGTGAGCCGCCCAAGGCCCCGGCCGGATCCGGCGGAGGCCTTGATACCCAAGCGGGCCGACCAACACTGCCGCCCAATTCCCCGGCCGGGGAGATCGCGACATATTGCAAGGATCAAGGGCTTTAGCGCCATGCAGGGCTGGCTTTTCGAGCATCTAATCTGTCGCGGGACTTGGGCCGCAGTGAAGCGAAATGATCTATAAGACCACGAACAGCCATTGGATGCTGCTCAGGAATGCATCACGCCGTGTCCCCCGAAGGCCACATCCTCATCGTTGACGACGACGCCGAGATCCGGCGCCTCGCCGGCAAGTTCCTGCGCGAGCATGGGCACAAGGTCACGGCTGCGCAGGATGCCCGCGAGATGCGGGAGGCGATGGCAAGTGGCACGGTTGACCTCGTCATTCTCGACGTGATGCTGCCGGGGACGAGCGGGCTCGATCTGTGCCGGGACATCCGCCGCACGTCGAACGTGCCCATCATCATGCTGACCGCCCGCGGCAGCGACGTGGACCGGATCGTCGGGCTGGAGCTCGGCGCCGACGATTATCTGGCGAAGCCCTTCAACCCGCGCGAGCTGCTTGCCCGCATCCACGCCGTGCTTCGGCGGACGCGGCTGTCCGACCCCGCCGCAGTCAATGGCGGCACCTGCCTGACATTTTCCGGCTGGACACTCGACACCCGGCGGCGGGAGCTGACCAATCCGGAAGGCGCCATCGTCGATCTCTCCACCGGCGAATACGACCTGCTGCTGACCTTCCTTGAGCATCCCCAGCGCGTGCTGACGCGCGACCAGCTGATGGATGCCGCGAAGAACCGCATCGCCACCGGCTTCGACCGGGCGATCGACATCCAGGTGAGCCGGCTGCGCAGGAAGCTCGAATCCCACGGCGGGCCGGAGATGGTGAAGACCGTGCGCGGGACCGGCTATTTCTTCGTCCCGGAGGTGGCGCGCTCATGATCCGCGCCCTCGACAGCCTCGCCCTGCGAACGGCCGTGGTGGCGGTGGTGGGCATCGTCGTGGTCCATGTGCTGAGCCTGTGGACCTACGAACATGCCATGGAGCGCGAGCGCCATGCGGCACATGCCGTCCGCCTCGCGGACCAGATCGTGGCGCTGCGCAGGTCGCTCGCCGCGACGCCGCCGGACCAGCGCGAGGACGTCGCCCATGCGCTTTCCGGCGGCGCCATCGATGCCCATTGGGGCCGCGATGCCATGGCCGCGACGGGGCCCCACGCCGACGAGTCCGCCAAACGCCTCGCCGCCGAGGTGCGCGCGCTCGCACCGGACCTTGCGGCAGCGGACATTCTGGTTGGCGCCGGGCCCGATCCACACCTTAGCCTCGTGGCCGTGCGCCTGCCCGACGGGAGCTGGCTGAATGTGCGCCTGTTTGCCTCCGTTCCGCAGACCGCCGGGGGGCACGGCTCCCTGCTCTCCACCACGCTGATGGCGGCGGGGGTGCTGCTCCTGTCCCTCGCCATCGCCGCGTGGCTCACCCGGCCTTTGCGGGCCATGGCGCGCACCGTCGCGGCCCTGCCGCCAGATGCGGCGCGCATTCACCTGCCCGAGACGGGGCCGAAGGAGGTGCGGGAACTGGCCCATGCCTTCAACGGCATGCAGGCGCGGATCGCTGGGTTGGTCGAGCGGCGCACCCAGGCCCTCGCGGCGGTCTCCCACGACCTG
>NCHM01000069.1 GCA_002257205.1 Rhizobiales bacterium 24-66-13 | reverse complement strand
GCTCAGGCTTCGGCGAGGGCGGCGCGGGCGTCGGCGCGGATGCGCTCCACCATGGAGCGCAAGCCGTTGGAGCGCTGCGGCGTCAGATGGCCCTCAAGGCCGATGCGGCGGAACACCGCCAGCGGATCGGCTTCCAAAATCTCGCGCGCGCCCTTGCCGGAGAGGATGGAAAGCAGCACCGCCACCAAGCCGCGCACGATGTGGGCGTCGGAATCGCCCTTGAATTCCAGTACCGGCCCGTTCGGCCCGTCACGGCGCCCGCTCACCAGCCACACCTGGCTGGTGCAGCCCTGCACCTTGTTGGCCTCGGTGCGCTCGGCCTCGGGGAAGGGCGGCAGGGCGCGGCCCAGCTCGATGACGAAGCGGTAGCGGTCTTCCCAATCGTCGAGAAGCTCGAAATCGGCCACCAGGGCCTCGATATCTTGATCCGCTGTCATCGCACCTGCCCGTAAGACGCCGCCGACGCCGTCTCGGCGTCATTGGTCGGTTCTGCGCCATATAGGCTGCGCGCAGCCCCGGCAAAAGTCGAGACAAGCAAAAAATGCGCCGCGCGCGGGTGCGGCGGTGCGATTTTCGCGGGAAAAAGCGCCGATCGCGATCCAGCGAAAGGCGTTCAGGCGGGCCGCGGTCAGGCCGGGCGCTTCAGCGGCGTGGGGATGCCGGGCGTTGCGGCCGGGGTTCCGGCGGGCTCGCCGCCCCAGCCGGGAACGAGATCCTGCGGGGTCAGGCCGTGGCTGGCGGCCGATCCGCCGGGCGCGGCGGCGTCGGTGCGCGCATGGCCCAGCGCGTCGGCCACCCATTTGATGCCGACCTGGGCCTTTTCCGTCAGGTTCACGAGCATGTCGCCGCCCACGGCGCAGGCGTCCGGCTGGCGCTGGCAGAAGCCGCGCGCGTCCGCCACCGCCGATTGCACGGCCACGAACGCCTGCCACGGGCCGACCTCGCGCCCGTCGCTGGACGTGCCGATGGGCAGCAGCAGCAGGATCAGGCCAAGCCAGAACGTCATGCGGATCAAAAAGAACATGGAGCGCCTCGCTTCAAGCTCCCCCGGGCGGCCCCCGAACCGGCGGGCCTGGACCATTTCCGCGGCGAAACCGGCATCGGCCGGCCTCAACCTTTGGATAACCATAGATACCAGAACGCGGGCCCTGCCGCAGCGCCCGCGCCGCCTGCCGCCCCCCGACTTTTCAAGACATCGTTAACGCTGGCCGGGCCGGCGAGCGGGCCTTAGCAGTTCGTTTAAGGGCGCCGTGCAAGCTTGCCTGGGATGAACGAGGGGGCGCCGCAAGGCGCTGTGGGCAGCCATTGCGTGTCGCGAATGTGATGAGACACAAGCTTGGGCCGGATGCGCGTGCGGCGTATGCGTCCGATCCCCGGGGCAGCCTTGCCGACATCGGCCTGCTGGCGCGACGCAGCACCCGAGCGCTGGGGGCGCTGTCGCTGCTGTGCGCCGGTGCGGGCGGTGCGGTGCTGGTGGCGGAAGCCTCAGGCCTCGCCTCGGGCAGCGCTTCGGAGGGCTTGTGGCTGCTGGCCTGCGGGCTTGTTTCGGCGGCGCTCGCGGGAGTGTCCGGCGGGCTGTCGCGCACGGCGGTGCGCTTGCGCGGCGCCGGGCGGGACGCCGACCTCGCGCTTGTCACCCATCACCTGCGCTCCGGCGAGGTCATCACCATCGCCCATGCGCAATTCCCTTTCGCGGCGCTTCCGGGCGCGCAGTTGGTGGGACACGGCCTGTTCGAGCGCATCCTGGTGGCGGATCGGCCGGCCTTCCTCGCCGCCGTCTCGGGCGCGGCGGGGCTGACGCAGGACGCCCATGACCTGCGCTGCGAGGTGCGGCTGCGGTGCGAGGCCGACGGCCTCTCGCCGGAATTCGTGTGGATGGAGATGCGCGCGTTTCCGCTGGAGGGCGGGCGCGTGCGCGCCTGCTGGCGCGACATCGGCGCCCAGAAGGCCCAAGCCGAGCAGGAAGCCGCCGCCCGCCAGGAGGCCGAGCGCGCCAATGCGGCCAAGAGCCAGTTTCTCGCCGCCATGAGCCACGAGCTGCGCACCCCGCTGAACACCATTCTCGGCTTTTCGGAAATGCTGCTGGGCGACGCGGCCGGCCGCATGGACGGGGAGAAGCGCACCGAATATGCCCGCATCATCCATGACAGCGGCCAGCACCTGCTGGGCGTGGTGAACGACATTCTCGACCTGTCGCGGGTCGAGGCCGGCGCCTATGAGCTCCTGGTCGAGCCGGTGGACGTGCGCCGCCTCGCCCAGGCCTGCCACGACATGATGGCGATCGAGGCGGTGCGGCGCGACGTGCGCATCACCCTCAACCTGTCGAGCCGGGTGCCGCCGATCCTCGCTGATCAGCGCGCCTTGAAGCAGATGCTGCTGAACCTTTTGTCCAATGCGCTCAAGGTCAGCGCGCCGGGCACGCGGGTGGAGGTATCGGCGCGGGTCGAGGGCGGCAATCTTCTGATCGCGGTCGTGGACCAGGGGCCGGGCATGTCGCCGGCCGATGTGGCGCGGCTCGGCGAGCCGTTCTTCCAGACCGGTGACATGGAGCGCCGGCGCACCGGCAGCGGCCTCGGCCTCGCGGTAGTGCGGGCGCTGGTGCGCCTGCACGACGGGGCGTTCGACGTCGCGAGCGTGCTCGGGCGCGGCACAACGGTGACGCTCAGCCTGCCGCTGACCCGCCCCGCCGTGGTCGTGGCGCCGTTCGCCCGGCCCGCGGCCGCCCAACCGGACGGGGAGCGGCGGCGCGCATGAGAATAGATTATGGGGAAAGCCACCTGCCCGGCGCGCCGGGCGAGCTGCCGTTCGCGGAAGCCCCGCGCGGCCGGCTTGGGCTGCGGTTCGCGGATGGGCTTGCGGCCCTGGTGGGCGTGGCGCTGACCGGCGCGGTGCTGGCCAATGTGTTCGTGATGCAGAGCGGCACGCGCCCTGGCCCGGTACCGGGCGGCACCGCCGTGCCCATCGCCCCGGTGCCGACGCCCAAGCCACAGGCCGCCAATGGGGTGGCGGGCACCCATGTGCCGGAGGCCGCGCTTTCGCCGACCCCCATGGCGAACACGGCGGTTCCCATCGTTACCGCCCCGGCCGGCGGTATCCTGGGCACGATCAATATTTCCGGCGACACCAATGCGCCCGCCGCGCCCGCTGCCCCGGGAGCGCCGCTGAACATCGCTCCGACACGCGCCGCAGCTCCCGCCCAGAGCGCGGCCGCGGCCGCCGCCGCCGCCATTCTCATGCCGCCGGCTCCGGTACCCGGCGGGACCGGCAGCGCCCGCACCGGAGCCGCGCCGCGCCCGCCCGCGCGCGTGCCCGGCATTGCCGTTTCGGGGGCCGACACGGTGACAGGCTCGGTGCGCCCGCCAGCGGAACTGGCGCCGTCCGCGCGCATTCTCGGCGTGCAGAAGACCCTGGCCAAGCTCGGCTATGGCCCGCTGAAGCTCGACGGCAAGCCGGGCCTGGAAACGCGCCTTGCCGTTCAGCGCTTCGAGCGCGACCGCAACCTGCCGCCCGACGGGGAGATTTCCGACCGGGTGGTGAGGGAGCTGATCGCGGTGTCTGGCACGGTGATCAACTGACATGCGGCTGAAAAGCGCCATATTCGCCGCCGCCATCGTGCGCACCGCCAATGGCGCGGGCGCGTTTGCGGCGGTGCGCCGGCGCGGCTCCGAGGAGGCCGGCGCGGTGTTCGTGAAAGTGGCGACGCTGGACGGCTGCGCGGCGCTTTACGGCCCGGCGCCGCAGAGCGCGTTCGACGCGGAGACCTCCGGCGCGCGCCTGTTCGCGGTGCTGGTGCCGCCCGGTTCGCCGGACGAGGCCAGCGAGGCGCGGATGGTCAAGGAAATGCGCTTCGATCCGGACCTGTGGCTGCTGGAGATCGAGGACAAGGCCGGCCGCGCCTTCATCGAGGTCGCCCCCGGCTGAGCGGACCCGGGTTGAGCCGGTTCAGGCCGAAAAGCTTCAGGCCGAAAAGCTTCAGGCGTAGCCGAGCCGGTCGAGGTCCGGCCGGATCAATGTTTCGATGCCGCGCGGCAGGCGGGGATGCTCGGCGGCTTTCTCGTCGACGAACCGGCCGTGGCGATAGTCCGGCGGCAGGAGCGGGCTGCACGCACCCTCCAGCATCAGCGGATCGAACGCGACGCCGACGCAGGCCGCCACCTTGCGCAAGGTGGCCTCCGGTTCGGTCACCAGATCCTCATAGCGGAAGCTGCCCGCCAGCACCCCGCGCGCGCCCAGATGCTCCAGCACCCGCACCGAGGCACACCAGCGCCGGGCCGCGTCCACATGGCTCTGCCCGGTGCGCCGCACCTTCGAGTCCACGCAACTGCGCCCATCGCGCACGATGAACAGGAAACGGTATCCCGTCATGGCCGCCACGAAGCGGTCCAGAACCGGCTCCTGAGCGAGGTTGTAGAGATTGTGGTCGTTCAGCCCGAGCACCTGCTCGGTGGTGATCTTGTTGCCCCAGATGCGCTCGGGATTGGCCTTGCGGTCGTCCTCGCAATGGGCGCGAAAGCGGGCGAGGCGATAGTCCAGCAGCCGCGCCATGGAGGGCGGCGGCACCTGCGCCTCGTCGCCTCCCATGAGAATGGCGATGCCGCCGAATTCGGCGCGAATCATCAAAGCGGGATGGCGCTCGAGGCAGCCGGCCAGAAGCGATGTTCCCCCCCGTCCCGCGCCGAGCAGGAGGAAGGGAGGGGGACAAGCCGGGGCACGAAGGGACATTCCGGGGCGTTTTCCGCGTCACGCGAGCTGCAACGAAGCCGGCTCGCATATGATCAGAACACACCGGCGCGCGAACGCAACCCTTGAGAGGTATCATCATCTATGTGCAATCGCGTTTATTGCACAGCCTGGGGAAACTTTCGGAGCCTATCTGCGTTGTGGGGGTTACGGTGGCCCTTGAGGAGAAGCGAAATGGGAACGGTTTTATCGTTCTCCGCGACGCGGGGAGTGCGGGCGCGAAAAGCACGCGCCCATGCGGATGGGGAAGCGGCTCGAACCGAGCAACGGCCGGGCAGCGCGCAGATTTATATTTTGCCGGTGGTGCGTATCGAGCGCCATGGCGATGTCCCGGTGGCGCAGGCCCCGGCACCGAAGCTGCGGCCGCCGCAGGGACCGTCCCAGCGCCAGGCGTAAGCGGGTCCGCGCGGTGATATGGCCGAGCGGTGAAAAGTTGAAGCGAGGAAAGGTCGGACGGCGAAACGCGAGACGCGTCAGCCCGCGGGCCACCCCGACTTTGCGTGCCACCCCGACGCACCGAGCGGGTGGACGCACCGCTCGAGCCGAGGCATTGCGCCAGCCGAGGCATCGCGCCAGTCGAGGCATTGCGCGGGCTGAAGGCATCGCCGGTGCTGGCTCCCTCGTCCCCAGGCTCCCTCGTCCCCAGGCTCTGCCGCCCCAATACTTTCCCGTCGCTATTGCGTGGCGGTGCAGCTTGCCGCCTCGAGCTGCTTGCGCACGGCGTCGCGGACGTCGCCATAGCGGGCGAACGCGCGAATGAGCACGATGCCGGTCGTGCTCGGCGATTCGACCACCAGCCGATCCGCCGCCGTGATTTCCTCATCCTCCGGCAGCGCCGCGCGCTGGGCGGGCGAGAGCAGGTCCAGTTCGATCACCCGCCCGGCGGCCTGATCGTTCAGCGCATAGAAGGCGAGCCCGCGATTCGTGTAGAACGAGACCGAGGTGTAGTCGCCGGTCTGCGGCACCCGCACCTTCAGCGGCCGTTCGCGCAGATCATAGCGGCATACCGCGCTGACGAAGGCCGGATCGGTCATGGGGAGCACGCCGTCTCCGGTCTCCGGCAGCAGCACCAGCCGGTTCGAGGGTGCCAGCGCGGCCAGCCGCTGATAGGCGGACGCCTGGGCGAGCCGGGGCATGGCCAGCACCGAAACCAGATGCACGATGCCCCCCAGCACCAGCGCCATGGCGAGCGGCAGCAGCAGCAGACGCGGGGCCGCGGGTACCGCCTGGAAAATCGCGGCGAGCCGCTCCACCGGGCCCGGCGCGCGGGCAGTGGAACGATAGGCTGGGCGGGAGCGGCGGAACAGGGACGCGAAGCTCATGGGCATCGCTCCGTGACGATGCGCGGCAATTGCCCCTCGTCCTGCGCGCCCGAGGCGAAGCTGAACGGGGCATCATAGAGGCGCAGCGCCACCTGAAGGCGTCCGCGCGCGCCGGTCGGCAGCCAGTTTCCCGCCCGCGCTCGCGGGGAGAGCGCCACATTGATGCTGCCGTCCGGCTCATAGACCAATTCGGCGCTGGTGAAGCCGTGGCGCTGCGCCGCGTTCGGCACCAGGGCGCCCTTGTCGTCGGTGAGAGTCAGCGTCCACAGGCGCGACTGGGGCAGGGGGCCTGAGATGCGGATGTCGCAGCGCCCGTCCAGCGGCGCGCCGGCTGTGTCGTGGTCGGCGAGGAACAGCAGCCCGTCGGCCAGCTCCAGCGGCAGTTCGCCGGTGCGCGCGAAGGCGGCGGTCGCATAGGGATCGGCCTGGGTGGTGCCCGAGCGCGGCCAGCCCTGCCATGCGCCGAGGCGCACGATATCCATGCCACGCGAATGGGTGACGGCGAAATAGGTGGCCCCGAGGCCGATCGCCGCCGCCGCGGCGAGGGTGGTGGCGAGGGTCACGAGGCGCACGGCAGGTCCAAGGTTCGGCTGAAGTCCAAGGTTCCGCTGAAGTCCAGGGTTCCGCTCACGTCTTGGGTTCCGCTCACGTCTTGGGTTCCGGTCAAAGCTTGGATTCCGGTCAATTGGTGCGCGTCGGCGCCGCGGGGGCGCCGGCCGCGGGCGTTCCCATGGCGGTCGGGCCGGGCAAGGGCGGCAAGGGCGGCGCGGTGCGGAAGATCTGCTCCAGGCGGATCAGGCGCTCAGTGCTGCGCGGCGACAGGGTGATCGGGCGCTGGATGGAATCCAGTTCCGGCACCTCGATGGGGGACGGCTTGTCTTCCAGCTTGGGGGCGGGCTGGTCGCCGACGCCGGGGATGAATTTGCGCTCCACCCCCTGGTGGGCATAGGCCATCACCTTCTGCCAGGTCATCGCCGGCAAGGTGCCGCCGGTCATCCTGTTCATCGAGGTGTAATCGTCGTTGCCGAACCAGACCGCGCCCACATAATTGCCGGTGAAGCCCATGAACCAGGCGTCGCGATAGGCATTCGTGGTGCCGGTCTTGCCCGCCACCTTGATGTTTTCCAGCCGCGCCCGCCGCCCGGTGCCGTTCTCGACCACGTTGTTCAGCATGGGGTTGATCATGTCGATCACGCTCGGTGGGATGATCTCCACCGGTTTGGGCGCATCGCGGTCGAAGCGCCACACCACCTCGCCGTTGGAGACGCGCATCTCGACCACCGCGTGGGGATAGACGCTGTGTCCGCCATTGGCGAACACGCTGTAGGCGGTCACCATGTCGATGGCCGTCACCTCGGCCGCGCCGAGCGGCAGCGGGGCGCTCGGCGCGAGGGGGGAGGTGATTCCCATCTTGTGCGCGAGATTGATGATCTTGGCGCGGCCGAACTTCTCCGCGAGCCGCACCGCCACCGTGTTCAGCGAATGCTGAAGCGCGGTCTGCAGCGTGACCGAGCCCATGTAGGAGCGGCCGTAATTCTGCGGGCACCAATTGCCGAGGCAGATCGGCGCATCCTGCACGATGGTGGTGGGCTTGTAGCCGTTCATCAGCGCCACGGTATAGACGAACGGCTTGAACGAGGAGCCGGGCTGGCGCAGGGCGTCGGTGGCGCGGTTGAACTGGCTCTCGCCGTAATCGCGCCCGCCCACCATGGTCCGCACCGTGCCGTTGGGCTCCATGATCACCATTGCGCCCTGGCCCACTTTATAATCCTTGCCGTATTGGCGCAGCGCCTGGTCGAGCGCGGCTTCGGCCACCTTCTGGATATTGGGATCGAGCCCGGTGCGCACCACGAAGTTGCGCTCGGTGATGGACTTGGGCAGCGCGTCAACCAGCTTGCGCACCTCGGCGAAGGCATAGTCGAGATAATAGTCCGGCACCGCCATGTCGCTGCGGTCCACCGGGGTCGCCGGATTACGGCGGGCGCCGAACACTTGTCCCTCGGTCATGAAGCCGGCATCGACCAGATTGTCGAGCACGGTCGAGGCGCGCGCGCGCGCCGCCGGCAGATTGACGTGGGGCGCGTATTTGCTCGGCGCCTTGAACAGGCCGGCGAGCATGGCGGCCTCGGCGAGGTTCACCTCGCGCACCGACTTGCCGAAATAATATTGCGCCGCCGCGTCCACCCCATAGGCGCCGCCGCCGAGATAGGCGCGGTCGAGATAGAGCTTGAAGATCTGGCTCTTGGTGAGCCGGCTTTCCAGCCACAGCGCCAGGAACGCTTCCTTGATCTTGCGCTCGATGGTGCGCTCGTTCGAGAGGAACAGGTTCTTGGCCAGTTGCTGGGTGAGCGAGGAGCCGCCCTGTCGCACGCCGCCGGCCTTGGCATTGGTGACCATCGCGCGGAACGTGCCGGCGACATCGATGCCGAAATGTTCGTAGAAGCGCCGATCCTCGGTGGCGAGCACCGCCTTCAGCAGATAATCGGGGAAATCGGCCAGCGGCACGGTGTCGTTCTGGCGCACGCCGCGTTCGCCCAGGACGTTGCCGTAGCGGTCGAGGAAGGTCACGGCCAGCTCGGTGCGCTTCAGCCAGTCGTCCGAGGTCTCGTGGAACGCCGGCAGCGCGAGCGCGAGCACGACCACCGAGCCCGCCGCGCCCAGGGTGAAGCCCTCCGAGGCCATGCCGACCAGGAAGCGCGGCACGCCGGAGAGCGAGAAATGCTCCATGAAGGCGGAATAGCCGCCGGTGACCCGCCGGGTGAAGACGCCCAGCTGGAACAGGGTGCTGTCGATGCGCGCGTCGAAATCCAGCAGCGCGTTGCGCAGCCGGGTTTTGAAGGAGGATTTTGGACCTTCGCTCACCGCTTGATGCTTCTCATCGCCGGTCTGGCCAGAGCCGCGCCGCGCCCCGCGCGCCCTTGCCAAACATCACCCTTGCCAATGCCGCCCTTGCGAAGCGGCGCTGTCGCCAATGCCGCCCTCATCCTTAGCTCGTGCAGCCACGTGTCAAAAACACGGCGGCCGGGCGGGCAGCCTTGTCTATAACCCGCGGCGCGGATCGCCGCGAGTGCCACGTGACGCGGCGCAAGCAGACGTGAGGACGGGGTAAATTTTCGCCCCGCGGTTCAAGCCGCGCGCGGCTTCGTGGTAAGGAGAACCATGCCAGACCGCGCGCCCTCCGATCTTGTGCCCACCGCTTTCCCCGACGTCGCGCCGGACGCCGGCACCCCCGGCGCGGCGGTGCCTTTCTGGCGCGCGAAGGGGCTGGCGCTCATGAGCCCGGCCGAGTGGGAAAGCCTGTGCGACGGCTGCGGGCGCTGCTGCCTCGTGAAGCTGGAGGACGAGGACAGTGGCGACATCGCCTATACCGACGTGGTGTGCCGGCTGTTCGAGACCCATTCCTGCCATTGCTCGGATTATCCCAACCGGCAGGAGCAGGTGAGCGATTGCGTGCGCCTGACGCCGGAGGCGGTGGCGGAATTGTCCTGGCTGCCGCCCACCTGCGCCTATCGCCTTCTGGACGAGGGCAAGGACCTGCCCTGGTGGCATCCGCTGGTTTCCGGCTCGGCCGAGACGGTCCACGAGGCGGGAATCTCCGTGCGCGGCAAGGTGGCGGGCGGCGAACAGATGTTCGGCCTGTTCGAACTCGTGGACCATCTCGTGTCCTGGCCGCTGCGCTGGCCCAAAGGATCGCGCGGAACCGTATCGCGGGGATCCGGTTTGCCGGGAAGCCGCACCCGCGCCGGCGTCCGTCCGCGCAAGCCGCCCGCCGGAGCCCCCGGCCTCTGACGCGCCCGCGCGGCCTTCAGGCCGGTGCCGGACCAGGGCGGCGGGCCGGTTCCGGGTCGCGCACCAGCACCACATAGCCGGCCGTCAGCAGGCCCAGCCCCACGAGGCTGCTGATGCTCCAGCACGCCCAGGCATCGAGCGGCACGTTCGCCCAGCTGAAGGATTTCTCCAGCACGAACCCGGTGAATTCCACCCACCGCCCTTCGAGATAGATCCCGGCGAGCCCGATCAGCCAGACCGGGCCGGCCTTCGCCTGCGCGGCGCACAGCACGATCATCAGCGGGATCAGCGGTTCGAGGGAATTGCGCCCGAGCCCGTCGCGGCTGAATCCCCAGACCAGCAGCATCAGGGCGAAGGCCGCGAGGATGACGGTGCACAACTGGCGCAGGCGTACGTCCACGCCGGGCCGCGCCAGGGCCATATAGGCCGGGAAGAACAGGCAGAAGCCAAGGCCGGCGGGCAGGGTCTTGGCATATTGCACAGTCCAGCGCAGCGGCTCGCTGACCGCACCGTCGATCCAGATCTGCATGTTGCGGGAATAAAAATAGACCACCGGGCTCAAGGTCATCCAGAAATTCTCCCAGCGGGTCGTCAGCCAGGACAGAACCGATTTCGCCGGAGCGGTGCCGTGCCCGTCGCCGCGCAGATAATCCATGAACATGTCGTGGCCGCCGAGCCAGACCTTATAGGCGAGCCAGGGCGCCATCAGCACCACCGTGACGAGCCCGAACACGAGGCCCGCGCGCACGGCGGCGCTCCACTTCTCCCGCCTCGATCCGGCGGCGCCGAACGCAGTCCACAGGGCGATCAGCCCGAGCGGCGGCAGGAACAGCAGCCCCACCGGGTGGCTCAGCCAGGCAAGGACGCCGCATCCCGCCGCGACACCCCAGCGCCCGCGCAGGAGCGCGGCCAGGGCGAGCAGGATGAAGAAGCCGGCCAGCACCTTCGGCCAGAGGAAAACGGTATTGATCAGCATCGCGGGCGCCAGCGCCACCCAGAGGCAGCCGAGCATCCAGGGACGGCTGGCGGGCTTGATCCCGAGCGCCAGCAGCAGGTGGCCGGCGCCGAGCACCACCATGGCGTTCGCGATCCAGCCGAGCAGGCGGGCGAGATAGGCGCCGTCGGTGGTGCCGGGCCAGGGCTTGCGCTCGACGTTCGGCGAGTCGTGGGGCGCGGTGTCGAAGAGATAGAGCAGCGTATTGGTGGCGAGCGGGATCAGCGGGCCACGCGCGGCCACCGACCAATCGCCGAAATAATCCTTGCTGCGCTCGATGCCGTCCTTGCCGTGGAACATATAGGCTGCGGTGAAGTAGGGGACGATGCTGTCCGGCGGCGAGGCCACCATGCGCCCGGGGATCGCCGTGCCCGGATAAGATTCCTGAGCCACGGGCAAAGGATTGAGGCCAACCGCCATGGCCATGGCGATCATCGCCCCCCAGAGCGCGAACACGCCCGGACCCTGGTCGCCGAGCGAAGCCCGCCACGCGCCCGCTCGCCACCACCGCCGCGCCACATCCAGCGCGAGGACGAAGCTCGCCCCGCCATAGAGCAGTGTCACCATGAGATGGTTCGCGGGATGGATGATCCACAGCAGCAGGCCGGTGGCGGCGAGGGCGAGCAGGCCTGGCACCGGCACGAAGGCCGAGGGCAGGCGGCGCGCGGCCGCGGCGCGCGCGTTCCACCACAGGCCGGGAACCACCAGCAGGGTCACAATGAGCAGGGAGGAGAGACACACCCAGCCGTAATTCGTGTCCATCGTGGGGAAACCTCTGGAGCTCCGGCAGGGCGCCGTGCGAACCCGTGACTCTCGCGAACGCGCACCGTCTATACCCGTCCGCGCCGCCGCGTTGAAGCTGCCGCCGCAGGCCAAAACCAAGCACTGGCGGCGGCAACGCGCGCGGATGTCATCGCCTGGGGCTTGATCTTGGCGCGCCGAAGGGGTACCGAGCGCGCCCTTCTGCGCTATGTTGCAGCGCACGCCCTTATCGCTCCGTTTTCGGGAACCCACCATGGCGGCCTGCGGCCTCGATTTCGGCACGTCCAACACCAC
>NCHM01000706.1 GCA_002257205.1 Rhizobiales bacterium 24-66-13 | reverse complement strand
CCATTCGATGGCGGCGCGTCCTTTGGGGTCGGTCCCCACCGCTGCGAACGGCAGGCCATATTGGCCGAGGAACCGGCGCGCATTGTCGGGCGCATCCTTGTAATTGATGCCGATCAGCCGCAGGCGCGGATCCTTGGCCAGCCCCATCAGGAGCGGATGTTCCTCCCGGCAGGGCGCGCACCAGGAGGCCCACACGTTCACCAGCGTGACCTTGCCTTTGAAGTCCGTGCCGTCGAGCCCCGGCACCGGGGTGCCGTTATCCAGCAGGCCCGCCAGCGGGGGCAGGGCGAGGGTGGGCGCCGGACGGCCCACCAAAGCGGAGGGGATCTGCGAGGGATCGCCGGCGAACAGGCGCACCAGGAACAAGGCGGCAAGCAGGCCGAAGGCCACCACCGGCAGCAGCACCAGCAGCGGGCGCCGGCGCTTTGCGGCCGGCACAGCGACGGCAGGCGGCGGGGGAGGTCTATCGCTCATGGCCGGCTCCGTTCCGAGCGGCGGCGCACGCCGCGCGCTTCGAGGTCCGCCAGGGCCTTGGCCTGGGCGCGATAGTCGAGCATCAGCCACAGCGTCAGCACGCCGAGGCCGAGCGCGGCGGCGCCATAGGAGGCATAGATGAACAGCGCGTGTTCCATCAGGCCGTGGCCTCCGCTGCCGCGCGCGCTTCCAGCACCTGGACGCGCCGGCGCAGGATCTCCGTGCGCATGGCGATCATGTGCAGGGTCAGGAACAGCAAGGTGAAGCCGAACGCGCAGGTGAGCAGCGGCCAGAGCAGGCTGCCGTCGATGGTGGAGCCGCCCATGCGGAACACCGAGGCCGGCTGGTGCAGCGTGTTCCACCAATCCACCGAGAATTTGACGATCGGCACATTGATGAAACCCACCAAGGTGAGTACCGCCGCTGCCCGTCCGGCGCGGTTGGGCTCGTCGATGGCGGCGCGCAGCGCCATCAGGCCGAGATAGAGCAGAAACAGCACCAGCACCGAGGTGAGGCGCGCGTCCCAGACCCAATAAGTGCCCCACATGGGCCGCCCCCACAGGGCGCCGGTGAGCAGGCACAGGAAGGTGAAGGTGGCGCCGATGGGGGCCGCGGCCTTGTGCGCGACATCGGCCAGCGGATGCCGCCAGACCAATATGCCGAGCGATGAGGCCGCCAGCATGGAATAGCCGAACATGGAGAGCCATGCGAACGGCACGTGGATGTACATGATCCGCACCGTCTCGCCCTGCTGGTAGTCCGGCGGGGCGAGGAAGGCGAGGGTGAAACCGAGCGCCAGGGCGAGCGCCGCCGCCCCCGCCGTCCAGGGAATGAGCCGGGCGGAGAGGGAGAGGAAGCGGGTCGGATTGGCGAAGTCGAGGAGCGCCATGGCTGGCGTT
>NCHM01000068.1:1133-13058 GCA_002257205.1 Rhizobiales bacterium 24-66-13 | reverse complement strand
AAATGCGCGTTCGACGACCAGGGCCTGCTCAATCCCGGCAAGGTGTTCCCAACCCTGCACCGCTGTGCCGAACTCGGCCGCATGCATGTGAGCGGCGGCCAGGTGCCGTTTCCCGACATTCCCCGTTTCTGAGCGGCCGTCACGGCCAGGAATCCGCATGTCCGATATCGTGAAAGTCCAGGACGAGGCGCAGATCGCCGAGGCGGTGCTTGCGGCGCTTGGCGAGAACAAGACGCTGGATGTGGTCGGCCACGGCTCCAAGCGCGGCCTCGGCCGGGCGAGCCAGACCGAGCGCACGCTCGACGTTTCCGCCGTGCAGGGCGTCACCCTCTATGAGCCGGGGGAATTGGTGCTCTCCGCCCGCGCCGGCACCCCGATCGCGGAGATCGAGGCGCTGCTCGGCGAGAATGGGCAGATGATGGCGTTCGAGCCCATGGATTACGGCCCGCTGTTCGGCGGCCCGGCTGGGGCGGGCAGCATCGGCGGGGTGTTCGCCTGCAATCTCTCCGGTCCACGGCGCATCAGCCACGGCGCGGCGCGCGACCATGCGCTCGGCGCGCGGGCGATCTCCGGGCGGGGCGAGGTGTTCAAGTCCGGCGGGCGGGTGGTGAAGAATGTCACCGGCTACGACCTGCCGCGCCTGCTCGCCGGGTCCTACGGCACGCTCGGCGTGCTCAGCGAAGTGACGCTGAAGGTCATTCCGCGCCCGCCCACGCAGGAAACGCTGATCGTGTTCGGCCTCGATGCGGATTCGAGCGCGCGCGCCATGAGCGCGGCCATGGGCTCGTCCTGCGAGGTTTCGGCGGCCGCCTCCATTCCCGCCGCGCTCGCCCCGCGCCTGCCGCAGCTCGACACCGACCATGCCGTGGTGGCCCTGCGCCTGGAAGGGTTCGAGCCCTCGGTGAAGGCGCGGCGCGCGATGCTGATCCGCGTGCTGATGCCGTTCGGCGGGGTCGAGGTGCTGGAGCCGGAGGCTTCGGCCGCGCTCTGGGCCGGCGTGCGGGACGTGCTGCCGTTCGCGCAGACGCGGGAGCGCGCGGTGTGGCGCATTTCCACGACGCCCATGGCCGGGCCGCATCTCGCCGCGGAGCTCGCGGCCGATCTCGGCGCCGAGGCGTTCTGCGACTGGGCGGGCGGTCTCGTCTGGGTGCAGATGCCCGACGCACAGCCCCAGGCGGAGGCGGTGCGCGCGCGCCTCGCGCCCCATGGCGGCCATGCGACCCTGGTGCGCGCGGACCCGGCGCAGCGCGCCGGCGCCGTGTTCCAGCCGCTCGAACCTGCCCACGCGGCCTTGAGCCAGCGGGTCAAGGCGAGCTTCGATCCCAAGGGCCTGCTCAACCCCGGCCGCATGTATGCGGGGGCCTGAGATGCATCCCGTTTCGATGAACGGCTTCTGTTCTTCCCATAGCGCGGGCGATCGCTGACCCATGCAAACCAACTTCTCCCTCGCGCAGCTGGCCGATCCGCACATCGTGGAAGCGGACAAGATCCTGCGGACCTGTGTCCATTGCGGCTTCTGCACCGCCACCTGCCCCACTTATGTGCTGCTGGGCGACGAGCTCGACAGTCCGCGCGGGCGCATCTATCTCATCAAGGACATGCTGGAGAACGCGCGGCCGGCCACGCAGGAAGTGGTCAAGCACGTGGACCGCTGCCTCTCCTGCCTCTCCTGCATGACCACCTGCCCCTCGGGCGTGCACTACATGCACCTCGTGGATCATGCCCGCGACCATATCGAGCAGACCTATCGCCGCCCGTTTTTCGACCGGCTGAACCGGGCGCTGCTGGCGGCGGTGCTGCCCTATCGCAATCGCTTCCGCCTGGCGCTGCTGGGCGCGGCGATCGCCAAGCCGCTCGCGCCTTTGTTCGATGCGGTGAAGCCGCTGCGGCCGCTGGCGGCCATGCTGCGCCTCGCGCCCGGCCTGCCGCACGGGCCAGTGCACAGCACCCAGCCCGGCGTATTCCCGGCGCAGGGGCCGCGTCACAAGCGCGTGGCGCTGCTCGGCGGCTGCGCCCAGCCGGTGCTGCGGCCGGATATCGACGAAGCCGCCATGCGGCTGCTCAACCGCTTCGGCGTCGAAGTGGTGCGCACGAAGGGTGAGGGCTGCTGCGGCTCGCTGGTGCATCACATGGGCCGCGAAGAGCAGGCGCTGGCGCTCGCCCGCACCAATGTGGACGCCTGGACCGCCGAGATCGAGGGCGAGGGGCTGGACGCCATCCTGATGACTGTGTCCGGCTGCGGCACCACCATCAAGGATTATGGCTACATGTTGCGCCTGGACCCCGCCTATGCGGAGAAGGCGGAGAAGGTCTCGGCGCTGGCCATGGATATTTCCCAGTTCGCCGCGACCCTGCATCTGCCGGCCGCCATGGCCCCCATGGAGCACCGCGTGGCCTATCACGCCGCCTGCTCGCTCCAGCACGGGCAGAAGATCAAGGGGCCGCCGGTGCAGATGCTGCGCCATGTGGGCTTCGAGGTGGCCGAGCCGTTCGAAAGCCACATCTGCTGCGGGTCGGCAGGCACTTACAACATGCTCCAGAGCGAACTTGCCGGCCAATTGCGCGACCGCAAGGTGGCCAATATCGAGAAGCTGGCGCCGCAGATCATCGCCACCGGCAATATCGGCTGCATGACGCAGATCGGCAGCGGCACCGATATTCCCGTGGTGCATACGGTGGAATTGCTGGACTGGGCGACCGGCGGCCCGGTGCCGCTCCCGCTCGCCCGGGTCGGCATCGGCGCGGTGCGGGCGGCGTGAGGCGCGCCCCTTGCGCCACTGTTGCCGCTCCAGCGAAGCACTCTTGCCTCATCGGCGCTTAGACTTCCGTATCGCACGGCATATGTGCGCTCGGCGCGATGGGATACACCCATGGCGCCGGCGCGGATGCCTCAAGCCGAGAGAGACCTCATGTCCCCCATGTTCGACCTCTCCCTTTATCTCGTCACCGACCCCGCCCAGACCGCCGCGCGCGGGCTGCTGGCCACCGTCGAACAGGCGGTGCAAGGGGGCGTCACCATCGTCCAGCTGCGAGATCCGCACGCCAAGGGCCGCGCGCTGGTGGAACAGGCGCGGGCGCTGAAGGCGCTGCTGTCGCCCCACGGCATTCCCCTCATCATCAACGACCGGGTCGACGTGGCGCTCGCGGCGGACGCCGACGGCGTGCATCTCGGACAGGACGATATCGACCCCGCCGCCGCGCGCGGCGTGCTCGGGGCCGGGCGCATCCTCGGCCTCTCCATCGGCTCGCCCGAGGAGCTTGCCGCCTCCGATCTCTCGGGGGTGGATTATGTCGGCGTCGGGCCGGTGAACGCCACCGGCACCAAGGGCGATGCCGGCGGCGCCATCGGCGTCGCGGGGCTCGCCGCGCTGCGCAAGCGCATCTCCTTGCCGCTGGTGGGCATCGGGGGCATCGATGCGGCATGCGCGGCCGATGTGATCCGGGCCGGAGCCGACGGTATCGCCGTGGTCTCGGCCCTCTGCAAGGCGGGCGATGTCTCCGCCGCCGCGCGCGACCTCACGGCGATCATCGCCGCCGCGCGCGCCTGAGGATTTTTCCCGCCGGACCGCGCTTCAGGCGCACCGGCGGCGGTCCCGTTCCGGGACAGCTGTTTGTTTCGTTCCCATAGGAGACCGACATCATGTCGACCCCCACGCTGCCTACCGGCCTTGTCATCACCGGCGCGCTCGGCCCGCGCTATGAAGAGATCCTCACCCCGGAGGCGCTCGCCTTCGTCGCCGAATTGCAGCGCAATTTCAACGCGACGCGCCTCTCCCTGCTGGAGGCCCGCACGGCCCGGCAGGCCCGCTTCGATGCCGGCGAACTGCCCGATTTCCTGGCTGAGACGCAGGGCATCCGCGATACCGACTGGCGCATTGCCCCGCTGCCGCAGGACCTGCTGGACCGGCGCGTGGAGATCACCGGGCCGGTGGACCGCAAGATGATCGTCAATGCGCTGAATTCTGGCGCCAAGGTGTTCATGGCGGATTTCGAGGATGCCTCCTCGCCGTTCTGGTCCAACATGATCGAGGGCCAGCTTAATCTCAAGGACCGCTGGGCGGGCGCGATCGACTTCCACGATCCCTCCAACGGCAAGGACTACAAGCTCGGCGCAAATCCGGCGGTGCTGATCATCCGCCCGCGCGGCTGGCATCTGCCGGAAGCCCATGTGGAGGTGGACGGCGCGCCGGTTTCCGGCTCGCTGTTCGATTTCGGCCTTTATGCCTTCCACAATGCCAAGGCGGCGCTGGCGCAGGGCTCCGGCCCCTATTTCTATTTGCCCAAGACCGAGAGCCACCGCGAAGCGCGGCTGTGGAACGAGGTGTTCTCGTTCGCCGAGGCGCGCCTCGGCCTGCCGGGCAATTGCATCAAGGCCACCGTGCTCATCGAGACCCTGCCGGCGGTGTTCGAGATGGACGAGATCCTCTACGAGCTGCGCGACCATGTGGCGGGGCTGAACATCGGCCGCTGGGACTACATCTTTTCCTTCATCAAGCGGCTGGGAAAGAACGCCCGCTTCCTCACCCCCGACCGGGGCCGCATGGTGATGAGCGAAGCCTTCCTCAAAGCCTATGGATCGCTGCTGGTGAAGACCTGCCACCGGCGCGGCGCGTTCGCCATGGGCGGCATGGCGGCGCAGATTCCGGTGAAGGGCGATGCGGCCGCCAATGCCGCCGCCTTCGCCAAGGTGCAGGCGGACAAGGAGCGCGAGGCGGGCGAAGGGTGCGACGGCACCTGGGTCGCCCATCCCGATCTGGTGAAGGTGGCGCAGGAGGTGTTCGACCGCCTGATGCCCACCCCCAACCAGCTGCAGCGCATGCGGCAGGACGTGAATGTGAACCGCGACGACCTCTTGGTGATGCACCAGGGCGCGCGCACGGAAGCCGGCCTGCGGGAGAATATCCGCGTCGGCGTGCAATATATCGAAGCCTGGCTGCGCGGGCGCGGGGCGGTGCCGCTCTACAACCTCATGGAGGATGCGGCCACGGCCGAGATCAGCCGCGCGCAGATCTGGCAATGGATCCATCTCGGCGCGACGCTGGAGGATGGGCGCACGGTGACGGGTGCGCTGTTCTCCGCGCTGCTGGACGATGAAATGGCCAAGCTGCGCGAGACCCTCGGGGCGGACACCTATGACAAGGGCCGCTTCCCCGAGGCGATCAAGCTGTTCGCCGACATGACGCTGGCGCCGCAGTTCGAGGAATTCCTGACGCTTCCGGCCTATAAGCTGATCGCCTGAGGCCGGCGCCGCGCTCCTGCCGTCGGCCGGGTTTTCGCTTTCGCGATGCCCGGCCGATGGACCTTACGTAACGTTACAAAAAATTCATGGGCCCACGCCCTTCTTCCGCCGCGTGCGCCGCCTCATATGCAGGACGGTCAACAACCGGAGGCGGAGATGACTCCCGAGGAACGTGCGCTTATTGACGGCCTGTTCGATCGCATGCGCGGCCTGGAGGGCCAGCCGCGCGATCGCGAGGCTGAAGCGCTGATCGCCCAGCGTCTGGCCGAATTGCCCCATGCCACTTATGCTC
This sequence comes from Rhizobiales bacterium 24-66-13, assembly GCA_002257205.1. Classification (GTDB taxonomy): domain Bacteria; phylum Pseudomonadota; class Alphaproteobacteria; order Rhizobiales; family Xanthobacteraceae; genus NCEH01. Next base: position 7,527 of record NCHM01000068.1, on the reverse strand, counting down.
TGGCACAGACCGTGCTGGTGCAGGAGCATGCACTGACGCAGGCATCCGCCCGCATCCAGGAGCTGGAACAGCAGGCCCGCGCGGCCGCCGCTCCCCCGCAGCAGGAAAGCACCAGCTTCCTCGGCGGCCTGTTCGGTGGCGGCCGGAGCACCTCGGTGCCGAGCACCGGAGCGCGTCCCGCCGGCGCGCCCAATTCCGCGCCCATGGGCCTGCCGCCCCAGGTGAACACGGCCGGCCAGGCGCCCGGCGCGTGGGGCCAGCAGAATTATGCCCAGCAAGGCTATGGCCAGCAGGGCGGCTATCCCCAGCAGGGTGGTCCTCAGCAGGGCGGTCCTCAACAGGGCGGTCCTTGGGGCGGCCAGCAGCGCGGCTTCGGCGGCGGTGGTGGGTTCGGCGGTGGCGGCTTCCTCCAGGGCGCACTTGCGACCGCGGCGGGCGTCGCCGGTGGCGCACTCCTGTTCGACGGCATCAAGGGCCTGATGTCCGGTGGCACCGGTCCGGTCGCCGAGCAGGCGGCGGCGCTGGAAACGCCGAAGGAAACCCCGGCGGCCGATACCGGCAACCTCGGCACGGACGCGCAGACCGCACTCGGCGGGGATGCGGGTTCCTCCTCGGACGGCGGCTGGAACACCGCCGACGCGCAGGATGCCGGCTATGACAATAGCGACGACGGCGGCTGGAGCGATGGCGGCTCGGACGATTCCTGGGCCTGATCCCGGGCCTGACCTCTCGCGACGAAGCTTATGAAGACCCCGCGGCGCTCCCGCGGGGTTTTTTGTGCTGTCGCGGTGCGGTCTCAGTCGCCGAGGCAGGCGTCGGCGGCGATGCGATAGGTGCGGGCCGTGCCCAGCATGTGCGCCTCGTATCGCCCGCCGAACAGGCCCGACACCGCCGGGTGGCGCACGTTCAGCCCGCCGGTGAGGCTGCCCAATGCGGGCAGGACCATGCGCATGCCGTCGGTGGCGAAGCAGCGCCGGCGGATCGAGTGCCCGCGCTGCACCAGCCGCGCCACGGGGTGCAGATGCCCCGCCACCTCGCCCGTAACTTCGCCGGGCAAAGGCTCGTGGCGGAAGGTGAGGGGGCCGATGCGGATCTCGCGCGCCCATTCCCCTTCCAGCAGGGCATTCGGCTCGGGATCATGGTTTCCGGCGATCCAGATGAAGCTGCGCCCGCGCTGGAGGGCCGCGAGGCGATCCCGCGTCTGCGGCGCGATCCGCTCCTGCGCCCAGCGGTCGTGCAGCGTATCGCCGAGCGCGATCACAAGGGCAGGTGCCCAGCGGGCGATCAGCGCTTCCAGCCGGGCGAGGGTGTCCGCGCTGTCATAGGGCGGCAGCATCTGGCCGCGCCGGGCGAAGGCGGAGGCCTTTTCCAGGTGCAGGTCCGCCACCGCCAGCACCCCGCGTTCCGGCCATGCCAGCGCGCCGCGCCGGTCCAGCACCAGTTCCGCGCCGGCGAGGCCGACGAACGAAGGGGGAACAGAATCGGCGCGCGCGAGCATCCTGCGATATTGCCGATCCCGCGCGCCGGGGCAAGCGGGGGCTTTCCCCGGCAGCCGGGGCTTATTTCTTCGCCAGCGCGCTGCGTTTCACCTGACGCACCGCGGCAAGCTGCCCCTCCAGCACGCGGATCGCGTCCCGTTCGCTGTCGCTGAGATTTTCCAGGGGCACATGCCTGAGCAGGATCTCCACCACGTCGCCGATGCGGCCGAGCTGGCGGCCATAGCTGCCCACCTCGTCGAGGATCGCCTGTTCCACTTCCGGATGCGGGGTCAGGCCCAGATCGATGTTGAACAGGCCGAACTGAGCGTTCCGCAGATCGAACGACCAGGGGTTGATCTGCTGCCACAATTCGTTCGGCGCCAGCGAGACTTTGAATGCGTTTGCCATGTCGCCCTCCATCGGCAGACAGGCTAGGTCTGCGCCGTGCGGCTGACGAGCGTTAAAGTTGTGCACGCGGCGCCGTGCGCGTTCAGCCCATGGCCTCGCGCACCAGGTCTTCCTCCGCCTCGGCCAGCAGCGCCTCTGAGGCGTCACCGCCCACGCTCTCGCGGCCGATTTCCAGCAACACCGGCACCGAGAGCGGCGAGACGTGTGCCAGGGGCTGGTGCGCGATGCGGCCCTTGATGCGGGCCAGCATGTCGCCGAGCCGGCGCACGTCCAGGAGGCCGGTGGCGGCATCGGCGCGCGCGGCGCGCAGCAGGATGTGATCGCTCTGGTGGCGGCGCAGCACGTCGTAGATGAGGTCGGTGGAGAAGGTCACCTGCCGTCCGGTCTTCTCCTTGCCGGGGAAGCGCCGCTCGATCAGCCCGGCGATGACGGCGCAATAGCGGAACGTGCGCTTCATCAGGGCGCTCTCCGCAAGCCAGGCTTCCAGATCGTCGCCGAGCATGTCCTGGTCGAACAGATCGTCGAGCGAGAGCCGGCCCTGTTTCACCGCAAGGCTCATGTCCGACACCGCATAGACCGCGAGCGCATAATCATTGGCGACGAAGCCGAGCGGGTTGAGCCCGGCGCGCTCCAGGCGGCGGGTCAGCAGCATGCCGAGCGTCTGGTGGGCGAGCCGCCCCTCGAACGGATAGGCGACGAGATAATGCCGCCCGCGATTTTCGAACGTCTCCACCAGCAGGTCGAACCGCCCCGGCAGGCGCGAGCGCTGGCGTTGCAGGTTCAGCCAGTCGCGCACCTGGGAGGGGAGCGTCTTCCAGCGCTCGGGCGCGGCGAGCAGGGCCCGCACCCCGGCGGCGAGGAAGGTGGAGAGCGGAAACTTGCCGCCCGCATAGGCCGGTACGCGCGGCGAGGTGGCGGTGGAGCGCGAGACATAGACCTCGTCCTCCACCATGGCTTCGTAGCGCAGGATCTCGCCAGCGAACACGAAGGTATCGCCCGGCACCATGGTCTCGACGAAATATTCCTCCACCTCACCCAGCATCCGCCCGCCGAACCGCACCCGCCCCGCCACCCCGCTTTTGGAGGCGCCGCGCGCCGAGACGAGGCGCACTTTGAGCATGGTGGCTTCCACGATGGTGCCGACATTCATGCGATAGGTCTGCGCGATCATGGGGTTGGAGACCCGCCACAGACCCTCCTTGGTCTTGCGGATCTTGGCGAAGCGCTCATAGGCGCGCAGCGCGTATCCGCCGGTGGCGACGAAATCCACGCTCGCGTCGAAATCCGCCCTGGAGAGCGCGCGATAGGGCGCGGCGGAGCGCACCTCGTCATACAGCGCATCGGCGGAAAACGGCGCGGCGCAGGCCATGCCGAGAATATGCTGGGCGAGCACGTCGAGCGCGCCGGTGCGTTCGGGCGGGGTGTCCTGTCCGCCCGCCTTCACCGCTTCCAGCGCCGCGCGGCATTCCAGCACCTCGAACCGGTTCGCCGGCACGAGCACGGCCTTGGAGGGCTCGTCCAGCCGGTGGTTCGCGCGGCCGATGCGTTGCATGAGGCGCGAGGAGCCCTTCGGCGCGCCGATATTGACCACCTGGTCCACATCGCCCCAGTCGATGCCGAGATCGAGCGAGGAGGTGCACACCACGCCCTTGAGCTTGCCGGCCGCCATGGCCGCTTCCACCCGCCGGCGCTGCTCCACGTCGAGCGAACCGTGGTGGAGCGCGATCGGCAGGTTGAGATCGTTCATGCGCCAGAGTTCCTGGAACAGGAATTCCGCCTGCCAGCGCGTGTTGACGAACACCAAAGTGGTCTTGTGGGCGGCGATGAGGGCATAGACCTCGGGCAGGGCATGGAGCGCGGTGTGGCTGGCCCAGGGCATCACCGCCAGGCTCTCCAACATGGAGAGATCGGGCGCGGCGCCGCCCTTGGCGATCACCAGATCGGCGAGCGCTTCCTCCGCGTCGGGCTCGCCCGGGTGCTGGCCGACCAGATAGCGCCGCAGATCGTCCGGCTCGGCCACCGTGGCGGAAAGGCCGACCCCCTGGAGCCCTGGCGCGATCGCCCGCAGCCGCGCCAAGGCGAGCGCCAGCAGGTCGCCGCGCTTGGAGGTGACCAGGGCGTGCAATTCGTCCAGCACCACCCGCTTCAGGCCGGAGAAGAGATAGTCCGCATCCTTGGAGGCCAGCAGCAGGGCGATCTGCTCCGGCGTGGTCAGCAGGATGTCCGGCGGGTCGCGGCGCTGGCGCTGGCGGCGCGAGGCGGGCGTATCTCCGGTGCGGGTCTCCACACGGATCGGCAGGCCCATTTCGGCGATGGGCGCCTCCAGATTGCGGGCGATATCCACCGCGAGCGCCTTCAGCGGCGATATATAAAGTGTGTGCAGCGGCGATTGGCGCGGCGGCGGGACACGCCCGGCGAGGGGCAGGCTGGCGAGGGAGAGACCCGGCTTGCCATCGGCCGCCTCGGCCAGGCGCCTTTTTTCTGCCTTGGCCCGCGCCCGCACATCCGCGCTACGCGCTTCGCTCAGTTCCACCAGCGTGGGCAGAAAACCCGCCAGGGTCTTGCCGGCGCCGGTGGGCGCAATCAGCAAGGTGGACCGGCCCGCCCGCGCCGAGGCGAGCAGATCCAGCTGATGCGCGCGCGGCGTCCAGCCCCGGGTCGCGAACCAGTCTTGAAACAGCTTTGGCAGCGCATGGGCGCGCCTGTGGGCAAGGGTCGACACGCAGGGAAGATAAGGCGCGTTCCCCCTTTGTGCCATGGCAGGGACGGCATTCGCCGGAAAAGCCTGTGGCTCCAAGTGGGCGGCGGAGAACCCTGCCGGCGGCTATCCCCAGCGGCGTTGCCTGCGATTAATCGCGCGTCAACCAAGCTGTCGCATGGTGGCGACAAAGTTTCCCGCCCCCCGGAGTTCCGCTTCATGATGTCGCGCGCCGACCGCACCGTGCTCAGCGAATGGTGGTGGACGGTGGACCGCCTGCTGCTCGGCACGCTGTTCACCCTCATCATTATCGGCATCGTGCTGTGCCTTGCCGCCAGCCCGCCGGTCGCGGCGCGCCTGGGCATTGCCGATCCGTTTCATTTCGTGAATCGGCAGGTCCTGTTCCTGATCCCGGCGATCGCCGTGATGCTCTTCACCTCGTTCCTGTCCCCGCGTACGATCCGGCGGGTGTGCATCGTGGTGTTCCTGGTCTGCCTCGTGCTGCTGTTCGCGACCCTGGTGATCGGCCCTGAGGTGAAGGGCGCGCGGCGCTGGCTGAACATCGGCCCGATCACGGTCCAGCCGTCCGAATTCCTCAAGCCGGCGTTCGTGGTGCTGGCGGCCTGGCTGTTCTCGGAAAGCAGCAAGCGCCCGGAAATGCCGGCCCAGCTGCTCGCCGTCGCGCTCCTCGGCAGCGTGATGCTGCCTTTGGTGCTGCAACCCGATTTCGGCCAGACCATGCTGGTGGTGCTGGTGTGGGGGGCGCTGTTCTTCCTCGCCGGCCTGCGCTGGATCTGGATGGTGGGGCTTATCGGTTTCGGCATCGGCGGGGCCGTGCTCGCCTATCATGTCGTGCCCCATGTGCAGAAGCGCATCGACCGCTTCCTCGATCCCGCGTCCGGCGACACCTATCAGATCGACACTGCGCTGGAGAGCTTCCGCCATGGCGGCTGGTTCGGCCAGGGGCCGGGCGAGGGCACGGTGAAGCGCATCCTGCCGGACGGGCATACGGATTTCGTGTTCGCGGTGGCGGCGGAGGAGTTCGGCATCATCCTGTGCCTGATCCTGCTGTCCCTGTTCGCCTTCGTGATCCTGCGCAGCCTCACCCGCGCGCTCGACGAGCAGGACCCGTTCGCCCGCTTTGCCGCCACCGGGCTGGCGCTGCTGTTCGGCCTCCAGGCGTCCATCAACATGGCGGTGAACGTGCACCTGATGCCCGCCAAGGGCATGACGCTGCCGTTCATTTCCTATGGCGGGTCCTCGCTGATCTCGCTCGCCTTCGGCATGGGCATGCTGCTCGCCCTTTCCCGGCGCCGGCCGGGGGCGGCGGCGCTGGCGGCGCTCAGCGAACCTGCCGCGGAACCGCAGGGACGTCAGGCTGCGGCATGAACAAGCCCTTGATCCTGCTGGCTGCCGGGGGAACCGGCGGCCATTTGTTTCCCGCCGAGGCGCTCGCCCATGTGCTGCGGCGGCGGGGGTTTGATGTCGATCTCGTCACCGACAGCCGGGCCGCGCGCTATGCCGGCCATTTTCCGGCGCGGGAGGTGCACGTTCTGCCGGCCGATACGGTGCGCAGCCGCTCCCCTCTGGCTTTGGCGAAAACCCTCTTCACCTTGCTGCGCGGCCTGCTCAGCGGGCTCGCGCTGATGCGGCGGCTGAAGCCGGCGGTGGTGGTGGGCTTCGGCGGCTATCCGACCTTGCCGCCCGTGCTCTCGGCGACCTTTTCCGGTGTGCCCAGTCTCATTCACGAGGCGAACGGCGTCCTCGGGCGGGCGAACCGCCTGCTGGCGGCGCGGGTGAGCGCCATCGC
>NCHM01000068.1:0-1075 GCA_002257205.1 Rhizobiales bacterium 24-66-13 | reverse complement strand
CTGCGCCTGCTGGTGTTCGGCGGCAGCCAGGGCGCGCGGGTGATGGCGGACGTGGTGCCGCAGGCGGTGGCGCGCCTCAACGGCGATCTGCGCGCGCGGCTGTCGATCGTGCAGCAGGCCCGCGAGGAGGATCTGGAGCGGGTGCGCAAGACCTATCTGGATGTGCGCGTCGAGGCGCAGGTTGCGCCGTTCTTCGACGATCTGCCGGCGCGCATGGCCCGCGCCCATCTGGTGATCGCCCGTTCCGGGGCATCCACGGTGGCGGAACTCGCGGCCATCGGGCGTCCCGCCATACTCGTGCCGCTGCCGAACGCACTGGACCAGGACCAGGCGGCCAACGCAAAATCCCTGGAACGGATCGGCGCCGCCCAGGTGATGGTGCAGGCGAGCTTCACGCCCGAACGGCTCGCCACGGCGCTTTCCACCTTCGGCTCCGACCCGCGCGCATTGACGAACATGGCGCAAGCGGCCAGAAGCGCCGGCAGGCTCGACGCCGCCGAACATCTGGCCGACGTGGTCGTGCATCTGGCAGGGGGGGCGCCCATCGCCACCTATCGAGGACACCAAGAATGAAGCTTCCGCAGGCGCTCGGCTCCATCCACTTCATCGGCATCGGCGGCATCGGCATGAGCGGCATCGCCGAGGTGCTGCACAATCTGGGCTATCAGGTGCAGGGCTCGGATGTGGCCGAGAACGCCAATGTAAAGCGCCTGCGCGACGAGGGCATCAAGGTGGAGGTCGGCCACCGGGCCGAGAATGTGGACCATGCCGACGTCGTGGTAGTGTCCTCTGCCATCCGGCGCGACAATCCGGAGTTGCAGGCCGCGCGCGCCAAGCGCTTGCCGGTGGTGCGGCGCGCGGAAATGCTCGCGGAACTGATGCGGCTGAAGAGCTGCGTCGCCATCGCCGGCACCCACGGCAAAACCACAACCACCTCGCTGGTCGCGACCCTGCTGGATGCGGGCGCCATGGACCCGACCGTGATCAACGGCGGCATCATCAATGCCTATGGCACCAACGCCCGGCTCGGCGCCGGCGAATGGATGGTGGTGGAGGCCGACGAGAGCGACGGCAC
>NCHM01000705.1 GCA_002257205.1 Rhizobiales bacterium 24-66-13 | reverse complement strand
CCATCGCGGCATCCAGGATCTGGCGGTGTTGCGCGCCATGGAGCTGGTGCCGCGCGCCTTGTTCGTGGACCCGGCCCTGCGCCGGCATGCCTATGACGACGTCGCCCTGCCGATCGCCTGCGGGCAGACCATGTCGCAGCCGAGCGTGGTCGCCGCCATGACCGAGGCGCTGGCGGTGAACGCGCAGCACAGCGTGCTGGAGATCGGCACCGGATCGGGCTACCAGGCGGCGGTTCTCTCCCATCTCGCCGGACAGGTGACCACCATCGACCGCTATCGGCAGCTGGTGAGCGAGGCGCAGGTGCGCTTCAACGTGCTGGGGCTGCGCAATGTCACCGCTTTCGTGGGGGATGGGCGCACCGGGCTGCCGGCGCGCGCGCCGTTCGATCGCATCCTGATCACCGCTGCGACGGCGGAATTGCCGCAGGCCTTGGTGGATCAGTTGCGGATCGACGGAATCCTGGTCGCCCCCATGGGCGATCCCAGCGAGGTCCAAACCCTGACGCGCTTCGTCAAAGGCGCGTCCGGCCTCGTGGCCACGCAGATGATGCCGGTGCGATTCGTGCCGCTTGTCGCCGGGGCAGCCGCGACTTTGTAAACAAAATGCCCCTCTCGGTGCATTGCACCGGCCGCTTTGCTCCTCTATCCACATGGTTCCGCGTCCGATGCGGAGAGGAATTCAGGGGACATGATGCGGCTCGGATCGCGCGGTCGCGCCGTGGGGCTCACCCTGGCGCTCAGTCTCGGGCTGGCTGCATGCGGCGGTCGCCCACCCGGCATATTGGTGCCGGTGGAATATACCGTGCCGGGCGCCAGCGTGGTTGAGATGGTGGTGGCCACCACCCGCGCGCCCGCCAAGAACCTCGACATGTTTTCCGGCGACCGCGGCACCACGCTGAGCTTTGCGGAGATCGCGGTTTCCATTCCGCCCGCCGCCAATCGCAAGGTGGGCGACGTGCAATGGCCGAAGAGCGTACCGGGCAATCCCGCCACCGATTTCGTGACCCTGCGCGCCGATGTGCTGACCCAGAGCGCCGCGCTCGACTGGTTCAACAAGCGCATCAAGAAGACGCCCCGCCGGCAGGCGCTGATCTTCATCCACGGCTATAACAACCGCTTCGAGGACGCCGTCTTCCGCTTCGCGCAGATCGTGCACGATTCAAACGCGCCGGTAACGCCGATCCTGTTCACCTGGCCCTCGCGCGGCAGCCTGCTGGCCTATGGCTACGACCGCGAAAGCGCCAGCTATTCGCGCGATGCGCTGGAAAAGCTGCTCACGGGCCTCGCCAAGGATCCGGACGTGGGGGAGATTTCCATCCTCGCGCATTCCATGGGCAATTGGGTGACGCTGGAGGCCCTGCGCCAGATGGCGATCC
>NCHM01000704.1 GCA_002257205.1 Rhizobiales bacterium 24-66-13 | reverse complement strand
GGGAGAAAACCCCGGACCTCGCGCGCAGCCTGCTCCAGAGCACCGACATCGCCAACATGGCGCAAGTGGCGGCCCTCGCCCGCGGCTGAGGCGGGATCATCGGCGGCGCATCATCGGCGCCCGCAAGCTCCGAGAGACGGCGCGCGGCGGGCATATCGCAACGGCGGCGGACGAACGGTCCGGCCGCCGTTTTGCGTTGCGGAGCAACGCTCTCGCCGGCTTTCTCGTCAACCCTCCCGCGCGGCGCCAAGCCCGCCAAAACCCCTTTCGCAGCGCACATGTTGCAGCGCCAAACTATTCAGCCGACACGGCTTTTTTTCCATCTTTGCCTTTTCGGCATCAATGTCGTTCCATATCTTCGATAGTGGAACGAAAGGCGCGGGAGTATCCAAGGGACAATTCAGAAACAGGGAGGGACACCATGCCCCGCATGCGTGCCATAGACGCCGCCGTCCGCGTTCTCGAGAAGGAAGGCATCACCTGCGCCTTCGGTGTTCCCGGCGCGGCGATCAATCCGCTCTATTCTGCCATGAAGCTGCGCGGCTCCATCCGCCACGTGCTGGCGCGCCATGTGGAAGGCGCCTCCCACATGGCCGAGGGCTATACCCGCGCGGTTGCCGGCAATATCGGCGTGTGCATCGGCACCTCCGGCCCGGCCGGCACCGACATGATCACCGGCCTCTATTCCGCCTCGGCGGATTCGATCCCGATCCTGTGCATCACCGGCCAGGCGCCCCGCGCTCGCCTCTACAAGGAAGACTTCCAGGCGGTGGATATCGAATCCATCGCCAAGCCGGTCACCAAATGGGCCGTGACCGTGCGCGAGCCGGCGCTGGTGCCCATGGTGTTCCAGCAGGCCTTCCACGTCATGCGCTCGGGCCGCCCCGGCCCGGTGCTGATCGATCTGCCCATCGACGTGCAGCTCGCCGAGATCGAGTTCGACGAGAGCACCTATGAGCCCCTGCCCGTCTACAAGCCCAAGGCGACCCGCGCCCAGGCCGAGAAGGGCCTTGAATTCCTGCTCTCGTCCGAGCGCCCGCTGATCGTCGCCGGCGGCGGCATCATCAATGCGGACGCCTCCGACCTGCTGGTGGAACTGGCCGAAGTGACCGGCGTGCCGGTCATCCCCACCCTCATGGGCTGGGGCACCATTCCCGACGACCACCCGCTGATGGCCGGCATGTGCGGCCTGCAAACCTCGCACCGCTACGGCAATGCGAACATGCTGGCCTCCGACTTCGTGCTCGGCATCGGCAACCGCTGGGCCAACCGCCACACCGGCTCGGTCGAGGTCTACACCAAGGGCCGCAAGTTCGTGCATGTGGACATCGAGCCGACCCAGATCGGCCGCGTGTTCGGCCCGGATTTCGGCATCGTCTC
>NCHM01000067.1 GCA_002257205.1 Rhizobiales bacterium 24-66-13 | reverse complement strand
ACCGGCGCCGCCCGCCGGGTGCTGTTTTACGGCCATTACGATGTGCAGCCGGTCGACCCGCTGGAGCTGTGGGACAGCCCGCCGTTCGAGCCGCAAATTCGCACCAGCCCGGACGGACGGCAGCAGATCGTCGCGCGCGGGGCCAGCGACGACAAGGGCCAGGTCTTCACCTTCCTCGAAGCCCTGCGCGCCCATCGCGACGTCACCGGCGCTCTGCCGGTGGATGTGACCGTGATGCTGGAGGGGGAGGAGGAGTGCGGCTCGCCCAGCATGCCGGCGTTCCTGAAAGCCCATGGCGCGGAACTTGGCGCCGATGTGGCCCTGGTCTGCGACACCGGCATGTGGGACCGCGACACCCCCGCCATCACCACCTCGCTGCGCGGCATGCTGCATGCCGAGATCACCGTGACCGGGGCGAGCCGCGACCTGCATTCCGGCCTGTTCGGCGGCGCGGCGCGCAACCCGCTGCATGTACTCGCTCGCCTGATCGCAGACGTGCACGACGCCAAGGGCCGGGTGACCATTCCCGGCTTCTATGACGACGTGCGCGAGCCCGCGCCCGCCGTGCGCGCGCAATGGGAGGGGCTCGGCCTCACCGCCGAGGCGTTTCTCGGGCCGGTGGGCCTCTCCATTTCCACCGGCGAGGCGGACCGGCTGCTGATCGAGCAGATCCAGTCGCGGCCCACGTTTGAGGTGAACGGCCTGTTCGGCGGCTATATGGGGCAGGGCACCAAGACCATCATTCCCGCCAAGGCCACCGCCAAGGTCACCTTCCGCCTGGTGGCGGACCAGGATCCGAAGGCGATCCGCGCCGCCTTCGAGGCGTTCGTGAAGGCGCGCATTCCCGCCGACTGCAAGCTCGACCTCATGCTCGGCGAGGGCAGCCCGGCGGTGATGGTGCCGCCGGACAGCGCCGATCTCGCCAAGGCGGCGGCGGCGCTGAAAGCGGAATGGGGCGTTGCCCCCGTGACCATCGGCAGCGGCGGCTCCATTCCCATCGTCGGCCAGTTCAAGGCCGCGCTCGGCATGGACACGCTGCTCATCGGCTTTGCGCTGGACGATGATCGCATTCATTCGCCGAATGAGAAATACGACGTGCGCTGCTTTCGGCAGGGCACCCGCAGTTGGGCCCGAATTCTCAGCGCATTGGCGGCCGAATAAGACCGCGCCCGCCTTCCCCCCTTGCGCCATTTCTGGCAGGTAACGGGCGAAGCCGAGGCGGGGTGAAGCCATGACGGATGCGGAAGCCGAGGGCCTGGTCGATGCGTGGGCGTTCGATGGCAAGGGGCACGCCAGCAAGCTCAGCTGGGAGGATGTGGCGGCCGGCACATTTCCGGAGGGTGGCTTTGTATGGCTGAATTTCCGTCACGTTCAGCGGCGTCCGCAGGAATGGCTGCGCACCCGGGCGGGGCTTGACACCTCGATCCTCGATGCAATGCTGGATGATGAATCGCGCCCGCGCTGCTCCATGTTCGCGGATGGCGCCATGCTGGTGCTGCGGGGCATCAACCTGCATCGCAATGCGCTGCCGGAAGACCCGCTCTCGGTCTATTTCTGGGTCGATGCCAAGCGGGTGATCTCGTTCCACCACGAGCCGATTTCCGCGCTCGCGGATTATGCGGATTCCTTGAGCCGGCGGCATTGCGCCCACACCCAGGGCGAGATGGTGGCGGAAGTCGCCATGCGTCTCGTGGACCGGCTCGACGCCGTGGTGGCGAGCCTCATGGACGAGGCGGACGAGCTGGAAGACCTCGTGCCCGCCACCGGCGCCGGGGAGATGCTGCCCAAGCTCGCGGTGCTGCGGCGCGTCTCCATCAAGCTGCGCCGGCACATCGCCCCCCAGCGCGAGGCGCTCAATCATTTCTCGCTGGAGGATGATCCCTGGATCGGCCCGAAAGACCGCAACCGCTTGCGGGATGCCGGCGACCGGGTGGCGCGCTTCACCGAAGAGCTGGATTCCATCCGCGAGCGCGCATCCTTGATCCGCGACCAATTGGTGGACCGGCGGGCGGAGCAGATGAACCAATCCATGCTGGTGCTGGCGGTGGTGACCGTGGTGTTCGCGCCGCTGACGCTGATTTCCGGCCTGTTCGGCATGAATGTGGGGGGCATTCCCGGCACGCAGGATCCGGATTCCTTCTGGGTGATCTCCGTGATCCTGGTGATGTTCGCCGCCGGCCTGGTGGTGCTGTTCCGCCGCCTCAAATGGATCTGAGGCCGTCCCGGCGCGTTTGACGGCGCGGCGCGGCGCGCGACTTGCCTCGAAAGCGCGTCAGGCAGGCCTCGGCGCCGAAATAGAAAACCACCGGGCGGAGGACTGGCCCGGTGGTTTTTTCGTTTCTCGCGTTTCGCTCGTTCCGGGCGCTCAGTTCTCGCCGGGTGCTCAGTCCCGCCGCGCGCTCAGTCCCGCGGCGGGCTCACTTGCCGCCGGCGAACACGCTCGGGAAGGTGCGGCCGCGCACGTCATAGACGCGGGCATAGATCACGCCTTCGCGCTCCACCTGCACCAGCACCGGCGCCTGAACCTGGGCGCAATAGAATTCGCCCAGCATCAGCGCGAAATCCGCGCCCTGGGTATTATAAGTGGTCTCGAAGCGTGGGCCGAGCTCCACCGCCGCCGCATGGTGCGGCCCGCAGACCGCCACCTTGAACTTGCGCCCCTGGGGCAGCGAACGGCGGTGCTCGTCCACATATTCGTCCAGCTGGGCGGAGGCCTGCTTGAAGGCGAGGCCCCAGTAATCCAGCATGAACTGACTGTCGGCGCCGCGCACACCGCCCACCAGATGATTGTAATAGGTATATTGATAAGGGTGGATCTCGGCGAATTCCACCGCCGGGAAAGCCAGCCCGATCATGAAGACGCCGGCCACCGCCGCGCGTGCCGGCCGGCTGAACTTGACCGCCCATTGCCAGATCCAATTGCCGGCAAGTCCGCCGAGCAGCGCCAGGGCGGGGGTGACGAACACGAAATGGCGGATGCCATTGTACATCACAGGCCGGGTCACCACGGTCAGCAGGATCGGGAACGCGGCCGCCAAGAACATCAGCAGCAGGCCGGCGCGGCGCGTGCTGCTGGCCTTGCCGAAGAAAGCGGCCACGAGGGCGCCAGCGGCGCCGGACAGCGAGAGGGCGAGGAACAGTTCGGGCATCTGCACCGCGAACAGGGTCGGCACATAGGTGCGCGGCATGTCAGGCACGAGCACGGGCCTGCCCTCATACAACTCGCGCCAGGGCACTTCCCAGAAATTGGAATAATAAGCCAGCGCCCGCAGGGGGTTGAGCGGTTCGACCACGGCCCAGGGCCAGATCAGGCCGAGCACCAGATAGGCGAGCGGCAGGCCGAGCGCGATCAGGCCGACGAAGCCGGCGGAGCGTTTCAGCATCGCCCTGAAGCCCATTTGGCGCCATTCGATCGCCAGCAGCAGGAGGAAGGCGAGCCCGGCATAGGCGACCGCGATCAGGCCCAGCACGCGGGTCCCAACCGCAAGACCGAGGCAGAGCCCAAACAATGTGACGGTGCGGCAGGTTGGCTTGGGATATTCGTCCAGCGCCCGCACGATGACATAGAGCAGGCCAGCCACCGCCACGGCGAAGGGCGCATCCTTCGCATTCATGAACATATGGCCGTAATAGAGCGGGCAGATCAGCAGCAGGCACAGCGCGACGAGGCCGCAGACCGGGCCGCCGAGCCGGCGCCCGGTGCGCCACACGATGGCAAAGCCGATCACGCCGACAATCGCGCCCAGAAGGCGGCGGATGCTGAAAATATCGACCGCCGGCAGCCATTTGTGAATGGCCGCCGCGATCAGGTCGAAGCCGCCACCATAATAATAGAGGTTGACGAAGGAGAACACCTTATCCTGCGTCAAGCGGGAATCGAAATATTTGTACAGCAGGTCGCCGTATTGGGAGTGGGTGAAGTCGTCCCATCCCAGTCCGTAATCCCCGAAGGTAAAGACGGCGAGCAGGAACACGGCCGCAATGAGGGCCAATGCCACGCGATCTACGCTGGACGCGGGCAGACGAAAGAGACTTGCGACTCGCATGGAAGGAAGCATCCAACTCTTACGCTGTGCACCAGCTCCGAAAACATGACCGTCGCAGGGCAGCTTGGCCTGCGCCAACAATCACGTAACCGTGAGCGAAAGACTATTTCTGGCGAGCGTGAGCGATGCAAGAAGTTTATGCATTGCGATGCAGCAATTATCACTGCTCGTCAAGATTGTGCTGCGTAAATCAGCTTGAAGGCAAAAGCTTGCGCGGATCTTGTGCATTCGCGGCAGAAGTTAGCCGGATATAAGAAAGGCCGGAGCAAACATTGCTCCGGCCTCGTATGGCGGTATTATCTTGCGTCCTGGCGGCGTCGGTCCGAAACGCCGGACCCTGCGATGCTCAGGCGGCCTTGCTGTACAGCTCGGCCACATAGTCCCAATTGACCATGTGATCGAGGAAGGCCTTCAGATAGTCGGGGCGGCGATTGCGGTAGTCGATATAATAGGAATGCTCCCACACATCGACGCCGAGCAGGGGCGTACCGCCGTGAACCAGCGGGTTTTCGCCGTTCGGGGTCTTGGTGATGACGAACTTGCCGTCAACCAGCGCGAGCCAGGCCCAGCCGGAGCCGAACTGGCCGATGCCGGCGGCGGTAAAGTCTTCCCGGAATTTCTCCACGGAACCAATGTCCGCGATGATCTTCTTTTCAATCTCGCCGGGAATGGCGCCGCCGCCATTGGGCTTGAGCCACTGCCAGAAATGCAGATGGTTGTAATGCTGGGCGGCGTTGTTGAAGAGGCCGGCATTCTTGCCGAACGACCCCTTCACGACCTCCTCGAGGGATTTTCCTTCGAATTCTGTTCCCTTTAGGAGATTATTACCGTTATTGACATACGCAAGATGATGCTTGTCGTGATGATATTCGAGCGTCTCGCGGGACATGTAGGGTGCGAGGGCGTCGTAAGAATAAGGCAGTTCGGGAAGCGTGAAAGACATCTGGCGTCTCCGCGTTCGGTCCGGGAGGAGTTCTACGACCCCCCCCGCCGGTGACCGGGCAGGGGCGGGCGCCTGAACTGGGACCTAGATAGGCCGGGCTGGGGCGAGGGACAACAGCACATCGGGCTGAATTGTTTCTTTCTCTTTCTAATGTATGAGACCGGGGGCACGCCGGTCGTGCGTGGAGTTGAGAGAATGTGGCGAATCCTGGTGGCTCTCGGTGGGCTCCTCGTGGCGGTCGGCCTTCTGGCTCTGGCGCTCGGGGCGGCGATCTTCGTTTCCAATTTCGGCAATGCGCTGATCGCCACCGGGGCGGTGAGCGTCAGCGGCGGCATCGTCGTGATCTGCATTGCCCTGGTTCTGAAGGAGGTGGCGCGCCTTAACGCGCGCTTCGACGTCCTGGAGGGCCACGCTCCCGGCGGCACCGCGCCCATGGCGCTCGCCGACGAGCATGCCGAGCGCGAGGCCCACGAGGCCGATTACACGCCGCTCGAGGACTATGAGCCGCCGGCGCAGCTGCCGCCCGCGCGGGCGCGCCTGCCGTTCGGCGATGGCGTTCCCGCGGCCGACCAGCGGCGCGGCCGCGTGCTGGATCGCACGCAGGAACGCGCCGAGGAGCCGGTGCCGGATCGCGTGGCGCTTGACCGGGCCGGCATGGAACGGGCGCTCGACCGCTCGCTGGAACGGGCGGTGGAGCAGATGCCGGAGCGCGCCGAGCGCCCCGCCTTCGAACGCCCCGCGCCGGCGGCGCGCAATCCCCTGGACCGCCCGGCGCAAGATCGTGTGCCTCAGGAGCGCCTGCCTCAGGAACGTGCAGCCGAGCGCAACCCGCTCGATCGCAACCCTCTGGATCGCAACCCCTTCGAGCGTATCCCCGCCGATCGCATGCCGCTGGGTGGAACGCCGGATCCCCTCCTGCCCGAACGCGCGGCCCCGCCGGAGCGGATGCCGCAGCCGCGTGCGCCGCAAGATCGTTCGCCTCAGGAGCGGGCGCCTGCCGAGCGCGGCCCGGCGCCACGTTCGCCGCAGGATCGCTTCCCGCCGGAACGCGCACCACAGGAGCGCGCCCCGCAGGAACGCGCGCCCCAGGACCGTGCGCCCCAGGAGCGCGCCCCCCAGGAGCGTGCGCCGCGTCCGCGCATCGGGTCGGACCTGCTGCCCGAGCGCGTGATGCCCGAGCGGGCGCCGGAGCGTCCGGCGGATCTGCCGCCCGCCGAGCCGGCCGCCGCGCCGCCCCTGCCGGTGCCGAACCGCCCCTACGGCGCCCCGCCGCCGCGCCGCACCGAAATGGCGGAACCGACCGTTCTCAAATCGGGCATCGTCGGCGGCATGGCCTATACGCTCTATTCCGACGGCTCGATCCAGGCGGAGCTGCCCGACGGCGTGCTGCGCTTCTCCTCGCTCCAGGAATTGCGCGACCACGTTTCCAAGACGCCGCCCGCGAACTGACCGGGCGGACCCGGCACGGATCGACATCGCGGACCCGAACAGGATCCCGGATCGCCCAGCGCTCCGGGATTTTTATGCCCTCGCCGCCGTCTTCCCGCCCTTCCGCCGCCCCTTCCGCCTGCCCCGCAACGCTGCCGGAACCCTCGTCGACCGGATCGCGCTGCGGTGCCCAAGGGGAAGCGCCGTCGTATACCTGAAGGCGGGAAGGCTTATGCTGTCCCCATCGGGGGGCACCGCACACGTGCACAGCGCGCGGCGCCCCCCGAGGCGGGGTCCTTTCGCCCCGCGTTCCAGGGAGAAACGCCATGTGCCAGAATTGTATCGACGCTCGTCTGAATCCTTCTCGCCGCCATCTGCTGAGCGGTGGGCTCGCGCTGGCGGGGCTTGCCGCGACCGCGCCGCTGTTCGGCACGGCCTTCGCGCAAGCCGCCGCCCCCGATCCGACCGCCCCCGCGCCCAATTCCATTTCGCCCGATGAGGCGCTCGGGCGGATCATGAAGGGGAATGCCCGCTATGCCGCCAACACCCGCATCAACAAGGATTATTCCGCCGGTCGCGTGGAACGCGCGCGGGCGCAATATCCCATTGCCGCGATTTTGAGCTGCGCGGATTCGCGCGTCGCACCGGAACTCACCTTCGACCAGGGGCCGGGCCGGCTGTTCGTGGTCCGCGTCGCCGGCAATTTCGTCAATGACGATGGCCTGGCGAGCCTGGAATATGGCGTGAAGGTTTTGGGCGTGCCGCTGATCATGGTGCTCGGCCATTCCGGCTGCGGTGCGGTTTCCGCCACCATCAAGGTGATCCAGGAGGGCGTGACGCTGCCCGGGCACCTGCCGGAACTGGTCGGCGCCATGAAGCCCGGTATCGAGGCGGCGATCGCCCGTAAGCCGAAGGATCTGCTGGCCGAGGCTACGGCCGAGAACGTGCGCTACAACACCCGCCGGCTCGCCGAGGCGAAGCCGATCATTGGCGAGATGGTGGGCGCAGGCAAAGTGAAGGTGGTCGGCGCCGTCTATGACATCTCCACCGGCAAGGTAAAATTGCTCTGAGAGCCGGTGCACGGGGCGGGCGCGGCCTTTCGGGTCGCGCCGCCCCGGACCGGGGTGTGCAGTTCAGCTTAAGCACGCGCTCTAAGCGCGCGCCCGGTCCGTCAGCGACAAGGCGAAGACATAGGTGAGCGCCACTTCGTCCAGCCGATCGAACCGGCCGGCGGCGCCGCCGTGTCCGGCCTCCATATTGGTGCGCAGCAGCAGCGGCGCGCCGGAGGTGGCGAGGGCGCGCAGCCGCGCCACCCATTTTGCCGGCTCCCAATAGGTCACGCGCGGATCGGTGACGCCGGCCAGGGCGAAGATGGCGGGATAATCCTGCGCCGACACATTATCCACCGGCGAATAGGCGCGGATACGCTCGAACGCCGTCATGGAGGCGATGGGATTGCCCCATTCGGGCCATTCCGGCGGGGTCAGCGGCAAGCTGTCGTCCAGCATGGTGGCTAGCACGTCCACGAACGGCACTTCCGCGACGATGCCCTTGAACAGGTCCGGCCGCATATTGGCGATGGCGCCCATCAGCATGCCGCCCGCCGAGCCACCCTGCGCGAGGATGCGCTCGGGCCGGGTGAAGCCGGAAGCGACCAGATGTTCGGCGGCGGCGATGAAATCGGTGAAGGTGTTGGTCTTCTTGTCGAGCTTGCCGTCGGCATACCAATGCCACCCCTTGTCCGTGCCGCCGCGCACATGGGCGATGGCATAGACGAAGCCGCGATCCACCAGCGACAGGCGATTGGTGGCAAAGCCGGCGGGAATGGTGATGCCATAGGCCCCATAGCCGTACAGAAGGCACGGGGCGGAGCCGTCGAGCGGGGTGTCGGTCCGGTAGAGCAGGGAGATGGGAATGCTCTCCCCGTCCGGCGCGGGGGCGAAGATGCGGCGGGTGACATAGGCTAAGGGATCATGCCCGCTCGGCACCTCCTGGCGCTTCAGCAACGCGCGGCCGCGCGCGTGCATGTCATAGGACCAGACCTCCGCGGGCGTGGTCATGGAGGCATAGGTGAAGCGCAATTCGGTGGTATCGAACAGGTAGCCGCCGTTGAGGCCGAGGGCATAGGCCTCCTCGTCGAAGGCGACGGCATGCTCCTCGCTGGAGAAGACCGCGCGGACAACGATGCGCGGCAGGCCGTTTTCCCGCTCCAGGCGCACGATGAAGCCGCGATAGGCCACATGGCTCAGGATCATCCGGCCCGGCCGGTGCGGCACCAGATCCACCCAGCACGCGCGGCCGGTGCCGTGGCTCGGGGCGGTGACCAGCTTGAAATCTTCCGCCCCGTCGGCATTGGTGAGGATGACCAGGCTGTCATTGCCGTCGAGATCGGGATGGTGCTCCACGTCATAGCGCACGCCGGTTTCGCGCGGCGCCACGCAATGGGGCACAGGTTCCGGCAAGGCGAGGTCCAGCAGATGGACTTCCGAGGTCTCGTGATCCCCGCAGGCGATCAGGCCGAAGGCGTGCGACTGGGTCTTGCCCAGCGACACGAAGAAGCCCTTGTCCTTCTCCTCATAGACCAGCGCGTCGTCGGCGGGGTCGGTGCCGATGCGGTGGCGATGGACAAAGGCCGGCCGATGCTCGGCATCGCGTTTGATATAATAGAGATATTCGCCATCGTTGGACCATAGGATGTCGCCGGTGGCGCCCTCCAGGCGATCCGGCAGGTCCGCGCCGGTCGCAAGGTCGCGCACCCGGATGGTGAACAGTTCCGAGCCCTGCTCGTCCGCCGCCCAGGCGAGGCGGCGGTGGTCGCGGGTGTGGCTGTCGAGATAGAGGCGGAAATTCGGCTTGCCCTGCGCCTCCTTGTCGCCATCCAGCATCAGCTGTTCCGGGCCCTCGGGCAGCGGAACGCGGCACAGCAGGCGATGCTGCCCGCCCGCGCGGTGGCGCGAATAATAAGCGAACGCGCCATCCGGGGCGGGCACGGAGGAATCATCCTCCTTGATGCGCGCGCGCATCTCCGCCACCAGCTGGGTCTTCAGCGCCTCATGGGGGGCGAAGAAGGCGGCGGAATGGGCATTCTCCGCCTCCAGATAGGCGCGGATATCCGGCGCCAGAACCGACGGATCGCGCATGACGTGGCGCCAATTGTCGGCGCGCAGCCAGGCGTAATCGTCGGTGAGGGTGAGGCCGTGGACGACCCGCTCGGTGGGGCGGCGGTCCGCCCGCGGGGGATCAACCTGCATCTGACGTATCGGAAGCGGGCGTCTCGTCCAGCTTGAGCGCGAGCGCGGTCCCGTTCATGCAGAACCGCAGGCCGGTGGGCTTGGGGCCATCGGGGAAGACATGGCCGAGATGGCTGTCGCAGCGCGCGCAGCGGCTTTCCACGCGCACCATGCCGTGGGCGCGGTCCTCGTGATTGCTGACGGCGGCGGGGTCCACCGGGGCATAGAAGCTCGGCCAGCCGGTGCCAGAATCGAACTTGGTCTGCGAACTGAACAGCGGCGTGCCGCAGGCGGCGCACAGATAGGTGCCGGCGCGCTTCTCGTCCCAATAGGGGCCGGTGAAGGCGTGTTCGGTGCCCTGCTGGCGCAGCACGCGGTATTGGGCGGGGGACAGCTCCGCGCGCCATTCGGCCTCGCTCTTCACCACCTTGTCACCGGCCGGGATCGCGCTGGATGTCGGGGCTTTGGCTTCTGTGCTCACGGCAGTCTCCCAGTATTTCGCTCCCTCGAAGTAGGCATTCCCCCGCCGCCTCGCAAGTCACCGCCCGCGCCGCGCCGTTCCGCCGGAGCGTTGGGGGAAGCGTTTGATATGACGAGACAATGTGCAAGAGGTCTTGGGCTGGGCTAGTGGAGGGCAGGGGTTCGTGCACGATCGCGTAATAGCGAGGAAGAAGAGTTGTACTTTTCGCGAGAATGAACTTGCAATTCGTTGCCCTTCAACATAACTAGCTATGGCGGTGCCATCGTCGAGTCGATGCAAGCGTCGCTTCGCGGGCCGAAGACAGCGTTGGTGAGGCAACGGCTTCGCCGGTTCCGCATGCTAATTCGATTTCCGTTTCAAACCAGAAGAAAGTCCCATGAGCGAAGCATCGGAATCGACAACTTACATCGAGCTGGCGGCGGATATCGTCTCTGCCTACGTCAGCAATAATTCCGTGTCAGCCGCCGAACTGCCCGCCTTGATCAATGAAGTGCATTCCGCGCTGCAACGCGTGTCCAAGGGCGAGGTCGAGGCCGCGCCGGAGCCGCTGAAGCCCGCCGTGCCCGTGAAGAAGTCGGTGACGCCTGATTTCATCATCTGCCTGGAAGACGGCAAGAAGTTCAAGTCGCTCAAGCGGCACCTGCGCACGCAGTACAATATGAGCCCGGAGCAGTATCGCGAGAAGTGGTCGCTGCCGGCCGATTATCCCATGGTCGCCCCCAATTATGCCGCCGCGCGCTCCGAACTTGCCAAGCAGATGGGTCTTGGCCAGCAGCGGCGTCGTCGTCGCTGATTTGTATAGTCCGGCGCACAGGATCTGACCCCGGGCCGAGCTTTGCTCGGCGGCGGGATCGGGCCTGAAGGTGGCGTCGGATGACGCGGGCTTCGGCAGCAAGAAAACGGTTACAAGCAACGCCGCCCCGATGGGCGGCGTTTTTATTTGCAGATTGCTCGCCCATACCCTGCGCCGCCCCTCACGCGCCACCCGCGGGCGGCCGGGGGCGCGGCAAAATCTTGTCCCCGCCATCCGCGCCAGCGTCGCAACGGGCTGTCACCAGCCGCCGCAGAGCCGCATGCCGGATGGGATCATAACATTGGCCGCTGCGGGCGGAGCGTCGCGCGGCACGCAATGCACTTTGCGCCGCCGCGCGATTATTTGCGGTCAATAAGGTCAATCCTTCGAGCCGTGCGTTAATCGACTCTTCCTTGTCCGTGCTGCGAAACGCGCGGATGCCCCGCGCGCGCGGCTTGGCAGCCGCCTGGGACGGTGCGGCCCGCCTGCGCGAGCGGGAGCGGCGGATGTTCTGCATGTGGGGAGTGTGCGCCATGATGCCTCCTGCGGCTGAAATCACAGCATGACTCAGCTTTTGAATGTGGGGATAATTTCCTAAAATTCGAGGCCGAAAAATCGCGAATAATATGAAGTAAGATTTTGAAATAATTGATTTAAAAATATTTGCATCAGGCGTCGTGCGGCAAAAAACTTTCCCGCCTTGATTTCAAGTGTCTCTCGATATAGGAATAAATACTCCAATCGGAGAGCGCGATGCGTCCCAAGTCCCGCCGAGGCCAAGCCTGTCCCCCCGCGCCGCCCGTGTGCGCGTCCCGTCCCCCCAGCCCAAGCGTGCCTTTGCCGCCGGATGACGCGCTGGCGCGGTGCCGTGCGGCGCGGCTGCTCGCGGCCGCCTTCGTCCATGTGCCGCCGCAGGATCTGGAGGGCACGCGCGGCCGCGCGCCGGTCACGCTGGCGCGGCATGTGGCGCTCTATGTGGCCCATGTGACGCTCGGCGTGCCGCGTGGCGCCGTTGCCGACCATTTCGGGCGCGATCGCACGTCCATCGCCTATGCCTGCGCGCGCATGGAGCAGCGCCGGGAGG
>NCHM01000066.1 GCA_002257205.1 Rhizobiales bacterium 24-66-13 | reverse complement strand
CAAAATTACACGCCGATCCCCCTCACAACGGGGTCAATCTTCCATGCCGAAACACAGGCTGAACAGGAAAGCGGAAAGCACTCCGCTCTTTGTTGATAGGCTCATCTGGATTCACGCATCGTTGTCCGCGCTCCGGTCAGGGAGGGCGGATGGTTCAGGTTCGGGGTTAAGGGAACGGGCTGCCCGCCATCGGATTGGGCAGGCAGGCATCATGTCGAACCTCCAAGCCTCTCGATGGCGGCGTTTAGTGCCTCGCGCGAGATCTCGCCCATATGCATGGAGGCGAGTGTCCCGTCAGCGCGGAGGAAAAGCGTGATCGGCAGCCCCATGCTCCCGTAGTGGCGGGGGATCTGCATCGATGGGTCGAGCAGGACGCGATCGATCTTGAGGTTCTCTTTTGCGAGATAGGAGCGGATTGTATCGGCACCCTCGCCCTGGTTGATGAAGAGAAAGACGACGTCGTCGCGGCTGGCCGCAACCTCGGCAAGCAGCGGCATTTCCCTGCGGCAGGGCGGGCACCAGCTCGCCCAAAGGTTGATGACGGCAGGCTTGCCGGCGACGTCGCTCACCGCGATCGGCGGCCCATCCATCTGATGCAGGGTGACGGTCGGCGCGGGCTGACCGAGCGTGGCGCTGGTGAGTTGGGTGACCCCGACCCAAATCACCAGGCTGAGGCCGAACGCGGCAGCGGCGGCAAGGCCCGCCTTGAGGGAGCGGATAAAGAAGGCGCTGACGACGAGGACGCCGACGAGCCCGGCAACCGGCTGGAAACCTCCCTGCCAGAAGGCGAAGGCTCGTAAAGGCTCTCCCATGAAGCTTTGCCAGTGCAGCGCAACGTGGCCGAGCCGGGCTGCGACAAAGCCGGCGATGAGCGCCCAGCTCGACCACCGGCCGATGATGGGGTCGACGCGGCGGGCGAGGATCGTCGTCACAATCGTGAACGCGAAGATGCCGAGCAGTGCCGCGAATTGCTCTGAAGCGAAGACGAAAGGGCCGATCGCGACGGCGTTCATCGAACGGCCCCAATCCGATCGGCCGACGCCTGAAGGGTCGCCTTGGTCACGTCTCCCACAAGCCGCGTTCCGGCCGTCTCGCGCCCTTCCGGATCGACGAAGATCATCGTCGGCGGGCCGACGACCTGTAGGCTCTGCATGATCTGCCGCTGCTCGGGCGTGTTGCCGCTGACGTCGAGCTTGATCAGGTTGAACCGAGTGAGATCGGCTTGAATGGCAGAATCGGACAGAACGCTGCGATCGATGACCGCACAGGTCACACACCAGTCCGCGGTGACGTAAAGCAGGCTCGGTTTGCCGTTGCGCGCCGCGATCTGCGTCTCAAGCTCGTTCGGCGTGCCGGCGGTACGGAAGGTCAGCGCCTCGGTCGGACCGGGAGCACTTCCGCGCAGCGCGACGAGGGTCCCGAGCGGCCGAAGAGGATCGGTAGCGCCGCTAGCGGCGCCGACCGCCAGCACGACGCCATAGAGAGCTGCCGCGAGACCAGCGGCTTTGGCCGTCCGGCGCCGACCCGTCGCATCGGGGCCAAGCGTGTCGAACGCGCCGAGCCAGACCGCCAGCCCGATCGCGAACAAGGCCCAGAGCGCGAGGCCGGCTTCCGCAGGGATGATACGCGAGACCATCCAGATGGCAGTCGCGACGAAAACGAAGCCGAAAGCCTGGCGGACGGCGGTCATCCACGCCCCGGCTTTCGGCAGGGCCTTCGGGCCAAGTGTGCCGAACGCGATCAGAGGGATTCCCTTGCCGAGGCCGAGTGCGAAGAGCGACGCTGCGCCCAGCGCCACATCGCCGGTCTGGGCGATGTAGATCAGCGCGCCCGCGAGCGGCGCGGTAACGCAAGGCCCGACGATCAGCGCCGACGTGAAGCCGAGTAGTCCTGCCGAGGCCAGCGAGCCGCGATTGCCCTGACCGAGGCCGCCGATCGCGTTGACCCAGGCCGAGGGCAGTTGCAGCTCGAACAGACCGAACATGGAGAGCGCGAGCACGAGAAACAGAATCGAGACCGCACTGATGGCGAGCGGCGATTGCAGCGCCATCTGAAGGTTCTGGCCCGACCAGGCCGCCACGACGCCAAGCAGGCCGAAGGCCGTGGCCATGGCGACGACATAGGCGAGCGACAGCGTGAACCCCCTGAGCGCCGTAACGGATTCGCCCTGGCGTGCGATGGCGCCCGCAAGGATCGGGTACATCGGGAAGACGCAGGGCGTGAACGCCAGCAGCGTGCCGAACAGCATGAAGCTGCCCAAGACCATCAGGACACCGCCATCCTTCAGGAGGGAGCCGATCATGCCGCCGCCGTCCGTAGCAATGGCGATGCCGCTCGCCGGTGCCACTGACGTCGGAGCGGACCAGTCATTAGCCAGCGTCGCCGGCGCGCGTTCTTCAGGATCGAAGACGGCGAGCGTCGTCGCATCTACATGCCGAATCAGCGGCGGGTAGCAGATGCCATTGTCCTGGCAACCTTGATAGCGGACCTCCAGCGGGCCGGACGCCGTACCCGCGAACGGAACCGCGGCAGCGACGTGATCGTGGAAGATGGTGGATGGGCCGAATGTCGGATCGTCCTTGCTCTGCCCGTTTCCCTGAAGCTCGGGGGCAGCAAGGTCCGATGTGCCGCGCCTGAAGCCGAATTTGTCCTGATAGAGGTAATAGCCCGGTGCGATGGCCCACTGGAGCCGGACGTTTCCGTCGTCCTGACGTGTGGCGGAGAGCTGAAACGCCTGATCGGCGGGAAGCGGCATCGCTCCCGTTGCCGTCACCTGCGCGGATGCCGGCGTCGTCGAGACCGCCGCGAGGGCGGCCATCAAGACGGCGATGAAGACGGTCCAGACAGTTCTTGCAAGCAACGCACGCTCCCGCTCAATGTGACGATGGCGGGAGAGGTCCGATTGGCAGCTTAAGGCAGGCTTAAGGGGTGTTCGACTTCGGCGGATGTCAAAAAGCCCCCGGTCGAAACGACTAAAGCGGCCCGAAAAGGGCTTCCAGAGCGGGCCCTCTGGGTGAACCGCTCTGGAGGATCAGCTCGCCATCGCTGCCTCGCGCGACGAGGCCGGGCGTACCGCTGAAGCCCAGCCGCCTCATCAGCTCGACATTGCTGGTGAGCTTGGTATTCGTCTCCGGCGATATCTTCGCCAGCGGAGCGATTCCACCGGAGGCGTGGTTCATCTCGTTTTGCGTCAGGGCGGCTTGCGGATCGACGGCTTCGATGATCGCGGCTGCCTTCGCGGCCGAGTCGGCGCGGATCACGCCCACCATAACATGGCGAAGCTGGACCTTGCTGGCGTCTATCCATGGCCGCGCGGAACGCCATAGCTCATTGCAGAATGGGCAATTGGCGTCGGTGAATGCGTAGACGACGCGCTCCGCATTCGGATTGCCGTCCTGAACCCAGGCCGCGGCTTCAAGCGCTCCCCACGCCTCGCGCTGCATCGGCTCGCTCGTTGCCTGCTTCAACGCGGCGTCGGCAACAGAATCGCCCTTGGCATCGATTAGGGTGCCGATAAGTGCATAATTGGCGTCGGGCATGATGTAGACGGCCAGCGGCTGCGTGCCCGAGCTCGCGGCATAGGCCTGCAATCCGCCCGGCACCTCCAAGGGGCCGTGGATGGTCAGGCCCTGGCTCTTGAGCGACTCGAGGATCGCTTCGGAGTTACTTGCCGTCTTTGACGAGGTCGTTCCAGTATTGTCGTCGCAGCCAGCGAGCATCGTTGCGAGCGCAATGGCGGGTAGAAGCTTTTTCATTCCTGACGCACCAGTCGATATTTTGGAGAGATCTGCATGTTTGCTTCCTTTTGCCTACAAGCTTAAGGCAGCATTAAGCGCCGCCGCGGCGGCCGCTACGGCGCGATCTTCACCATCACGAGCCATCCACCAGAGAGTAGATGTCTTTTCTGAACTGCGCCGGGCCCGCCGGAACGCCCCATGCCGTGATGTAGACGAAGTGGACCGGAACCGGATTGGCGATGGCGACGTCCCGGCGCTGACCATTGGTCAAGAATTCCGCGACGGTCTCGGGAGACCAGCCCGGCGTCTCCTTGAACAACCAGGTCACGAATTCGGGAATACGCTGGACCCTGACGCAGCCGGACGAGTGAAAGCGGCTGGCGTCCCCGAACAGGCCGGGATCGGGCGTGTCGTGAAGATAGACCGAATGTTGATTGGCGAAGTTGATGCGGACGCGTCCAAGTGCGTTGCGGCTCCCCGGCTCTTGCCGGAACATATAGTTGGCAGCCTCGTCGGTTCTCCAGTCGATGCTGGAGGGCGACACCTCTCCCCAGTTGCTGCCATAGATTCGCATGCCCATCCGGGTCAGGTAATCGGGATCCCTGCGGATGATCGGTATGAGGTCGCGCCGGATGATGCTTTTTGGCACATGCCAATACGGATTGAAGTTGACCTCGTGGATTTTGCTCGAAAGCAGCGGCGTCGCGCGATTGGGCTGACCGACGACGGCCGATTGGCGCAGCACCACGGCGCCATCCTCGACCATCTCGATCTGCGCGGAGGGAACGTTGACCGTCACCTGGCGGCGATCGTCGACCAGAGCGGCCTGCAATCTGGGAATATTCGCAGCGAGGCTCCGCGCCCTGTCTGCCGCCGGACGGTTGAGCGCTTGGTAAGTAGCGGCGCCCGCAACGCCGTCGACGGCCAGACCATGCCGTGCCTGAAACCGGCGAATGGCAGCGTCGACGAAACTGTCGACGACGGTGCCCTCGCCATATTGTTGCGCCAAGTCACCCGTCACAGCGAGCCGTTGGCGGAGCCAGGAGACTTCGTTGCCCTGCGCGCCAAGGGAAAGTCGTTGCGCGAACGGATAGGCAGGCCATCCGCCTTCGGCCGCAAAGCCGGCGTAGGTCTCGGAGGCGATCCGCGTCGCGTGCAAAGTCGTCGCCGAAAGCAGCGGCGTTTCGACATCCTGCAGGCCGTCCATGCGGGCGCTTGCCGTGTCGAAGGCCCCGTCCCAGGCGCGAGCGGACGCGGTGGCGAAGGTTGCGGATGCCAGCCCGCCGATCAGAAGAGAGCGTCGGTCCAGCATCACGTCCGTTTCCCCCTCGCTTCGAGAACTGCCTGGGCGAGGCCGTTTCGATCGAGCACGCCACCGTAGATCTTCGAGCCGATGGCGAACGAGGGCGTGCCGGCCAGGCCGAAGGCCTTGGCCATGCGATCGTTGCGCGACAACGTATCTGCCACCGCTTCAGGTGAATGAGCTGGCGCAAGACCTTTGACGCTCGTGTCCTCGAGCACTTCGATGACATCGTTCTCGGTGAGCTGTCCTTCCGTACCCATCAGCGCTTCGTGGGCGCGGCCATAGGCCTGGGGATCGAGCGCCAGAACACGTTCGGCGGCAAATCGCGACGCTTCGCCGAAGATCGGCCAGTCGCGCATCACGAGACGCAGATTGCCGTCGTCGCTGACGAACCTCTTGAGGTCGGGATAGGTGCTTTTGCAGAAGGGGCACTGGTAGTCGAAGAACTCGACGATCGTGACCTCACCGTTCGGATTGCCGAGCACAGGCGTCACCGGATCGGAAAACACTTCCTCCGAGGATGGCTGCTGGGCCGCAACGCGTGTGCCGGTCACCGGCACGGACAGGAGCGCGGCGGTCGAGATCAGAAAGCATCGTCGTGACGGCATCCATTCGGTCCTCCGTGGTTTTCGGACCGAAACGCAGTCGTAAGCTTAAGCTAGCCTTAAGTGGACGGATCGACGGCTCCCCAAACAAACATCGACAATGTCGGGAGGGTGTCATCCATAGAGGACGTATCGCATGATGGGCCGATCGACCGGCGCAGTCGATCCCGACGCGGTTTTCCAAGAGGGCCAGCCGTCCGGCGCCACCTCTTTCGCTATTGATGCTTGTACTATTGGTGACGACCAACTGCTTCGCATGATAGTGACTGGGACGTTGACACATTCGCGCAGGGTTCAGACCGCCTCGTTACTGCGAGACCTGCTCGAAAGCCTCGAACGCCTTCGCCGCATACATCACGGAAGGCCCGGCGCCCATGTAGATGGCCATGCCGAGCGTCTCGCTGATCTGCTCACGGGTAGCACCGGCCTTGGCAGCTCCTTCCGCATGATAGGCAATGCAGGGCTGGCATCGGGTCGCGACACTGATAGCCAGTGCGATCAGCTCTTTCGTTGCAGGGTCAAGCGCCTCGCCCGCATGCGCCGATCGCGCCATGTCGGAGAATGATTTCATGACCCCTGGCGCTTCCTGCCGCAGCGACTTCACACCACCATTCATGTTCTCAATCAGCTTCTTCCAGTCTTCGATCATTGTGGTCTCCATCGTTCAAATAGGCGGTCAACCGTAAAAGCGCTCAGGCCATGCGCTTCAGTGGCTGCAGATATTCAGGTCAGGAAGGCGCCGGCGCTCCGATAGAGCACGTAGGCTGCAACTACGAAGATCAGCGCCGCGAAGATACGGTTGAGCGTGTCCTTGCCGGCCGACAGGCGGTTGGCGAGCATCATGCCGAGAATGCCGCCAAGGATGCCACCAGCGATGAATTCGAATGCGACCGGCCAGTCGACGAGGCCGGATGCGGCGTAGTTCAGTGCCGTCGCCAGTCCGAAGCCGCCGACGGCAAGAAGCGATGATCCGACGGCCTTGATCGTCGGCATGCCCGTCGCGAGGATAAGACCCGGCACGATCAGAAAGCCGCCGCCGATGCCGAAGAAGCCGGAAGCCGATCCCGCCACAAAGGCCACCGCGGCGGTGATCAGGCATGTCCTGAGATCGGCGGGGCGTTCGGCAGACGCGCTTGCCTGCCGCGGTCGCAGCATCATGATGCCGACGAGGATCATCAGCAGCCCGAACAGAAAGAGCAGACGTTGGCCGTCGACCAGCTTTCCGAGGGTCGAGCCGGCGAGCGCGCCGAACGTGCCCACGCCTGCGAAGACGATCGCGCAGCGCCAGCGGACGTTGCCGCTGCGAGCATGCCCAATGAGGTTGGCGAAGGCATTGACCGAAACGGCAAGAGCGCTCGTGCCGATGGCGATATGTGGCTGCGTCACGCCGACGACGTAAAGGAGCAGCGGTGTTGCCAGTATGGAGCCACCGCCGCCGACGAGGCCAAGGGAAAAACCGACGAGCCCGCCCGAGGCGAGCGCTGGGCCGAGATTGGCAAGCATGGCTCACCCCTTTCCGGCCAGGAAGCGATCGTGCGTGACCATTCCGACGAACATGGCGACGGCGAAGATCGCCGCGGGAAGCAGACCAAGCGCAAGGGATGCGATGGCAGGGCCTGGGCAGAATCCGGCCAAGCCCCAGCCCACGCCGAAGATTGCCGAGCCGATGATAAGGGGGCGATCGATGCGGGTTTTGGTTGGCAGATGAAGTTGGTCGTCGAACAGCGGTTTGTGGAGCGCAAAGGCGAGCCGGTAGCCGATGAAGGCGACGATGACGCCAGCGCTGAGAACGAAGATCAGGCTCGGGTCCCATGCGCCGGTGATGTCAAGGAAGGCTTTCACCTTTGCGGGATTGAGCAGACCTGAAATTGCGAGGCCGAGACCGAACAGAAGGCCGGCGGCAAGCGCCGTGAGGATGCGCAGCGCCGGGGTCATAGCCAGCCTCCGAGCCGCATCACAAGCACGGTCAGGATCGCGGTCGCAAGGAAGGTCAGCACCGCCGCGAACGATCGGGGCGACAACCGCGCCAATCCGGAGATGCCATGTCCGGACGTGCAGCCCGAGCCCATGCGCGTGCCGAAGCCGACCAGCAGGCCGGCGACGATCAGCAGCGGCCAGGATGCCGTTACGATCACTTGCGGCGCATTGCCGAAGATCGTGAGATACGCCAACGGGCCGAGAAGGAGGCCGGCGACGAAGGCGATGTCGTGGCCGAAGCGTTCGCCGCGCCGCCCGAGTAGGCCACCGACGATGCCGCTGATGCCGGCGATGCGGCCGTTAAGCAGCATGAGAAGACTGGCCGATAATCCGATCAGCGCGCCGCCTGCCAGGGGAGCAAGATAGGTCTCCATCACCAGGCCGCCCCCTCGAGTGCATTGAGCGGAATTTTTAGGTAACGCTTGCCGTTACTTTCTGGCTCGGGAAGCCCACCGCCGTTGATGTTCACCTGCAGTGCATGCAGGATGAGCTTGGGCATCGGCAGGGTCGCGTCGCGCTCCTCACGCAGCTTGACGAAGCTCTCCTCGGTCTGGCCGACAATGTGCGGATTGAACGTCTTCTGCTCGGCGACCGTGCTTTCCCAGTGCGCCGGTCGTCCGTCCGGCTGATAGTCGTGGCCCGTGAAGATTCGCGTCTCGTTACGCAGCGAAAGGATATCCATGATAGATCGCCACAGCCGCCTGGCGCTGCCCCCCGGGAAATCGGCCCGCGCGGTGCCGGAGTCCGGCATGAAGAGCGTGTCGTGGACGAAGGCGGCGTCGCCGATAACATAGGTGATCGAAGCGAGCGTGTGCCCCGGCGAGAACATCACCCGCGCATCGATCGTACCGACCTTGAACGTGTCGCCATCGGCGAAGAGCCGATCCCACTGATGACCGTCGGCCGGGAAATCCGGCCAATTGTAAATGCCCTTCCACAGGGTCTGCACGTCGATGACATGAGCGCCGATCGCGGTCGGAGCGCCGGTCTTGTCCTTAAGGTAGCGGGCCGCGGAAAAGTGGTCGGCATGCGGATGGGTGTCGAGGATCCACTCGACGGTCAGTCCCTGCTCCGCGATATAGGCGAGAATCGTATCGGCCTGCTCCGTACTGGTCGATCCGGATTTTTCGTCATAGTCGAGCACCGGGTCGATGATGGCGCATGTCTTCGTCGAGGGGTCGCTGACGACATATTGAATGCTGCCGGTGCGCTGCTCGTAGAAGCCTTTTACGTCTGGCTTGCCGATGTGCCGATGCGCCGCCAGCCAGTCGCGGGCGTGGTCGGGTGCAATGCCGATCTCGCTGGCGACGGCAATCAACTTGTCGTCGCTGAACCCTTCGACCTCGGCGTCACCAGCCAGCACCCACATGTAGAAGGAGCGCGCACCGGAACGGCAATGCGCGAGCACCGGACCCTCGGACGCAACGATTGTCTCCGCAAAGCGCCGCACGTCTTCCGGCCGCATGTTGCTGCTGGTCACCGGGATGAACACATAGTCGAGACCCGCCGCTCTGGCCGCCTCTTCTTCTGCCGCCGATCCTGGCTGCGATGCCTCTTCGCCATCCGGCCGATTGTTGATGATCGTCTTGAAGCCATTGCGAGCAAGTTCAGTGAAGTCCTCTGGCTGAAGCTGTTCCGCCACGGACAACTTTTCTGTGACCGGTATCGGTTTCATGGGCACCTCCTTGACGCTTGTCAATATGAATTACATACTTACATAAAACCAGATATGTAAATCTGCAAGTGGGAGGAAAAAGAGATGTCCAAATCAAGCGCGGTGGTGGCACCTGGCAACGGTCCGGGTCTCACCCGTGTCATAATCGTCGGGGGAGGCGCAGCGGGGATTACTGTTGCTGCTGAACTGAAGCGCCACATGGCGGGTCTCGATGTCGCGATCGTTGAGCCCTCCGAGGCCCACTCCTACCAGCCGGGCTGGACGCTGGTTGGTGCGGGCGTGTTCACGCGCAGGCAAACCGAGCGCATGGAGCGATCGCTGATCCCCGAGGGCGTGACGTGGATCAAGGCGGCTGTGACGGCATTCGACCCGGATCACAACGTCGTCAGCCTGAGCGACGGCCGGGCGCTTGGTTACGATTATCTCGTAGCCTGCCCCGGCTTGAAGATTGACTGGGACGCGATCCAGGGGCTGAAGGAGACGCTCGGCAAGAACGGCGTGTGCAGCAACTACCGGGCCGACACGGCCGAATACACCTGGCGGCTGATTCAGGGATTTCAGGGCGGAACCGCGCTGTTCTCCCAGCCGGCGATGCCGATCAAATGCGCGGGAGCGCCGCAGAAGATCATGTACATGATGGCCGACCATCTTCGGCGGCGAGGCAGGCTCGACAGTTCGAAGCTCAAATTCTGCCTTGCCGGCGAGGCGCTGTTCGGCGTGCCGTTCTTCGTGCCGCCATTGCAAACGGCCGTCGACGATTACGGTATCGACGTCTGCTACCGGCATAACCTGATCGCCATCAACGGTCCCGCGAAGGCGGCGCTGTTTTCGGTGACCGACAAGGACGGCGTAGCACGCGACGTCGAGATGCGGTTCGACATGATCCACGTCGTCCCGCCGCAGACCGGACTGGATGTGGTTCGGGAAAGCCCGCTGGCCAACGCGGCGGGTTGGATCGAGGTCGATCAGGCGACGCTTCGGCATGTGCGGTACGAAAACGTCTTCTCGCTCGGCGATGCGGCGTCGACCACGAATGCAAAGACGGCGGCGGCCGTGCGCCTTCAATCTCCCGTCGTGGTCGCCAATCTGCTGGCCGCCATGCAGGGCAAGGCCATGCCAAAGTCCTATGACGGGTACGGCTCGTGCCCGCTGACGGTCGCCCTCGGCAAGATCGTGCTCGCCGAGTTCGCCTATGGCGGCAAGGTGACGCCAAGCTTTCCGCTCGATCCGCGCGTGCCCCGCAAGAGCATGTGGTATTTGAAGACCAAGTTCCTGCCCTGGCTCTACTGGTCGCATATGCTCAAGGGCGGCACGATTGACATCAGGCATCGCGAGCGGGGCTGGTGAGAGCGTGCCCCTCTCACTTGCTTTCCGCCTGCTTCTTGCGCGCATCGGACACGACCTGCTTGAACCCCTGATAGTCGAGCGTCGAGGTCTGGAACGGGCCGACGAGATAGGCGGGCGTGCCCGAGAAACCGATGGCATCGGCCTGCGCCATGTTGCGCTTGATGATGGCGTCGATCTCGGTCGATTTCGCCTTCATGTCGGCGTCGAGGCGGGCCATGTCGATGCCGGCGGCCTGGAGCCCTGCGCGCATCTTATCCTTGGGGACGCCGACGCCGGGGATGCCCATCAGGGCGTGGTGCGCGATGTCGTACTTGCCCTGATACTTGGCGGCGAGCGCCATCATCGCGCCGTCGATCGAGGTCGGCCGGATGACGGGCCAATCCTTGTAGACCAGGCGGATCTTGCCGTCTTCCTTGACAACTCGGTCGAGGTCGGGCGCGGACTTTTTGCAGAACGGGCAATTGTAGTCGAGGAAGGCCACGATGGTGACGTCGCCTTTCGGGTTGCCGGCAATGGGAGCCGCCGGGTCGTTGAGGATCATTTCCTTGGATACGTCAGCCTGCTGCGCAAGGGCAGTGTGGTGCATGAGTGGCACCGCCAGGACCGCGCCCCCGAGTGTGATCATGGCGCCACGGCGCGTGAGAGCTGGCATACGGGATCTCCTTTTCGTTCTCAGCCGGACAGGGTGGTGCCCTGCCTGGGGGCCAGACCCGCGCCCGTCACCTTAAGGCTGGCTTAAGGTCGGCAGCAGATTGCGGTCCTTCTGTTGGAGTTGAGCAAGTTGCTATGAGAGTTTTGGTGGTTGAAGACGACGCCGTATTGATGAACGGCTTGCAAGTCGGGCTTGGTCTGGCCGGCTTCACGGTGGACGCCGTCTCGACCTGTGCCGATGCTTCTGCCGCGCTGCGCAGTTCGGCCTTCGACGCCGTGGTTCTCGACCTGATGCTTCCAGATGGGTCCGGTCTCGACGTTCTGGACGAGCTTCGAGGACGAGCGGTGGGGACACCAGTCCTGCTCCTGACCGCGCGAGACAGTATCCCCGACCGTATTGCCGGCCTCGACGCTGGCGCCGACGATTATCTCGGGAAGCCCTTTGACCTAAACGAGGTCGCCGCCCGTCTAAGGGCGCTGACGAGACGGGGCAACGGTGGCGGCTCGGCTTGCCGCATCTGGCGCGATCTGCGGCTCGACCCCGCGACGATGGCGGTGTCGAAGTCCGGCGACGCGGTGCGGCTTTCTCGCCGCGAGTTCTCCATCCTGCACGCACTGATGGAGCGGCCGGGGCAGATTCTGTCGAAATCGCAGCTAGGCTCAGGACTCACTAATCAGAGCCAGAAGATGACTGTTGCGGCGATGCATATGGCTGAGAAGAAGGTGTGGGCGCAACGGTCGTAGCGGGTGGCG
>NCHM01000065.1 GCA_002257205.1 Rhizobiales bacterium 24-66-13 | reverse complement strand
GACGCTGTGGCCAGCCCCCGAAGGGAGAGGACAACCACATCCTCGGTGCGGAGGCCAAGCCGCATGTGCTCCGTCACGATCGCGCCTGCGCGGCGTGCCATGTCTGTCTCACGCTCGCACCGGTGCTCACCCACGCCCAGCCCCGGCAGAGGGCTCATAGCCTCGAAGGCAAAGTCGGGCAGCACGTCCCTGATGTGTGCGGCGATGGATTGAGGTGTGCGGAAATTGCTCCGCGTGCGGAAGCCAATGAAGCCCAGATCCCGCAGTTGCCGATCGAATTTTAGCCCGCGGCCGTCCAGATGGCGGATATCCTGGTCCTCATCCTCGAACCAAAGAACATCGGGCTCCTCGCGCAGGAAGAGGCGCAGGATATCGAGCCAATCGGGATCGAAATCCTGGCCCTCATCCACGACCAGCGTGTCGAAGCGCCAGTCGTCGGGCACGGTCTCAAGGATCACACGCTCCTGGACATCGGCCCAGAAGCCGGAGCGAGCTACACCTTGGAAATCGATGGACCGCCCTTTGGCAGCAAGGAACCGATCCAGCAGGCCATGAAAGGTCGTCACGTGGGCGCCTTCGGGAGCGGCGGCGCGCAGCTTCTCCGCAAGGGGGCGATTGAAACACACCAAGAGCGGCCTGCGCCCCTTCTCCACCTCACGCCGCACGCAGGCAAGCGCCGCGACCGACTTCCCGCTCCCCGCAGTCCCGCGCACACGCAGCCGCATGGGGGTCATGTCGACGGCGAGGACGATGCCGCTGAGCCCGCCGCCGGGAATGCGGGCCAACGCCCGCTCCCCGCTGCGGATATGGGCGTGGATGTCCGGCACGAGGTGAAAGACATTCTCGAAGAAGCGGTGGACTCGCGCCCCCTCCTTGCTGTCGGTGCCCGCCGGCAGCAATTCCATGATCCGATCAGGAAGCCGCTCCGCCTCCCCGGCATCCACCACCCGGTCCACTGAGAGGCCCGCGCCCACCGAGCCGCGGAGCCTATGATCGGGGCAGTAGAAGAGATAGTCGATGGTCAGGAGCCCGCCGGTCTGGCGGGCATATTGCTTGCGCAGCCCATCCTGGTTGCGGTGAATCTGGGGGGCCACGAGCTTGGCTCCAACCCCTTCGTAGCGCTTCGCCAGCCCCTCCCCCGTCTCCTCCAGCTGGCCGGCCTTCTGCTCCACGATCACCACGTCGCCCGAGCGGTTGACCACCACAAAGTCCACCTCACCGAACATGGAGCGGGACGCGGTGGAGAGCGACCAGTGGACGGAGTGATAGACGACATAGTCCTGCGGAAGGCGTCGGCGCAGCAGGTCGAGGGTGCGTAGTTCTGCCGTCTCGCCCAACGAGAGGCTAAGCGGCGTCACGTCTGACGGAAGAAGGCGCGCCATTGTTTCCTGCCCGGCAATATGAGGTCGCGATCTACCGGCAACGAGCCTGCCCCGCAAGTGACGAAGCCACCAGTGGGCCTGCCGCTTCATACGTCCGGATTTGACGCACAGGCGCCCTAATCCACCTCTACCGCATCGACGACGGGCCTTGTCCCGCAGCGCCGAAGCATGCTTCTTAAGCTTAAGAATGAGTGGGGGGTGAGATGTTCGAGGGCGTGCTGGCACGACAGGCGAACGGCTTTATCGACGCCTATGTCCCCCTGCGACGCCCGCTGCTGGAGCGCAGCTATCTCCCGCCCGCGCTTGCTCCTGCCCCGACCTTCAGCGAAGCGCTTCGCGCCCATCTCGCCGACGGTCCCTGGGCGGAGAGTTTCGCCGTGGCCCCGGGCGAGACCGCGAGAGCGGTGGAGCGCGCCTTGCGCGACGTGATGCTGGGCAGCAGCACCCTGCGGCCCGGCGGCATCGGCCTCGTTGGGCTCGATCTCCAATCCCGCACGCACCATCACCTCTCGTCCCTTCTGGATCTCTGGGGGCGCCTTGGCGATCAGTTGCCGGAGGATCTCCTCCACCTCCGCGCCATCTTGGAAGCGAACGCCGAAGACGCGATCGAGCCCCTTCACGTGGTCCACGATCCTGCGGATCCCAGGCTGACGGCCGTGGAGCGCGCAGTCCTGGATACGCTCGTGCGCCACCATGGAACTCCGCTGGATCTGGAGGAGCGGCGCGCCACGTTGATCGCCGCGCGCGACCAATGCCATGGCCGTTGCGGCTCGGCCCTTGCCCATCTCCAGGAGAGCTTTCTCGCCGAGGAGGCTATGAAACTCCCGCTGGATGAGACCGTGCGGGTGTTCGGTCTGCGCGATCCCGCTGCTGAGGCGGACTTCGCCGCAAGCCTCGCCCAGAGCTGGCTGGATATGGACCCTGCCCTCTCGCCCGCCGACATCGGCTTGCTCCTCCCGGCGGGACCGCATTACGCTACCTATGTCCGCGATGCTTTCGCCCGCGCGGGCCTGCCCCTGTCGGGGCTGCCCTCCGGAGGCGAGCAGCGAGATCTCGCCGGCGAATGCCTGCTCCATTTCCTCACCTGCCTGCGCCAGCCCGCGCCCCCCATGGCGCTCGCCTCGCTCCTGCGGTCCGCCCTCATGCCGTGGTCGGCGGCGGACGGCCGCAAGCTCTCGGACGCGGTCATGGCAGGGAAGTTCTCCTTCGAGAGCGTGGTGGCGCTGGAAGGGTCCGCGCTCGCCATGGCTCGCCTCCTCGGCAACCGGCGCGTGCCGAAAGCGCATGAGGCGGCCGAGCGCCTCTCTGCCCTCGTCCGCAACCTCACCACTGATGCGGCCTTCGCCGAGGAGGCCACCCGCCTGGTCGAGTTGGCGCGGCCGATCCAGGGCGGCCTTTTCTCCCGGCCCGCACAAGCCGAGGTGCCGTGGGAGGAACTGGCGGCACAGGTGCTGGTCTCTCCCTGGCGGGATGAGGCGGCCGGGCCTGCCCTCGTTGCCGGAGTGACAATCTATGTGGACGGGGAGGCGCCGCCGCGCACGGTGCGCCATCTCGTGGTGCTCGGCTTCAGCGAAGGCGCCTTTCCGGCGCCGCCGCCGGTGAGTCCCCTGTTCCTGGATAGCGAGATTGCGGCGATCCGCGAGCATTGCGATCTTCACCTGTTCAGTCAGGAGGACATCCTTTCGGTGCGGCTGCGGGTGTTGCGCTCCCAGTTCGCCGCCGCCCGCGAGAGCCTGACCGTGCTGGCGCCGTATCGCGACTTGATGGGCGCGCGCAATGCGCCGTCCGCTTCCCTCGTCCTCATGGCCCGATGCTTCGAGGACGTCGAGGAGCCCGAGAGCCTTATCGTCGATCTGGCCGACGAACGGTGGCTGCCCGCGGGCGCGCTTCCGGTCGCGCCGGAAACCAAGAGCCTGCCGCTTCCGCCGCTCGCTGTGCCATCCGTGCTCTCGCTCGGCGCCGATCTGCTTTTGTTGCGAACCGACGAGGAAGGGCAGGCGCTCGCCCAGTCGCCATCGCGGCTCGAGACCCTCCTCGTCAGCCCACTTGCCTGGCTGATGAATGAGATGGACATGGTGGACAAGCCGTGGGCTCCCGAGACGCTGGACGTGCTCACCGTCGGCAGCCTGTTCCATCAGCTTGTCGAACGTCTTTTCCCGCCCGATACTCCCCTGCCGGCCGAGGCGGATATCCGCGCCCGGCTTCCCGACCTCCTGGCGGAGGAGATCCGCACCACGGCCCCCTTCCTCGCCGGTGGCGCCTGGATGGTCGAGCGCCAGTCCATGGAGCGGGACTTCACGAAGGCCGCCCTGTCCTGGCGGGCAACTCTCGACGCGCTCGGCGCACGCATCATTGCCAGCGAGCTGGACCTGCGCGGGCATGCGTTGGGCGTGGCGTGCCGGGGCTTCGTGGACTGCCTGCTCCGGCTGCCGGACGGCAGCCTCGTGATCGTGGACCATAAGACCAGCGGATCCCACAGCCGGCGCCGGCGCATGGAGCACGGCCTCGACCTCCAAGTGGAGATCTATCGCACCCTCGCAGCGCAGGCGACCACCGCGCGGGCCTCCGCCGAGCCCGGGCTGGAGGTGAAAGCCCTCGCCCATGACGGCCCCATCGGTGTCGCCTACCACACCACGCGGGATGGCGCCGTGCTGTTGCACGGTCTCCAGGTCGCGGCACCACCCGGCTCAGTGGATGTGATCAACGCCGACATCTGTGGCGCGGCGACACTGCGCCTGAAAGGGGAAATTGCGCGCTTGCGCACCGGCGAGCTGCGCCTGACCCGCGCGGATGAACTGACCACCCTGGAGAAAGCGGGCGTCGGCCTCTACGCCTTGGAGACCAGCCCTCTTGTCTCCCTCTTCATCCCGCCCGCCCCGGCGCAGGAGAGCGAAGATGCCTGACGTGAGGATCGTGCCTGCCGGCGCTGGCGCGGGGAAGACGCACCATATCAAGCAAACCCTTCTGGACTGGGTGAAGGACGGCTCGGTGCGCCCGGAGCGGATTCTCGCCGTCACCTTCACGGAGGCCGGCGCGGGCGAGCTGCGCCAGCGCATCCGTGCAAGCCTCATTGCCGAAGGGCGCATGGCTGGAGCCCTGGCCGTAGACCGGGCCTATGTCTCCACCATCCACGGCCTCGGCCTCAGACTGCTCACCGAGCACGCCTTCGCTGCCGGTGCCTCCCCGGCGCCGCGCCTCTTGTCGGACGAGGAGCGTGACCTCCTGATCCGCACCGAGCTCCCCCACGCCAACGATCTGCATGAGGTGACGGCGGACTTGCCGCGCTACGGCTACCGCTTCGGCCATGGCACCACGCCGGAAGGCGATTTCCGCAGCCGGGTGTTCGAGACCGTGGCGCTCCTGAGCACGCTCGGCCCGCGCGGGCTCGATCCAGCCCTCCCCGATCTCGCGGAAGCGGCGATCTGCGCCACCTACGGCACGGTGAGAGGAGAGGCGAAGGCCTTGGCGGGATGCCTCCATGCCGCGGTCGAAGCCCTTCTCGCCGCCTTTCCGGAGAGCCTGTCGCGCCCGGACCAGAACAACGCCGCGCGGGAGACCTTTCGGGAGAACTACCGTGCGCTCCTTGCGGCGCGCGACCCGGCGCGCCTGGAGCGGGACTGGGAAGTCTGGACGAGGCTCGCCGACCTGCGGCTGAGCCGGCGGGGAACGCCGACGCCCGACGGCTATGACGACCTCGCAGGCGCCGTCATGGAGGCCGCCTCCGCCATCTCCACCCATCCGGGCCCCCTAGAGGATGCGTGTCGCCACGCCAAGGTGTTGATCCGGGGCGCCCAGCAAATCTTGAAGGGGTATGCCGCGCGCAAGCGCGAACTCGGCGTGATCGACTTCACCGACATGGTGGCCAACGCCGGACGCCTGTTGCGCGAGGAACCGCAAATCTGCGCGGCGGTGCTGGGCGAGGTCGACTGCGTCATCGTGGACGAGTTCCAGGACACCAATCCCGCCCAGTTCGCCCTTTTGTGGCCTCTCATCCAAGGTGCTCCGCGCGCCATCATCGTGGGCGACGTCAAGCAGGCCATCATGGGCTTCCAGGGTGCCGATGTCCGGCTGATGGAAGCGCTTGTCGGCACCTTCGCCTCCGGCGTCTCGCCACTTGACCGGAACTGGCGTTCTTCGCCCCGCATCATGGCCTTTGTGAATGCGGTGGGAGACCGCCTCTTTCCCGGCCGCTACGATCCGCTGTCGCCGACACAGCCGGACGGCGCCGGCTCGGCCATCGAGGTCGTGGTGACGCAGGCGTCGCGCAGGGGGCGCGCCACGGTGCGACCCCAACAGCACCTCGCCGCCCATCTGCACGCTTTCCTTGAGCGGCCTGACGGCAAGATCAGGGACCGCCACACCGGCGAGGTCCGCCGCCCCACGGCGGGCGACGTGGCGGTGCTATGCCCCACCAACAGCCAATGCGTTGCCTATGCGGGGGCGCTCGCCCGGCTCGGTGTTCCGGTTCGCGTGGCAGGCGCGGGCTGGTGGACAAGCCCCATCGTCCAGGCGGCCCGCTTCGCGCTTCAGGTGGCGGACGATCCCTTCGACCGGCACGCCGCCTTGTGCCTCGCAACGCTCGGCCCGCCGGGCCTCTCCCTGCAGGAGGCCCTCGGCCGGATGCTGGAGACCGGTGGCCTCGACCACCCGATCCTCGATCGCCTGCGTGGCCTGTCCGCATCCGCGCCGGGCCGCACGGTGCGTGCCCTCCTTGGCGATGCCATAGCAGTGGCGGGCCTGCGGGATTGGGCCGACGTGCAGGACGATCCGGCGCAAGCGCGCGCGGACCTGCTGCGCCTCGAGGCCGAGGCGGAGGGCTTCCTCGCCACCCATCGGGACATGCGCGCGGCGGCCGGCTTCCACGGCTTCGGCGTCAAGGTCTTCCTGGGCTGGATGGCATCCCGGCTGGACGAGCGCGGATTCGACCAGCGCCCCAATCCAACCGGCGATGCCGCGGATGGCGTGGAGGTGCTCACCTGGCACGCCTCGAAGGGCCGCGAATGGCCCGTGGTTGCCGTAGCCGGGCTCGATCATGCGTTCGAGCCACGCGGCGGGGGATGGCGCGCCGTCTGCGAGGATTACACTGATCTCGATGGGATGCTCACGCGCACCCATCTGGCCTTCGCGCCCACCTTCCATGCCGCGGACGTGAATGCCCGCTTCCAGGCCGCCGGCGCGCCCGAAGCGGAGAGCACGGCCCGCCGCCTGCTCTACGTTGCCCTCACCCGTCCGCGGGACGTCCTGGTGCTGGAATGGCCGCAAGGCGCCGTCGACAAGGCGGGCGCGGACGAGAAACCGTCCTTCAGCGGCGCCGCCCTGCTCGCCTCCAGTGGCATGACGGTGGAGGCCGGGCGGATCATGCTTGGCGAGACCGCCTTCTCCGCCCGCACCGCTTTCTGCGGCAAGGAGATGCCACCGGAGTACGAAAAGGAAGAAGCGCCCAGGGCAGCGTGGCTGCCGAGGCTCGGCCGCCGCGCCGTCGCCATCCGTCCGCTGCGGTCGGACGGCGGTCAGGCCCTGCTGGTGCCTTCGGGACTGCAGACCCCTCTTTCCGCCCTGCCCCGCGGGCTCATGACGGAACCACTTGGCCCTGTGATCTCGACACAGCCCGAGGTCTTCGCGAGCGCGACGGACCGCGGCACCGCGCTGCACGATATGCTCCGCATCTTCCTTTTGCGGCCCGACATGGCGGAACGCGCAGGAGCGCGCTTCGGCCTCGATGTTTCGACGCTCGCAACGCTCGCCGCTCAAGCCGGCGCGCTCAAGGGCTGGCTGGCAGCGCGCGGCTATGATGCGATCATGACCGAGGTTCCCATCGAGGCGCAGCTTGAGACCGGCGCCCGGATCGGCGCGACCCTGGACCTGGTGGCGCGCGGCAGCGCCGGCCTCGCCCTCATCGACCACAAGAGCGATGCGCTCGCCGACTACGACGCCCGCTTTGCGCACCATTGGCCACAGCTCTCCGCCTATGTGGCGGCGCTGCGCACCAGCGGCTTTGCGAAAGAGCCCATGCTGGCGGGCATTTACTGGCTGGGACGCGGGGCGATCACGTTTGGGGCGGCGTAACGGCGCGCCGCCTCAGTCGATGGCCCAGCCGGCCGCGATGAGCGCATCCACGTCGGCAAAGGTGGTGATCATCCCAGTTTCCGCGTCCCGCATTCGCAGCTCCCCAGAGACCAGATCGCTGAACGACATGATGCCGAAGCCCGAACGGATGTGCTTGAAGAACACGTCATTCCCGCGAGGCATGACATCCAGATCCTCAACCGCTGCGCGGGTCAGGGCTTTCAATTCGTCCGACCAGCTTTCCCCAGCCATGATTTTTCCTCCCCGGCTTATGGATCGAGCCGAGCTTGGGCCAGTCTTTCTGGCTCAGCAATGGTGGGCTCGGAAGCAAGCCTCCCGTTACGACCAGCTTTGTCGCACGATCGGGCCAAAATCCCCCGCTTGCGTGACTTTCGGCTGCCGCCGAAAGTGTGATCGGCGAATCGGTCCTTGGGGAGGGAGCGTGCCGACGGACACAGTGCGCCTGGAAAAGGCCTCCAACCTTCTGCGTCTTGCCATCGAGCTCGCCGGGTCCGCGGAAGGCTTGTCGCTGGAGGACATCAGCCAGCTTTTCTCGGTCAACCGCCGCACTGCCGAGCGCATGCGGGACGCGGTGCGCGATCTCTTTCCGACCTTTGAGACATTGCCTGACGGCAAGCACAAGCGCTTCCGCATCCAGGGTGGGATGTCCTCCTTCCTGGCTGCCCCCACGGTGAGCGAGCTCGCCGAGCTGGACACCGTCTCTAAGGGACTGGAGCAGACCGGGCATAGACCGCGCGCCGCCCTGCTGCGGGCATTGCAGGCCAAGATCGCCGCTTCGCTGCGCGACGGCACGCGCCGCATGCTGGCGCCGGATATGGAGGCGCTGTGCCGCGCCGAGGCCATCGCCCGGCAGGTCGGCCCTCACGCGGTGACAGACGCACCCACGCTTCAGCTCTTGCGGGAAGCGCTCATCGCCATGAAGCGCGTGCGCTTCTCCTATCCCCTACCCGACCGGCCGGACGGCTATATCCGCACGGTCATTCCCTACGGCCTTCTGTTCGGCCGCAACGCCTATCTGGTCGGGCGGGAGGCCGGGCGCCAGGATGCAGTGCTCTGGCGGCTCGACCGGATGGGCGATCTCCAGATGACGGCGCAACGCGGCGCTCCGCCGGAGGCCTTCGACCTCGGCGCCTATGCCGCGCGATCCTTCGGCACCTTCCAGGAAGAGGCCGTGCATGTGGTGCTGCGGTTCGCCCCTTCAGCCGCCGAGGCGGCGGCACGCATGTTGTTCCATCCGAGCCAGGCGACGCGGCTCCTGGAAGACGGGCGGCTCGAGGTCTCCTTCACCGCCGGTGGCCAGCTTGAGATGGTGCACCACCTGTTTGGCTGGGGCTCCACGGTGGAGATCGTCGAACCACCTGAGCTGCGCACGCGGATGATCAGCGAGCTGAAGGCCGCGCTGGCGGGCCACCAGAGGCCGGCATCGAATCACGTGGGTTGATGGGGAGTGATGAAGATGCGGCTGAAGGCGGAGTGGGAACCCCA
The DNA here is from genome assembly GCA_002257205.1 of Rhizobiales bacterium 24-66-13. GTDB lineage: Bacteria > Pseudomonadota > Alphaproteobacteria > Rhizobiales > Xanthobacteraceae > NCEH01. Next base: position 3,108 of record NCHM01000065.1, on the reverse strand, counting down.
GGAGCGGGTGTATCTCTGCTTCGGGTCGGACAAGCGCCCCGTATATGGAAAAGAACGGCTCGCGCGCATCCGTGAGGATCTCGGCGTGCTCGCGCGCGCCATCCGTCCGTTCGCACCTGTCACCATGCTAATCAATCCAGGCGACGAGACGCGAGCCGCCGACATGTGCGGCGACGGCATCGACCTGCTGGTTATGCGCCATTTCGACATCTGGGCCAGGGATACGCTCGGCCTTCCCCTTCGGTCCGACAACGGCGCCCTGTCGTGGCTCGACATGAACTTCAATGTCTGGGGCGAGGTGTCGAGAAATTCCGGCTACGCGGCGGACCGGGAACTAGCCAGGCTGTTCGCGCAGACGCATCTCGGTTGCCCTGTGCATACAGCTGGTTTCATCTTGGAGGGCGGCGCGCTCGAATCTGACGGCAATGGCACCCTCTTGACGACGGAGAGCTGCGTTCTCCACGACAAGCGAAATGGGGCGCTCGACAGGCAGAGTGCTGAGGTGATGCTGCGGAGGGAAACCGGAGCCAAAAGCGTGGTTTGGCTGCCCGGATACAAGGGCAAGGACGACATCACCAGCGGCCACATCGACGGCCTTGCGCGTTTCGTTGCGGCAGGAAGGATTATCGTGGAGGCGGATAGCTCAGGCGAGTCCGATCTTTCCGCGGAGAACCTAGCTGTACTGGCCGGCGCCCGCACCGCCGATGGCAGGGAATTGGACGTCATCAAACTCACACCACCGCCGGAAAGCGTCCCCAAAAGGGAGGTCTATTACGCCAGCACGTACCTGAACTTCTTGATCGTAAACGGAGGTGTCATCGTTCCTGCCTTCGCGGCCGAAGCAGAGGCAACGGACCGTCGCGCGCAAGAAACATTCGCCTTCCTCTTCCCCGACAAGACCATCACGCCGCTGTGTCTCGAACACGTCTTTCAAGAGGGCGGGGGCATTCACTGCGTGACCATGAACGTCTGATTGCTGGGCTCAGGGGCCAGCCGAAACCGCCGGTCCCTGTTGCACTCCGGTGAGCGCGTCCTGGATCCTGCGGACCGCCCCGACTATCTTCTCGGCAACGTCTAAATCGCCCTGTCCGTCGTGCCCGTCCTCAGCCGCAATGCTTGCCCACGGCGCGGGGTTCATCCAAAAATCCCGAGGTAATGCGCACAGCGGGCTATTCGCATCCAGCAAGACGATCCATGCCCACTTGTCACCGCCCCAGTTCTTACTGGGTCCCAAACCATTCAGCCTCCGCGCCAGATTTCTCCCGATTGCGATCTGAGCTTGGTCCTTGCTGTCATTCTCATCTCTTCGCAGCAGGCCGATCGCGACCACATCGGACGTGTAGAACCTGATGAGATAAGGACTTTGCGGATCGAACTCGAAATTGAGATACAATCCATTGGCTTGGATGCTGCTGTTTTCTGACAAATGAATATTGTGGGCTGACGCCTTGTATTTTATCTGCCCGATGAGCGCCGTGCAGAGCTTCGCACGCAGCAAATTCAGTGATTGGGCAATTTGGAACGCGGATTTTATATCTTCCGGACTTTTAGATATGGCATCTGCCAGATGAGCGACGGCATTCATGTCCCTGATCCCGGAAAAATCCATATTGATACGATTCTGCATATCCTCGATGAAACCCGCCACACGTGGCGACCGGCAGGCATGTCTGCACACATCGAGCCACGACCGCCCCCCCGAATCCGAGGCTAGCGACAACTCCCGATAGGACTGAAGGACCAGCGTGCCGTCGCTTCTTCGCGCTTCCACGTCGGTGTCATCAAGGCTATGGGCGGCCGGACCGCGCCCGTCCGCCGTCAGATAGACAATGACCGTCTTCAGGCGCTCCCGCGTCCGTCCGTCCGCATATGCGAAATAGCGGGCAAGCTGCGCGTCCTGGTCCGCCGCAGACGGCTTGTTCTCGATGATGAGCAGGCGATCACCCGACCTAATGAGGATGTCGATCCGCCCCCCGTCGAAACGGTGCTCCAGCTCCAGGACTGCCGTCTCGCACGCATGTTCGGGCCACTCCCGCCCTATATGGCTGACATGCCTAGTGAATAGCCGTAGAAAGCGTCCCTTTTGGGCGTGAGACCCTTTCGGGTTCAGCAGCCATCCGATGAGCTGCGACCATATGAGTTCGTCCGTTCCGAGGAATTCGAAGGGACTAAATTCCGGCGCGAGCCGGTCCTCATACAGCTCCCGCGCCCTCTCGAGCGCATGCCGGGAGAGCGTCGCCTCGTCGAGCAGAGATCTCGCCTTCCGAACCGCGATCAGATCATCCATCCCACTTCCCCCACCAGCCGGCTCCCATGTTTTGCTCGTTGCGACGGCGCGTTCGAGGCGCTCAGGAAACGCGACCGGACAGCAGGCATACATCGAATCATAGAACGAACGTCAAATACACAATCAGGAATACCACGGCATAGAAGATCAAGCTGCTGACGAAAACAAGAAGGCCAAGTACTCGGCACCTGGGATCTCCGCTCAAACAGGGCGCCACCGTCTCTCCTATCCGATGATGTTCGATTGCGACGCCGCCCAGATGCGCTCGCTCGCACGACAAAATCGGTCGGGCAAAAAAAGCTACCGGCGCTTCTGGAGATCGCCGATCCACCGACCCAGGGTAGTGCGGTCGCGCCGCGGCGCATCCCGCGCGCAGCGCCGAAGAGCCATTCATGCGACCGATTATGTCGCAGTAAGATGACTCCTTCTCTTCGAGCTATGGAGAGAAACGTGCATCCCTTCGAACGTCATATGCTGACTTGCTACGTCGCCGCGCTGGCCGGTGAGGGAGAGGAGGTTTGGGCGCGCTGGTGGCGCAACACCGAGGTTTCGCAATGGGTGCATCGCCACCATCACCTCCTCGGGCTGCGACGAATTCCGGCGCCCGAGGACGGGGTGGACGCGCCCGGCAATTTCGCCGCGCGCGACGCCGTCTTTACCCATCTTGCGCGCCGGCGGAGTAAAGCCGCACCGCAGCCCTCCGCCCTGGAGCGCAAGCTGGCTTGGCTCGGCGAGGAAGTGGGGCTGGGCACTCTCGACCGTTCCATCTTGGGGCTGCTGGTGCGCGTGAGCGTGAGCGTCGAATTCTACGCCCTCTGCCT
>NCHM01000703.1 GCA_002257205.1 Rhizobiales bacterium 24-66-13 | reverse complement strand
ACGATGCCGGCTTGCGGATTTTCCAGCGCCCACACCATGCCCGCGAGCACGGCCGAGGTCACCTGCAGGCCGGTGGCGTTCTGGTAGGGGGCAAGCTCGCGCGCTTCCTCGATGGAGAGATGCGAGCCGTACCAATAGGCGTTCTTGGCGTGGCCATAGACCAGCACGCCCAGTTCGTCCCGGCCGTCGACGATTTCGGTCTCGTCGAGGATCTTCCAGGACGATTGCTGCACGCCGCCATTGCCGAACATCTCGTGCAGCGACAGCACCGCGTCGTTGCAGGGGTGATAGGCATAATGGCAGGTGGGGCGGTAGAGCACGTTCGCCCCGTCGCGCACGGTGAGATAATCGGCGATCGAGATCGCCTCGTTATGGGTCACCAGATAGCCGAACTGCGGGCCGGGGGTCGGGGTCCAGCTGCGCACGCGGGTGTCCGCGCCGGGCCGCATCAGATAGATGGCGGCGCCGCAGCCGCTCGCATGGGTGCGCCCGTCCGGGGGAAGCTGCTTCTCGTTCGTGCCCCAGCCGAGTTCGGCCGGCTGCAGGCCCTCGGAGACGAAGCCTTCCACCGACCAGGTGTTCACGAACACGTCGGCGGGCTTGGGATCGCGGGCGCGCTGGGTGTCGCGCTCGGCGATGTGGATGCCCTTCACGCCGAGGGCGCGGGCGAGCTGCGCCCATTCCTCGCGGCTGGCGGGCTCCGGCCGGTCGAGCCCGGTGTCGGCGGCGATGTTGAGCAGCGCCTGCTTCACGAACCAGGACACCATGCCCGGATTGGCGCCGCAGGTGGAGACGGCGGTGGGGCCGCCCGGCGAACGCCGGCGCGCATCCAGCAGGCCCTCGCGCAGCGCGTAATTGGAGCGCGCCTCGGGGCCGAGCGTGTTGTCGAAATAGAAGCCCTTCCAGGGCTCGATCACGGTGTCGACATAGAGCGCGCCGATTTCCCGGCACATTTCCATGATCGCGATCGAGGACACGTCGACCGAGAGATTGACGCAGAAGCCGCGCCCGCCGCCCGCCGTCAGCAGGGGGGTGAGCAGGTCGCGATAATTTTCCGCCGTCACCTCGGACTGGATGAAGCGGATGCCGCGTTCGTCCAGCAGAGCCCGATCCTTGTCCACGGGGTCGATAACCACGAAGCGCGATTTATCGAATTCGAAGTGGCGCTCGATAAGCGGCAGCGTGCCGCGACCGATCGACCCGAAGCCGATCATCACAATGGGTCCATCGATTTTCGCGTGAACCGGCCATTGGCTCATGATGGGGAATACTCCTCGTCAACGCCCAGATGTAAGCGCGGCCGCACCATGCGGACGGCCGGTCCCGCCGTCAACACTTGCCCGGTGAAAACTGAAGAAACACAAGGCTTGGGACGAGATTTCGCGGGCGCAAAGAGGGG
>NCHM01000702.1 GCA_002257205.1 Rhizobiales bacterium 24-66-13 | reverse complement strand
CCGTGCTGGCCGGCGCCGGTCTCGGCGATGATGCGCTTCTTGCCCATGCGGCGGGCGAGCAGGATCTGGCCGAGGACGTTGTTCACCTTGTGGGAGCCGGTGTGGTTCAGCTCCTCGCGCTTGAGATAGATTTTCGCGCCGCCGAGATGCGCGGTGAGGCGCTCGGCAAAATACAGCGGCGAGGGACGCCCGACATAATGGGTGAGATAGCCGTCCATCTCGCTCTTGAAGGAGGGATCGACCTTGGCGGCCTCATAGGCGGCCTGAAGCTCCAGCACCGCGGGCATGAGGGTCTCGGCAACGAAACGGCCGCCATGGATGCCGAAATGACCACGCTCGTCCGGGCCGGTGCGATAGGAATTCAACGCAGTCACTGGGCTTGGCTTTCCACCCTGGAGGCAAGGGACGCCGCGCGCGCGGCGCGGACGAAGGCAAAGATCTTTTCCGCCGATTTCACGCCCGGCGCGCTTTCAACACCGGAGGAGACATCGACGCCGTCAACCCGCACGCGGGCAATCGCCTGCGCCACATTGTCCGGATCCAGACCACCCGAAAGCATGATCGGGCGACCGGGGTCAAGGCCGTCGAGCATAGACCAGTCGAACACCCGCCCATTGCCACCGGGCAAAAGATCGTCGGGGGCGGGCTTGGCATCGAACAGCAGGCGGTCGGACACGGCGGCATAGGCGGGGACGACATCGAGATCGGCGGCGCGGGCGATGCTGAGCGCCTTCATCACCGGCAGGCCGAACCGCGCGCGGATCGCCGCCACCCGCTCGGCCGTCTCGCGGCCGTGCAATTGCAGGATATCCGGCTTCACCGCTTCAAGAATATCGCCCAGCAAGGCGTCGTCCGGGTCCACCAGCAGCGCCACCTTAAGCGCCCGGCCATTGACCTGGGCAGAGAGCGCGGCCGCATCGGACAGATGGAGATGGCGCGGGCTTTTGGCGAAATGCACGAAGCCCACGAGATCGGCACCGGCCTCCAGCGTCGCGTCGAGGGCGGCGGCGCTGTTGACGCCGCAGATCTTCACCTCGATGCCCGGCCTGGACCCACCCGCAACCAACGCGCCCATGTCACCACCGTCGGGCGCGGCGCGCCGCACCTTGTCCCGTTTCAGATCCGCCTCAGGTCTCGATGCGGGTGAACTGTCCCGCCTTGCGGAATCGCCAAAGATAGCTCGGCAGCACGCTCGCCATGGCCGCGGGCAGGATGCCGAGATCCTGGATGGCGCGATGTTCCGCGATCGCGGCGTCCGAGACCACATTGTCGAAATGCAGCATCGCCACCTGGTCGCGCGTCAGCAGCGCGCTGCCGCCGGGCACCCAGCCGAGCACGCGGGCCATCAGGTCCGCCACGCCGAACGGCAGGTCCATCAGGATGCGATGGCTGCCGATTTC
>NCHM01000064.1 GCA_002257205.1 Rhizobiales bacterium 24-66-13 | reverse complement strand
TTCGACACCTTCGGCATCATCCACGCCACCACCGGCGGCGGGCCGGGGCAGGCGACCACGATCCTGGTCTACAAGGTGTTCCGCGACGGCTTCGGCGGGCTCGATCTCGGCGGCTCGGCGGCACAATCGGTGGTGCTGCTGGCAATCGTGATCGCGCTCACCGCGGTGCAGTTCCGCCATATCGAACGCCGGGTGCAATATTGATGGCCGGCTCCGGACGCCTGCTCAGCCTGCTGGCCCATCTCGCGCTGATCCTCGGCGTGGTGGTGATGGTGCTGCCGGTCTATCTCGCCTTCATCGCCTCCACCCATTCCGGCGGCGATTTCCTCTCCGGCCGCATCGGGCTCTTGCCGGGCAGCCTGTTCCTGGAGAATTACCGCACCGCTCTGTTCACCGGCTCCAGCACCCAGGGCTTTCCGCCCGTGGGGCCGATGCTGCTGAACAGCTTCATCATGGCCATGGCGATCGCGCTCGGGAAAATCGCCATCTCGCTGCTGTCGGCGTTCGCGGTCTGCTATTTCCGCTTTCCGCTGCGGCAAACGGCGTTCTGGCTGATCTTCATCACGCTGATGCTGCCGGTGGAGGTGCGCATCCTGCCCACTTTCCAGGTGGTGGCGGACCTCTCGCTGCTGAATTCCTACGGCGGGCTCACCCTGCCGCTGATCGCCAGCGCCACCGCCACCTTCCTGTTCCGCCAGGTGTTCATGACCATTCCGGACGAATTGACGGAGGCTGCGCTGATCGACGGCGCCGGGCCGCTGCGGTTTTTCTGGCACGTGCTGCTGCCGCTCTCGCGCACCAATATCGCGGCCCTGTTCGTCATCCTCTTCATCTATGGCTGGAACCAGTATCTCTGGCCGCTGCTGGTGACCACCGACACGCGCTATTACACCATCGTCATGGGCATCCAGCGGCTCGCGGCGGCGGCGGTGGAGGCCGATCCGGTGTGGCATCTGGTGATGGCGACAGCCATCCTCGCCATGCTGCCGCCGATCCTGGTGATCGCCTTGATGCAGAACCTGTTCGTGCGCGGGCTGACGGAAACCGAGAAATAGCCGGGCTCTCGGATCGATCGACAGTCCCGGCCCGGCGCGCTTGCAGCAGAGCATCGTCATGCACGGGCTCGCCCCGTGCATCCACGCGGCACCGCTGGCGCTGGCGTTTCAAACATCGCGCGGGCGGCGCCCCGTGGATGGCCGGGACGCGCCCGGCCATGACGGCCTGAAGCGCAGGCGACGGATGCTCAGACCCATTCCGGCCGATTCTCGAACCCGCGCGCTCAGAGCCTGCCCTTCTCCGCCAGCGCCTCGCGCAGGCGGCTGGTGGCGGCGCGGCCGAGGATGAGGGGCGCCGGCAGGCCCTCCAGCGCCACGTGCGCCCGGTCGCGCGAAGGGGTCTCGATGCTGCGCAGGCGGTCGCAATTCACCATCAGCGAGCGGCCGAGGCGCAGGAACGGCGGGCACGGCAGCAAGGCTTCGAACGCGCCGAGCGTGCGCAGCATCATCAAGGGCGACTGGCCGGCGAGGAAAACGCGGGTAAAATCGCCATCCGCCCGTAGCGCCACGATCTCGGACGGCGGCGCGAAGACGGTGCGATGGGGCGTGCGCAGCTCCAGCGTCGCGCCCGGGGCAAGCGCCGGGGGCGAAGGTTCCGCGACTGGCGCCGCGCCGGGGGCGGCAGCTTCAGGGGAAGCGGCGTCGGGGCCGATCCGGCGCATGGCGCGGCGCAGGGCGTCGGCGAGGCGCTCGGGCGAGACCGGCTTCAGCAGATAATCCACCGCATCCACGGCGAAGGCTTCCGCCGCGTGCTCGGCGTGGGCGGTGACGAAGATCACACGCGGTGGGTCTTCCAGCGCCTGGAGCAGCTCGAAGCCGCTGCCGTCGCCCAGTTCGATGTCGAGGAACACCAGATCCGGGGCCTCGCGCACCAAGAGGTCGAGCGCGTCTTCCACGCAATCGGCCTCGCCCGCGATGCGCACCTGCGGGTGCGCCTCCAGCAGGCGGGCGATGGCGCGGCGGGCGCGGACCTCGTCATCCACGATCACGGCGCTCAGCACGGCGCGCCCTCCAGGATCAGCTCGGCCACCACGCGGCGCCCGGCGGCGCCGGTACTGCCCGGCGGCGCGGCTTCGTGCAAGGTGAAATTATGCCGGCCGGGATAGTGCAGGGCGAGGCGCCGCCGCACATTGGCAAGGCCCACCCCGCCCCGGCGCGGCCGCTTGGCGGAGGGGGCGAGCGTGCCGGTATTGCCGATGCGGATGCGCAGCCCCGCGCCCTCCGCCTGGATCGCGATGTCGATGCGCAGCCCATTGCGGCGGGTGCCGTGCTTGATGGCGTTTTCCACCAGCGGCTGGAGCAGGAAGCTGGCGATGGGTTGATCGGCGGCCTCGGGCGCCACGTCGAGGGTGGCCACCAACTGATCGCCGAAGCGCGCCTCCTGGATGCGCAGATAAGCGGCAAGGCTCGCCGCCTCCGCCGCCACGCTCGCCACCGTCTGGTCGTGGGTGGCGAGCGAATGGCGCAGATAATCGGAAAGCTCGCGCACCATCACATGGGCGGCGTCGGGATCGTCGAGGATTTCCTCGCCGACGCCATTGAGCGCGTTGAACAGGAAGTGCGGATCGAGCTGGAGCCGCAATTCGCGCAATTCGGCCCGCAGGGCCTCGGCCTGCGCGAGGGCGACCCGCTGGCGGTCGCTGCGCGCGCCGATTTCCGCCCGCACCCAGAAGAAGGCGAGGCTCCAGCCCATCATGGTGAAGAAATAATAAATCAGCGGCGCCAGCACCTGCTGTTCCGGCCGCCAATTGGGGATCGGCCAGCCGAAATAATCGCGCACCACGCTGATGCAGCCCACCAGGAAGGCCGCCGCCGCGAACGACAGCACGGCGATCCACACCAGGGCGCGCACGGTGATGGCGGCATCGAGCCCCACCTTCAGATAAGCCGCGCGCATGGCGGTGGTGACGAGGATCAAAAGGGGCAGGGCGATCAAGGTCAGGCCGAGCGAGATGCCGAAATTCTCATAAGAGACCCAGCGATTGGTCAAATCGACGATGGAGAACAGGCTCCATCCCGTGACCTGGGCGCGCAGGAACGCGGGGCGCCGCGCCCACCAGGCGGCGAGCGGATGTTGCGCCAAGACCGCGTCCTGCCTCGTCAAGATCCCGGCTCCCCACCGCCGCCGCCCGTTTGCCGGGCCTGCGTCCCCCGTCGCAGGAAAGGCGATTTGCGCCCCTGCGGCAAGGCGCGCGGGCGGCATTGGCTGTGCGCGGCACGGAAGGCGCCGGCATGATCGATTTTTTCGCCCGGTTCATCGACTTCAAAAAGCTAAAGGTGACGCTTCGTGAGATCCAGATGCGGTGTCCCGGATGGGCTCGCAATTCTGGAGCAATGACAGATGGCGAATGTGAATTACGCTGTTGCCGACAATTGGGGTTCGGGCTTCGTCGGCGCCATGACGGTGCCCGCCGGGTCGGCAGGTCTCAACGGGTGGACGGTGGAATTCGATGCCGCCTTCGACATCTCCAACATCTGGGGCGCCGAGATCGTCAGCCATGTCGGCGACCATTACGTCATCCGCAACCTGGCCTGGAACGCCAGCGTGCCGGCGAACGCGAGCGCCTCGTTCGGCTTTCAGGCCGAGCCCGGCAGCGCCGCCACCAGCGCCAGCGGCTTCACCCTGAACGGGGCGGGCGGCGATCCGGCCCCCGTCCTGCCCGCCTTGTCGGTGGCGGATGCGGCGGTGGCGGAAGGCGATAGCGGCACCAGCGACCTCGCTTTCACGGTGAGCCTCTCCGCGCCCTCCGCGACGCCGGTGACGGTGAGCTATTCCACCGCCGGCGGCACCGCCACCGCCGGCAGCGATTTCACCGCCGCCACGGGCACGCTGACCTTCGCGCCCGGCGAAACCTCCAAGGTGGTGCATGTGCCGGTTGCCGGCGACATGGCGGTGGAGGCGAACGAGACCCTCTCGCTGACCCTCTCGGCGCCCGCGGGCGCGACGCTCGCGCATGCCAGCGCCACAGGCACCATTACCAATAACGATGTCGTAACCCCGCCGGCGGGCTCCGCGGGCCTTGATTACGCAGTGAAAGACGATTGGGGCTCCGGCTTCGTCGCCAGCATGACGGTGGAGGCCGGCCCCTCGGCGCTCAACGGCTGGACGGTGGAATTCGATTCCGCCTTCACCATCACCAATATCTGGAACGCCGAGATCGTCAGCCACGTCGGCACCCATTATGTGGTGCGCAATGCGGCGTGGAACGGCACCGTGGGTGCCGGCAAGGAGGTCGCGTTCGGCTTCCAGGCGAGCGCGGGGGCGGGCGGCACGTCGGCGACGGGCTTCCTGGTCAATGGCGCGCCGGTGGGCGGCGATCCGGCCCCGGTGCTGCCCACGCTTGCGGTGGCGGACGCCACGGTGACAGAAGGCAATGCCGGCACCAGCGATCTCGCCTTCACGGTCTCGCTTTCGGCGGCCTCCGCGACCCCCGTCACCGTTACCTATGCCACCGCCAACGGCACGGCGAGCGCCGGTGCCGATTTTGCCGCCCTCACCGGCACGCTCACCTTCGCGCCCGGAGAGACCTCGAAGCTGGTGCATGTGCAGGTGACCGGCGATACGGCGGTGGAAACCAACGAGACCCTCTCGCTGAACCTCGCCAATCCCACCGGCGCGACGCTTGCCGACGCCAGTGCCACCGGCACCATTCTCAATGACGATGTGGCGCCCGTGCCGCCCGTGGTGTCGATCGCCGACGCCACGCTGGCGGAAGGCAATGCCGGCACGAGCGACTTCGCCTTCACCGTGACCCTGGACAAGGCGGCGACCGGCCTGGTGAGCGTGCAATATGCCACCGCCAACGGCATCGCGAGCGCGGGCTCGGATTATGCCGCCCAGACCGGCACGCTCACCTTCGCGGCCGGCGAGACCTCGAAGGTCGTGCATATCCAGGTGACCGGAGACACGGCGGTGGAGGCGAACGAGACCTTCACCGTGAAGCTCTCCGCTCCCACCGGCGCGACCCTCGGCCATGCCACCGCCACCGGCACGATCCTCAATGACGACACCGCCCCGCCGGCCCACGTGCCGGAAATCTCGGTCAGCGACGCGTCCGTGGTGGAAGGCAACCCCGGTTCGGGCGGCGGCGAGGTGGACGGCTGGCTGTCCACCTCCGGCAACCAGATCGTCGATGCCAACGGCAATTCGGTGCAGATCGGCGGGGTGAACTGGTTCGGCTTTGAATCCGACACCATGTCGCCCCACGGCCTGTGGACGCGCGGCTACAAGGACATGATGAACCAGATGGAGGATCTGGGCTTCAACACGATCCGCCTGCCGTTCTCCTCCGACATGCTGCATGCGACCAGTCAGGCAAACGGCATCGACTATTCCAAGAACCCTGACCTCGCGGGCCTGACCCCGCTCCAGGTGATGGACAAGATCGTTGAGTATGCCGACGAGATCGGCATGAAGATCATCCTCGATCATCATCGCAGCGATGCCGGCGCGGGCACCTCTTCCAACGGGCTCTGGTACGATTCGAGCCACAGCGAGGCGCAATGGGTTTCCGACTGGCAGATGCTGGCGCAGCGCTATGCCGGCGACACCGCCGTGATCGGCGCTGACCTGCATAACGAGCCTTATAACGGCACCTGGGGCGGCGGCGGCGCGAACGATTGGGCGGCGGCCGCCGAGCGCGCCGGCAATGCCATCGGCGACGTGAATTCCAACTGGCTGATCTTCGTCGAGGGCATCGGCACGTACGAGGGCAATAATTACTGGTGGGGCGGCAATCTGATGGGCGTGCGCGACCGCCCCATCGAACTCGATGTCGAGAACAAGCTGGTCTATTCGGCCCACGATTATCCGAACTCGATCTATCCCCAGCCCTGGTTCAGCGATCCGAGCTATCCGGCCAATCTGCCGGAGAAGTTCGACCAGATGTGGGGCTATATCTACAAGGAGAACATCGCCCCGGTGTACATCGGCGAGTTCGGCACCAAGCTCACCGACCCCAAGGATGCGCCCTGGCTGGAGGCGATCACCTCCTATCTCGGCGGCGATCTGGACAATAACGGCACCACCGACATCGCCGCCGGCGACAAGGGGGTGAGCTGGACCTATTGGTCGTGGAACCCCAATTCCGGCGATACCGGCGGCATCCTGAAGGATGACTGGAGGAGCGTGAACACCAACAAGCTCTCCTATCTCGAAGGCATCGAATATGATTTCGGCGATGCGGGGGGCGGCGGCGCGGACGCGGGGACGCAGGCGCATGCCTTGTTCACCGTCACGCTGAGCGAGGCGGCAACCGGGCCGGTGACGCTCGATTTCCACACCGTGGCGGACACCGCGGGCGCGGCGGATTTCACCGCGGTCAGCGGCACGCTCACCTTCGCCGCGGGCGAGCTGACCAAGATCATCGCCGTCCCCATCACCGCCGACCGGGTGGCGGAGGCGGACGAGCATTTCTCGCTGGTGCTCTCCAATCCCACCGGCGCGACGCTGGCCCATGCCACCGGCATCGGCACCATCGTCAATGACGACGGCGCGGCGCCCACCACCCCCACCGAGCCGACCACGCCCACGACGCCGACCACGCCGAGCGAGCCGGTGCACGACGCCGATCTTCAGGCGCTGTTCTCCAGCGTGGATTCCTGGGGCGGCGGCTTCAATGCCTCGATCGCGATCCACAATGACGGTGCCACGGCGGCCCATGGCTGGCAGATCGAGATCAACATGCCGTACGAGATCGAGAACATCTGGAACGCCGAGATCGTCTCCCACGATGCCGACGGCTATGTGATCCGCAACGCCGCCTGGAACGGCGACATCGCCCACGACGCCAGTGTGAGCTTCGGCTTCATCGGCAAGGGCCAGCTCGACGCCGCGCACATCGACCTGCTGATCTGAGGCTTATGGGGTTCCTATCGAGCGTTCGCCCCAATCCAGCCTTCGCACGTGCAGGGCTTGCCCTCCCCCCTTGCGGGGGAGGGATGGGAGGGGGGTGTCTCTCCGCTTGTCCGGGCGAGGGGGTGATCGCGGCACCATACCCCTCTCCCCAACCCTCCCCCCGCAAGGGGGGAGGGGGCAGGGCGCTTGGGGGGAAGGTGCGCGGGCCATAACACTTGGGCAGGTCGCGCCGTGGCGCACCGGATCGCAGCACCCGGAAGATGCCGTTTAGCACGTGCCGGTCATCAACGCGCGGTACGCCTCGTGGCGTGTTGGGCAGCAGCGGCGCGATCACGCGCCACTCGAAGTCGGTCAGGTCATATTGGCTCATGCCGATGCTGAAACAGCATTTGGCGAACTCCGGAAGCGGCCAGGCAGCTATCGAGCCCATTGCGGTCGTTCAGCTGCTTTCGCTTGCTGGGTATGACCGGCAGCGTCAGAATGACAATGTAAGCCCAAATAAGCATAGCGATTTCGCACGTATTTAGCTTACTGAAGTAACTTCGCTCGCGAGAGAGGCGCTTAAGATGATCTTTGAGAAAGCCGGCACCATCATGCCAGTCTGGAATCTGCATCGAGTGGACCCTGGATTTATTTATATAGTCGAGAATCATAGAAAATATAAAATAGGAAAATCAAAGCGCGCTCAGAATCGGCTTAATGCTGCAAAGACATGGTTGCCTGACATGAAACTAATTGGCCAAAAGCCATTTTGGGGAATGTCTCACCACGAACGTTGTCTCCATACTGGTTTCGTCAGCTATTGGTATTCCGGCGAATGGTTCGATTTCGCTGGCGATGACGATGCCCGAGATCTATTATTGGAAGGCTTCACCGCCTTTAGCGACGAGGACCCGGACCGCAACTCGGTGGATTTCATATACTGGTTCAATGGCGATGGAATGGCCGAATTCCTGATGGAGCAGGCCAGCCAGAAGCTGTCTCTTCCAAAATTTCAGAAGCAAGAATCTATCAATAAAAAAAGGAGCGATTAAGTTTCTCGCGATCTACCAAGCAGAGCAAATTGACTTTTCTTTGTTGCATAGCCGAAATCTACCACTTCCACCAGTCGAATCCGTGACTCCACGACCGCTTCCGACCCAGTGCGGGCGTTCTAGGCCTCAGTCTGAATTCCTTAAAGCTGTCGTTCATCGCGGTAGAGCAGTATCGGTTTTGCTCAGGAAGGGGACCTTAAGCGCCGATAGTCGGACCCTTGTCGTTCTAGTGGTCGGATTACTTCTATAAGCTGATTTAGAGTGCACGCGGAATAGCTCTCGTGCGAGAGTTGATTTCTAGGAGCCTCCCTGTCATTCGTCTTAGTTCTCTGATTGACATGATATTTTGCCGAGACCGGGAGGTAATCAGAATGCCAAATATGCTAGATCGAGCTCAACATGAGTTTGGACATCACATCGTTGGTCGCGCCGTGGGCTTTGATACCGGGGACGTAAGCGCGGAATTTTCGGCTACGGCCGGAGGCTACGCTGTAATCATCACGAACCGCACCGTTGCGACGATTTCAGATGTCGAACAGTTTTGTGAGGATCGGATCAAGGTTCTCTATGCCGGAGTGCTTGCCGAAACGCTAAAAGGCGGTGTTATAGACGGAGAGGCCGCCGTGAAACTTGCATATACCACCGGTAGCGTTGACCATAAAATGGTCCAACAGCTTTGCAATCTCTTGCGCAACATCCGCTACTCAATCGAAACAATGGTGATCGCGGAGGAAAAGATGCAGGCCGACGAGACGCGGCTTTGGAACGAAGCCGCTGATCTAGTGGGCATGTATGCGTCAGCGATCCAAGATCTCGCCAAAGAGCTATACGACCGCCGATTTTTGGCTGGGAAAATGGCCATAATGACCGAAGCCGAACTCCGCGTGCACCCGCTGATCTTGAAGCACTTTCCGTAGGCCTCTCGACTGTGGACGCTATGAGGACGTAGCGCGCTGATGTCTTGCCGGAGTCCAAGCGGGACGTATCAGCGACGAGCCGAAGGTTCGCTTTCGCAGACCTCTCCCCGCAAGCAGTCAGTCCGCTTTCCACCCCATCTCCGTCATTCCCGGTTTATGGGTTCACGCCCGAGTTGGAACGAGGCCGGACCGATGCCGCGTGATGCCGCACATCGACCGGCTGATCTGATGTCTTTCGATGAGCGGCGGGCCCTCCCCCCTTGCGGGGGAGGGATGGGAGGGGGGTGTCTCTCCGTTCGTCCGGGCGAGGGTGATTGCGGCACCATACCCCTCTCCCCAACCCTCCCCCTCAAGGGGGGAGGGGGTAGGTGGCGCATGGGGGGATAGGAATGGACCTGGCCGGCCGTGACCGAGTTGGTACGATGCCGCGTGACGCCGCGCACATCGACCTGCTGATCCGACGTCTTTCGATGAGCGGCGGCCCTCCCCCCTTGCGGGGGAGGGATGGGAGGGGGGTGTCTCTCCGTTCGTCCGGGCAGATGGGGTGATTGCGGCACCATACCCCTCTCCCCAACCCTCCCCCTCAAGGGGGGAGGGAGCATGTGGCGCTTGTGGGGGGAGGGGGAAACTACCCCGCCTTCCCCTGGCCGGAATCGCGCAGTGCGAGGCCGCCGACGGCGGACCAATCCAGATCCTCGCCCCCTTGCGCCAGCAGCGAGAGGAAGCGGTCGCGCAGAAGGCTCGCCAGCGGCAGCGGCACGCGCAGTGCTTCGCCCGCCGCGAGCGCGAGGCTCACGTCCTTCAGCCCCAGCGGTGCGGCGAAACCGGCGGGCGAGAAGGTCTCGTTGGCGATGAGATTGCCATAGGTGCGATAAACCGGCGCCCCGAACAGCGTGGAGGTCAGCAGCTCCAGATACTGGGTCTTGTCGATCCTCGCCTTGCCCACCAGGGCCATGGCCTCGCCCAGGGATTCGATCACGCAGGCGAGCAGGAAATTGCCGCTGATCTTCACCAGATTGGCCGCCTCAGGCTTTTCCGAAAGCGCGAAGGTGCGCTGGCCCATGGCCTCGAACAGGGGTGCGCAGCGCGCGATGCTGTCCGGCGCGCCGCCGGCGACGATGAACAGCTTCCCCGCCGCCGCCGCATCCGGCCGACCGAACACGGGGGCCGCCACATAATCCTGGCCGGCCTCCGTATGGGCCTGCGCCAGGCGCTCCGACAAGGCGACGGAAATGGTGCTGTGGGAAATGTGCAGCGCGCCCTTGGGCAGGCTATCGAGGATGGCGCCATCGCCGAGCACGACGCTTTCCACCGCCTTGTCGTCCGCGAGCATGGTCAGCACCGCTTCGCTTTGGCAGGCCTCGGCGATGCTGGCGGCGCGCACGGCACCCGCGGCCACCAGCCCATCGGCCTTTGCGGGCGAGCGATTATAGACGCTCACCCCATGGCCGGCCTTAAGCAAATTCGCCGCCATGGCTTCGCCCATGCGGCCGAGCCCGATGAAACCCACTTTCATGGCTTTGGTCCTTTCATGATGCCCGGCCGCACGGGTGCGGCCGGTGCGTGCGGCGCGTCAGGCCGGGCGCACCGGGCCGGTGCCGGCGCCGGTGGTCTCGATGGCGGAGGCGATGGCTTCGAGATCGGCGGCGGTCAGTTCAAGGCGCGCCGCGTCGAGCCAGCCGTCCACCTGGGCCGGGCTGCGGGCGCCGACGATGGCGCTGGTGACGCCGGGCCAGGCCAGCGTCCAGGCCACCGCCACGGCGGCGACGCTGGTGGTGTGCGCCTCCGCGATGGGCTTCAGCGCATCGGCGAGCTTGAGGTTGCGGATGAGATTTTCCCCCGTGTATTGGGCATTGCGCGAGCGCCAGTCGTCCTTCGGCAGAGCGGCGGCGCGCTCCGCGGTGAAGCGGCCGCTCAGCAGGCCCGATTGCATGGGGCTGTAGACGATGACGCCCGTATCGTGCGCCGCGCACCAGGGCAATTCGGCGCTCGCCACATCGCGGCGGATGGCCGAGAAGGGCGGCTGGAGCGTATCCACATGGCCGAGCGCCTCGGCCCGCGCCAATTGCGCAGTATTGTGGTTCGACAAGCCGACGGCGCCGACCTTGCCCGCCGCCTTCAGGTCCAGCAGCGCCTGCCAATAAACTTCGATCTCGGTGCCGTCATTGGCCGGCCAATGCATCTGATAAAGGTCGATGCGGTCCACGCCGAGGCGCTTCAGCGAAGCCTCGACCTCGCGCTTGATGCTTTCGGGTGCGCCGATCCGCTTGGGTTCGGCGGCGCGGTCGGCCGCGTCCCATACGAGGCCGCATTTGGTGAAGACATAGGGCCGATCGGCGGCGGGCATGTCCTTCAGTGCCGCGCGGACGATCTCTTCGGAATGGCCGAGGCCGTAGACTGCGGCGGTGTCGATCCAATTGATGCCGCGCTCCACCGCATGGCGGATGGCGGCGACGGATTCGCTGTCGTCCTGGCTGCCCCAGCCGACCGCCCAATCCGGGCCGCCGATGGCCCAGGCGCCGAAGCCGACGCGGGTGATGTCCATGCCGGTGCGGCCGAAGGGACAGGTGGGCAGGCTTGTTTTTGGCATGATGCGCTCCATTGGCAGGCGGGCCGTGTGAGGCGTAGATGGGTCGCGTCGTTCAATCATTCCAATGGATTTTTGAGATGCGATATAGCTGCTCGATCGCTTAATCGGAAACCGCCATGGAATTGCGTCAGCTTCAGCACTTCATCGCCGTGGCCGAGGAAGGCCATTTTACCCGCGCGGCGGGGCGGGTGAACATCGTCCAGTCCGCGCTCTCGGCCTCCATTCGCGCGCTGGAAGGGGAATTGGGCGCGCAACTTTTCGTGAGGAGCACGCGCCAGGTGCGCCTCACCGTCGCCGGCGGCGTGCTGCTCGACAAGGCGCGGCTGATCCTGGAGGCGGTGGGCGCGGCGCGCGCGGCGGTGGTGGAAGTGCAGAATCTGGAAAGCGGCAAGCTTTCGGTCGGCACCATGCAGAGCCTGCCGCCGTTCCTGGATCTTCCGGCCCTGCTCGCGCGCTTCCATGCCCAGCATCCGAAGATCGAGATCCGCCTGACCCAGGGCAGCGCCGATCATATGCTCGATTGCCTGCGCGAGGGGCGGCTCGATCTTGCCTTCTTCCCGCTTGGCGAGGATGCGGGCGATGTGGTCACGCGCATGATCGCGTGCGAGGAAATGGTGCTCGCCTGCGGGCCGCGCCATGCGCTCGCCGGACGGACGGATGTGCAGCCGGTGGAACTCGCCCGCGTGCCGTTCGTGGATTTCGAGCGCGGCTGGGGCACGCGGCGGCAGGTGGACCAGATCTTCGCCCAGGCCAATATCCAGCGCCGCATCGCCTTCGAG
>NCHM01000063.1 GCA_002257205.1 Rhizobiales bacterium 24-66-13 | reverse complement strand
ACCTGCATCGGCAATTCCGGCCCGCTGCCGGAGGCGATCTCCGCCGCCATCAACAGCGCCGATCTGGTCGCCGCCGCCGTGCTCTCGGGCAATCGTAACTTCGAAGGCCGCGTGAACCCGGACGTGAAGGCGAACTATCTCGCCTCGCCCCCGCTGGTTGTGGCCTATGCCCTCGCCGGCTCGCTCCAGGTGGATCTCGACACCGAGCCGCTGGGCGAGGACAAGGACGGCAAGCCGGTCTATCTCAAGGACATCTGGCCCTCCAACAAGGAGATCGCCCAGTACATCCGCGAGAACGTCACCAAGAAGATGTTCAAGGAAAAATATTCCGACGTCTTCAAGGGCGACGCGCACTGGCAGAAGATCGCCATTCCCACCGGCCAGACCTATGCCTGGGAAGACGGTTCCACCTATGTGCAGAACCCGCCTTACTTCGTCGGCATCTCCTCGACGCCCGATCCGGTCACCGACATCGTCGATGCGCGCATCCTCGGCCTGTTCCTGGACAGCATCACCACCGACCACATCTCGCCGGCGGGCTCCATCAAGGCCTCCAGCCCGGCAGGCGTGTATCTGGTGGAGCACCAGGTGCGCCCGGTGGATTTCAACCAGTACGGCACCCGCCGCGGCAACCACGAAGTCATGATGCGCGGCACCTTCGCCAACATCCGCATCAAGAACCAGATGGTGCCCGGCGTCGAAGGCGGCGTGACCCTGCACCAGCCGGACGGCGCGCAGCTGCCGATCTATGACGCGGCCATGCAATACAAGGCCGAGGGCGTTCCGCTGGTGGTGTTCGCCGGCAAGGAATACGGCACCGGCTCCTCGCGCGATTGGGCGGCCAAGGGCACCAAGCTGCTCGGCATCCGCGCCGTGATCGCCCAGTCCTTCGAGCGCATCCATCGCTCGAACCTGGTCGGCATGGGCATTGTGCCGCTGGTGTTCGAAGAGGGCACCTCCTGGCAGACGCTGGGCCTGAAGGGCGACGAGCTCATCACCCTGCGCGGCCTGGAAGGGGATTTGAAGCCCCGCCAGAAGATGACCCTCAACATCGCCTATGCCGATGGCCGGGTGACGCAAGTCGAACTCATCTGCCGCATCGATACGCTGGACGAGCTGGATTATTTCCGCTCGGGCGGCATCCTGCCCTACGTGCTGCGCCACCTCGCGGCGTGAGGCATGGCGGCCCTGCCGCCACCTGCATTAGACACCTGGACAGCCGCCCGTGGAGACCCGCGGGCGGCTGTCTCGTTCATGGCTCGCCTGCGCGTCTCACCGCGAATTGACTGGCATCAAGGACGGGGCGCGCCTAAGCGTGTGCCAATCACTCTTCGCCATTCGCAGGTCCCGGTGCATTGAAGAGCCGTCTCCCGTTCCGCATTACGTTCCTCGGCATGATCGCGCTCGCCTGCGCGTTCGCGGCAGGGGGTGCGGGTGCGCAGGAGCCGGCCCCAGCCGCCGCCACCCCGTCGGCTGTGCCCAAGGCCGTGCTGGAATTGTTCACCAGCCAAGGCTGTGCGTCCTGTCCCCCCGCCGACGCGCTGCTGACGGAATTGGCGGCCGATCCGCAGATGATCGCGCTGACGCTCGCGGTGGATTATTGGGATTACGTCGGCTGGAAGGATACGCTCGCTAAGCACGGTCATTCGGTGCGCCAGCGGGCATATGCCGAACAGCGCGGCGACCGGATGATCTATACCCCGCAGATGGTCGTGGACGGGATCGCCCCCGCCAAGGGCAGCGATAAGATGGCGGTCGAGAAGGCCGTTCGGCGCGCCCACGATGCGGGATCGACCTTGCTGGTGCCGGTCGCTCTGCGCCGCTCCGGCGAAAATCTCGTGGTGGACGTGGCGGCGGGGGTCGACCCCGGCAAACTTGGCCATGTGCCGAATGCCGCCGAAGTCTGGCTTTGCCCCATTCTGAGCACCCATACGGTGGCCATCGGCCGGGGTGAGAATCAGGGCAAGAACGTCACCTATACGAATGTGGTGCGCGCCTGGGTGAAGCTGGGCAATTGGACCGGCGGGCCGGCGCAGTTTCAAGTTCCGCTTAGCGAAATCCAGAACGATGGCGTGGACGGCGTGGCCGTACTGGTGCAGCGCGGCTCGTTCCAGGCCCCCGGTCCGATCCTCGGCGCCGCCAAGATCGACTTGAAATAATCTGAATTTACGCAGCGAAATCCACGCGTCGCACGTCGTGGATCGTTCTGCATTGCCGGTTGTCCTGCGCGCGGGCAATAAAAAAGGCCGCTTTCGCGGCCCTTGAAAGTTTGAAACTTGAAGGATGCGTAGCAGTGGCCGGTTCGCCTGTCACCCCGGGGGGCTGGGGGGCTGGGATAGACCGGAGCGACTGCGAACCGGCCCTGCTACGCTTATGAATTTGCTCCCCCCGCTTGTCGAGGGAAGGGCCGAATTCCGGCGAGACTGTGATGCTCGTTGACGACCCCGTGATCGTGTTTCCGCTCTCGTCCAGCCGGCTATTCAATCCCCTTGAACCCGGCGGCGATGACGGCGATCATGGGGCGTTCGCACCTTGGAGGTCCGATGGGAATCGTTGAACCCATACGCCCCGCCCGCGCGCCGACGCCGACGCCGCACTCCCCGCCCGCTCTCGTCACCTTCGACAGGCGGGAGCTCGACCGCATTCTCGATCTTTACGGGCGCATGGTCGCCGCCGGCGAATGGCGCGATTACGCGATCGACTTTCTGAAGGACAAGGCGGTGTTCTCCGTCTTCCGACGATCGCTCGACGTGCCGCTATATCGCATCGAGAAGGACCCCAAGCTGGCGCGCAAGCAGGGCGCTTATTGCGTGGTGTCCCAGACCGGCCTGATCCTGAAGCGCGGGCATGAGCTGCCGCGCGTGCTGGCGGTGCTGGAAAAGCCACTCGCGGCGATCTGAGTTGGAAGGGGCGGCGGCGCTGAGGGTTGTCGGCGGCAAGGCGCTCGGGCATCGTGCGCGCCTTGCCATTGGATGCCCGGATGTCACACGCTCCCAGCCCGCTCAAGCCCGGCGATCACGTCTTCCTGGTGGATGGATCGTCCTTCGTCTTCCGGGCCTATTTCCAGTCGATCAATCAGGACCGGAAGTATAATTTCCGCTCCGACCGGCTGCCGACGGGGGCGGTGCGTCTGTTCTGCACCAAGCTGTTCCAGTTCATCCGCGAAGGCGCCATGGGCATCAAGCCCACCCACCTCGCCATCATCTTCGACAAGAGCGAAGACTCGTTCCGGCGCGAGATTTATCCCGCCTACAAGGCCAACCGCTCCGAGCCGCCGCCGGAACTGATTCCCCAGTTCCCGCTCATGCGCGAGGCGGTGCGGGCGTTCGGGCTCATTCCGGTCGAGATGGCGCGCTTTGAGGCGGACGACCTGATCGCCACCTATGCCAGGCAGGCTGCCGCCGCCGGCGCCGATGTGCTGATCGTCTCCGCCGACAAGGATCTGATGCAGGTGGTGGGCGACAGGATCGGCATGTATGACCCGGCCTCGGGCGAGGCGGGCGGGCGCGGCGCGCGGCCGGAGCGGCGCATCGGCCTTGGCGAGGTGATCGAATATTTCGGCGTGCCGCCGGAGAAGGTCACCGATGTCCAGGCGCTGGCGGGCGATTCCACCGACAATGTGCCCGGCGTGCCAGGTATCGGCATCAAGACCGCCGCGACGCTGATCCAGGACTATGGCGACCTTGAAAGCCTGCTGGCGCGGGCCGGCGAGATCAAGCAGGTGAAGCGCCGCGAATCGCTGCTGAACCCGGAGAATGTGGAGAAGGCCCGTATCTCCAAGCAATTGGTGACGCTGGACTGCGCCGTGCCGGTGGAGGTGCCGCTGTCCGACCTGGTGCTGGAGCAGCCGGACGGCAAGCGCCTTATCGCCTTCCTGAAGGCCATGGAATTCACCACCATCACCCGCCGCGCCGCCGAGGCGTTCGGTGTCGATGCGGGGGCGATCGATGCCGATCCGGCTTTGGCACCCAGTACCACCGGCGGGCTGTTCGGCGCGGAGGAGGATGGCGCCGCGAGCCCCGTGCTCGCGCCTTCGCCGGCCTCCGCAGCGGCGAACGGCGCCATCAACGGGCGGCCGAACGTGCTCAACCCCGCCGATCTGGTCGCGGCGCGGGTGCAGGAGGCGCGCTCGCTGAAGGTGGATCGCAGCCGCTATCGCATGTTAACCGATCTTGCGGAATTGCAGGCTTGGTGCGCGCGCGCCATCGAGCTGGGCTGTGTCGCTTTCGACACCGAGACGACGTCTGTGGATCCGCAGGCGGCGGACTTGGTGGGCGTGTCGCTCGCGCTTTCGCCGAACGAGGCCTGCTATATCCCGCTGGCCCATCGCGGGGCGGGCGATGGTCTGTTCGAGGAAGGGCTCTTGCCGGGCCAGATCCCGTTTCAGGATGCGCTCGCCACCCTGAAGCCTATGCTGGAAAACCGCGGCACGCTGAAGATCGCCCACAATGCAAAGTATGACGTGGCCGTGCTGGCCCGCCATGGCATCGAGGTTGCCCCGTTCGACTGCACCATGTGCATGTCCTATGCGCTGGATGCCGGGAAGGGCAACCATGGCATGGACGACCTCTCGGTGCGCCACCTCGGCCACACCCCCATTGCCTTCACGGAAGTTGCCGGCAAGGGCAAGGGGCAGGTGACGTTCGACCGGGTCGCGCTCGAACCCGCCACCACCTATGCGGCGGAAGATGCCGACGTGACGCTGCGCCTGTGGCGCGTGTTCAAGCCGCGCCTCGTGGCCGACGGCATGAGCACCGTCTATGAGACGCTGGAGCGGCCGCTGATTTCCGTATTGGTGCGCATGGAAGGACGCGGCATCGCCATCGACCGGCCGATCCTCTCCCGCCTCTCCAGCGAGTTCGCCCAGGGCGCGGCGCGGATCGAGGATGAGATCGCGGAGATTCTCGGCGGCGAGCGGCTGAACATCGGCTCGCCTAAGCAGATCGGCGACGTGCTGTTCGGGCGCCTCGGCCTGCCCGGCGCCACCAAGACCCCCACCGGCGCCTGGTCCACCAAGGCCAATGTGCTGGAGGAACTGGCCGAGTCGGGCCACACTCTGCCGAAGAAGATCCTGGATTGGCGCCAGCTCGCCAAGCTGCGCTCCACCTATACCGACGCGTTGCCCAATTATGTGAATGCGCGCACCAAGCGCGTCCACACCTCCTATGCGCTGGCGGCCACCACCACGGGGCGGCTCTCCTCCTCCGAGCCGAACCTTCAGAACATCCCGATCCGCACCGAGGAAGGCCGCCGCATCCGCCGCGCCTTCGTGGCGGAGCCGGGGCGGCTGCTGGTCTCGGCCGATTATTCGCAGATCGAATTGCGCCTGCTGGCGGAGATCGCCGACATCCCGCGCCTGCGCGAGGCGTTCCAGGAGGGGCTGGACATCCATGCCATGACCGCGTCCGAAATGTTCGGCGTGCCGGTGGAGGGCATGCCGGCGGAAGTGCGGCGGCGCGCCAAGGCGATCAATTTCGGCATCATCTACGGCATTTCGGCGTTTGGACTCGCCAACCAGCTCGGCATCGGGCGGGAAGAGGCGGGGCTCTATATCAAGCGCTATTTCGAGCGCTTCCCCGGCATCCGCGCTTATATGGACGAGACCAAGACCTTCTGCCGCGAGCACGGCTATGTGGAGACCTTGTTCGGCCGGCGCTGCCATTATCCCGATATCGCGGCCTCCAACCCCTCCATCCGCGCCTTCAACGAGCGCGCCGCCATCAATGCCCGCCTTCAGGGCACGGCGGCGGATATCATCCGCCGCGCCATGGTGCGCATGGAACCGGCGCTGAAGCAGGCCGGCCTTTCCGCCAAGATGCTGCTGCAGGTGCACGACGAACTGGTGTTCGAGGTGCCGGAAGCCGAAGCGCAGGCGACTTTGCCGGTGGTGAAGCATGTGATGGAGCAGGCGTCGCTGCCGGCGGTCGCCCTCGCCGTGCCGCTGAAGGTGGAGGCCCATGCCGCCGCAAATTGGGAAGAGGCGCACTGACTTTCAACGCAATTTGAATGTTGAAATGATAAAACCACATTTCAGGCGTTGAATGCGTTAAGGGCTTGCGTCATAACAGGCGCGAAGCCCTGCGCTTGGCAAAACCGGGCGATGGGCACAGACTGTTAATCCCCCGGACGCAGCCCGCAGGTGCAGCGCCGGAGGTTTCCAACGCGACGGAGTTCCAAACCCATGGCCTCTGGGCCTGCCGACAAGCCATCCCTCTCCGGCCGCGCGCCCCGCGAGCGCAGTGGCGCCCGCATGGACAAGCTGGCGCGGCTGCCGGTGTTCTTCGCCCTCGCCGGCAAGCGTGTCGTGGTGGCCGGCGGCACGGAGCCCGCGGTGTGGAAGGCGGAATTGCTTTCCGCCGCCGGTGCGGAGGTGGAGGTGATCGCCGAGGCGCCGTGCGAGGAGATGCGGGCGCTGGTGCAGTCCGCGCCCGACGGGCCGATTACGCTGGTCGCGCGCCGCTGGATTGAGGCGGATCTCGCCGGCGCGGCCCTCGCCATAGCGGATGCTGAAGATGAGGCGGAGGCGGCCCGCTTCGCCGCTGCCGCCCGTGCCGCAGGCGTGCCGGTGAACGTGGTGGATAAGCCGGCCTTTTGCGATTTTGCCTTCGGCGCCATCGTCAATCGCTCGCCCTTGGTGGTGGGAATTTCCACCGATGGCGCGGCGCCCGTGTTCGGGCAGGCGGTGCGGGCCAAGATCGAGGCGCTTTTGCCGCCGGGCTTCAAGGCCTGGGCGCAGGCGGCGCAATCCTGGCGCGGCGCGGTGTCCGCCCTCGGCCTCAGCTTTCACGGCCGCCGCCGCTTCTGGGAACAGTTTTCAGCCCGCGCCATGTTCGCGCCCGACCAGCCACCGGGCGAGGAGGACCGTGCGGCTCTGCTCGCCGACGCCGAAAGCACGCGCGCCGCGCCCGAAAGCGGGTCGGTGGTTCTGGTGGGCGCGGGGCCCGGCGATCCCGAACTGCTGACCCTGAAGGCGGTGCGGGTGCTGCAATCCGCCGAAGTGGTGCTTTATGACGACCTGGTTTCGCCGCAGGTGCTGGATTTCGCGCGGCGCGAGGCCAAGAAGATGCTGGTGGGCAAGACCGGCTATCGCCCCTCCTGCAAGCAAGATGACATCAACGCGCTGATGGTGTCGCTCGCGAAGGAGGGCCGCCGCGTGGTGCGCCTGAAGGGCGGCGACCCGATGATCTTCGGCCGCGCGGGCGAGGAAATCACCGCCTGCCGCCTCGCCGGCATTCCGGTGGACGTGGTGCCCGGCATCTCCTCCGCCCAGGGCGTGGCGAGCCGGCTGACCACCTCGCTCACCCACCGCGACCACGCCCGGCGCCTGCAATTCGTCACCGCCCATGCGCGCGACGGCAAGCTGCCGAAGGATCTGGATTTCAGCGCCTTGTCGGACAAGGCGGCGACCACGGTGGTCTACATGCCGCGCCGGACCTTGCCGGAGCTGGTGGAAAAGCTCGCCGCCGCCGGCACCGATCTCTCCGTTCCCGCTCTGGCGGTATTTTCCGCGACGCGGCCCGACGAGCGCGTGGTCCACGCTCCGCTTGGCGGACTTTCGGCGGCCGTCGATGCCGCCATCGAGGCCGGCGCCCAGGGGCCGTGCCTCGTGCTCTATGGCTATGCGCTCAGCGAAGGCATGGCGGCCGCAGAGGTGCCACGGGCGGCCTCGGCGCGCTGATCGTGCGCGCTTGGCATGCGTGCCAAGCCTCCTATTTATGGGCGAGGCCGGCGGGACGAAGGACAAGGTGAATGGCGTTTTCCACGGACGAGATCGAGCGCTATGCGCGCCATATCGTGCTGCACGACGTGGGCGGGCCGGGCCAGCAGAAGCTGAAGGCGGCGCGGGTTCTGGTGGTGGGCGCGGGCGGGCTCGGCGCGCCGGTGCTGCTATATCTCGCGGCGGCGGGCGTGGGCACGCTGGTGCTGGTGGATGACGACGAAGTCTCGCTCTCCAACCTCCAGCGGCAGGTGATTCACCGCACGCAGGATATCGGCCGCCCCAAGGTGGAGAGCGCGCGCGATGCTGTGGCCGCCCTTAACCCCCATGTGGAGATGGTGTTGCACCAGGGCCGGCTCGACGCCGGCAACGCGCTCGATCTGATTCGCGATGTGGACGTGGTGGTGGACGGCTCGGACAATTTCGCCACCCGCTATCTGGTCTCGGACGCCTGCGTACTGGCGGGCAAGCCGCTGGTGACGGCGGCGCTCGGCACCTTCGATGCGACCATCACCACCATCCGCGCCCATGAAAACGGGCCGGACGGCACGCCGAACCCGACCTATCGCTGCCTGTTCCCCGAGCCGCCGCCGCCCGGCACGGTCGCGCCCTGCGCGGAAGCCGGCGTGCTCGGTGCGCTGGCGGGGCTCGCCGGTTCGCTCGCGGCCTTAGAAGTGATCCGCGCCATCGTCGGCTTCGGCGAGGGGCTGGTGGGCAAGCTGCTGATGATTGACGCCCGCTCCATGCGTTTCGAGACGCTGAGCTATGCCTATGACCCGGAAAATCCGCTCACGGGCACAGGAACGCGCATCACCGATCTGTCGGAGCATGTGCGGGCAGCGTAAGGGGCGGGTCCTATCCGGCCCCGCGACCCCTCACAGCATGGAGGGCAGCACGCGGTCCGGCGGGCGGTGGCCGTCCATGAAGGTCTTGATGTTGACGATGACCTTCTCGCCCATGTCGATGCGACCTTCCAGCGTCGCCGAGCCCATGTGGGGCAGCAGCACCACCTTGCCCTGGCGGGCGAGCTTGACGAGCTTGGGGTTCACAGCCGGCTCATGCTCGAACACGTCGAGGCCCGCGCCCGCGATCTCGCCGGCTTCCAGCATGCGGGTCAGGGCGTTCTCGTCGATCACTTCGCCGCGTGCCGTGTTCACCACATAGGCGTCGGGCTTCAGCAGCTTGAGGCGGCGGGCCGAGAGCAGATGATAGGTGGCCGGGGTGTGCGGGCAATTGACCGAGACGATGTCCATGCGGGCCAGCATCTGGTCCAGGCTGTCCCAATAGGTCGCCTCCAGCGCCTCTTCCGTGGCGGCGGGCAGGTGGCGGCGGTTGTGATAATGGATCTGCAGGCCGAACGCCTTGGCGCGGCGCGCCACCGCCTGGCCGATGCGGCCCATGCCGACGATGCCGAGGCGCTTGCCCCAGATGCGCCGGCCGAGCATCCAGGTGGGCGCCCAGCCGTTCCATGATTCCGGATCGGAGGTGATGATCTGCGCGCCCTCGGCCAGCCGGCGGGGCACCGCGAGAATCAGCGCCATGGTCATGTCGGCGGTGTCCTCGGTGAGGACGCCGGGGGTGTTGGTGACGGTGATGCCACGCGCCAGCGCGCTTGCCACGTCAATGTGATCGACGCCGTTGGAGAAGCTGGCGATGAGGCGCAGATTCTCGCCCGCCTGCGACATCACGGCAGAATCGATCTTGTCGGTCACGGTGGGCACGAGCACGTCCGCGGTGCGCACGGCCTCCACCAAAGCGGCGTGATCCATGGGCACATCGTCGACGTTCAGACGCGCGTCAAACAGTTCGCGCATCCGCGTCTCGACCGTGTCAGGCAGCTTCCGCGTGACGACAACGAGGGGTTTGCGACGCGCCATAATTTTCCCCGTTCCCGGTTTTTTAACCCTTCTCGTCCCGTCTAGCAGACGGACGAGGAAACACAAAGGGTATGCGCGCAGCGACCCTTGACGATGTGCGGGTGCAGGCGCACTTCAGGCACGCGATTTCACTGAGCGAGAGGATCAGCGGATCATGCAGGTGAGCAAACGTCAGTCCCTTTCGGCACGCGCGATGGCTCTCCTGCTGGTGTTGGCCGCCACCTCGCTCAATGGCGCGGCCCATGCGGCGGACGATTCCGGAAGCGGTCTGCCGGTGCCGCGCTTTGTCTCGCTGAAGGCCGACAAGGTGAATGTGCGCACCGGGCCGAACAAGAATCAGGACGTGTCCTGGATCTTCTCGCGCGCCGGCCTGCCGGTGGAGATCACCGCCGAGTTCGAGACTTGGCGCCGTATCCGCGACGTGGATGGCTCGGAGGGCTGGGTCTATCATTCCATGCTTTCGGGCCGCCGCACAGCGCTTGTGTCGCCCTGGCTGAAGAGCGGCACGGCGGTGCTGCGCGCGAGCGCGGATGCCAGCGCGCGGGCCACCGCGCAGCTGGAGCCCCGGGTCCTTGCATCCGTGAAATCGTGCGATGGAAAATGGTGCCGCATCACCGGCCCCGGTTTCGACGGCTTTATCGAACAGGGCGATCTGTGGGGAGTCTATCCCGGCGAAAAGGTGGAGTGAGGTAGCCCTGGCGCGCCTTGCGCCGGCCGGCGGGGCGCGTTCGTCTCAAACCAACTCGTCTCAAACCAACTCGTCTCAAACCAACTCGCCACAAACCAACTCGTCTCAAACCAGCTCGTCTCAAACGAAAAAGCCCCCGCTCCGGCGAGGGCTTTCATCTGGAACAGGCGGGAGCGACGGGCGCTCAGCCCTTGCCGATTGCCTTGCGGCGCAGACGCACCACCACGTCCACGCGCGCAACCTCGAAACCTTCCGGCGGCTCGGGCAAGCGGTCGACGCCCACATGGGCCGTGGGAATGTCCACCAGCTCGTTATGGCCTTCCACATAGAAGTGGTAATGGTCCGACGCATTGGTGTCGAAATAGGTCTTGGAGCCGTCCACCGCCACCTCGCGCAGCAGGTCCACTTCGGTGAACTGGTGCAAGGTGTTGTAGACGGTGGCGAGCGAGACCGGGAAGCGGGCGCGGATGGCCTCTTCGTGCAGCATTTCCGCCGTCACGTGGCGGTCGCCCTTGGCGAACAGCAGCCAGCCGAGCGCGAGGCGCTGGCGGGTCGGCCGCAGGCCCACTTCGCGCAGCATCTCGCGCACGTCATGGAACGGGCAGCCGGTGCGACGCGTGGATGAGATATCCCGCAACTGGGCCACCGGCAGCACCGCGTCACCGTCCTCCGCCGTGCCGCGGGGGGCGACGGCTGGGCTCGTGAGGCTGGCTCTGAAGCGGGACATGTCGGACATCGGCGGATCTGCACTCTTCAATGAAACACATGGCCTTAGCGGCAGCGGTACAAGGCTCCGGAAGGCGCTGATCAATCTCAATAGCGGATCGCGCCGCGAATTGCCACTATTATAGATTGTAGCTGTACTAATGTAAGTCAATGACACCAATGCCTTGCTTGTGACTTGCGCCCCTGGCGCGCGCCATTGCATGGCTTCGCGACGGCGGTCTCCGCGACCGTACGCTGACATGAGGACCACGCATTTGATCGATCTGCGCGCGCCGATCACGGCTTGCCTGGTGGTGTCCGCCGGCGCGGCGGCGGCCCTTGCCGCGGCCTGGTATTTCCAGCTGGTGGTGGGACTTGCCCCGTGTCCGCTGTGCCTCGACCAGCGTCTTCCCTATTACGCGGCGATACCCATCGGCCTGCTTTCCGCCTATGCCGCCCATCGCGGCTGGACCGGGATCGCGCGGGCGGGGCTCGCGGTGCTGGCGCTGTTGATGCTGGTGGATGCGGGGATCGCCATCTTTCACGCCGGGGTGGAATGGCGATTCTGGCAGGGGCCGACCGCCTGCACCTCGGGCACGCCGATAGTGGTCAGCGACATTATGTCCGCCCTCAAGACCGCCCATGTGCCCCGCTGCGACGAGGCGGCCTGGCGCCTGATGGGGATTTCCATGGCCGGCTGGAATGCGCTGATCGCTCTCGGGCTTGCGGGGGTCGCGCTGATCGGCCTGCGCGGCCGGGGTGCGGCGGGCCGTGTGATGGCGGCCTGAGACCGGACCCTACGGCTCCAGTTCGGTATCCCAATAAAGATAATCGAGCCAGCTCTCGTGCAGATAATTGGGCGGGAAGTGACGGCCGTTCTGGTGCAAATCGTGCACGGTGGGCTGGAACGGCACCTGGTGGGGCCACATGCCCGAATGCGCCGGCATGTCGCTGCCCTTGCGCAGATTACACGGCGAGCACGCCGTCACCACATTGTCCCAGGTTGTCTGGCCGCCGCGGGAGCGCGGAATGAGGTGGTCGAAGGTGAGATCGTCGCGCGAGCCGCAATATTGGCAGGTGAAGCGGTCGCGCAGGAAAACGTTGAAGCGGGTGAAAGCCGGATGCCGGGCGGGCTTTACGAAGGTGCGCAAGGACAGCACGCTCGGAAGCCGGATCTCTATGCCCGGACTTCGGACCGCCTTGTCGTAATATTCGACGATGTTCACGCGGTCGAGGAACACCGCCTTGATG
>NCHM01000701.1 GCA_002257205.1 Rhizobiales bacterium 24-66-13 | reverse complement strand
GGGTCGTCGCCCGGCACGTCGGAGATGAGATAGGTCACGCAGCGGGCCGGCGCGATGGCCGCCGCGAGGCGCCCGCCCTTGATGGCCGACATGGATTTGCGCACCTGGTTCATGATGCCGATGGGCGCGCCGGACTTCAGCAGCGCCTTGTTGAGCGCCTGCTTGTCTTCCAGCGTCATTCCCTCCGCCGGGAGGGTGAGCAGCGAGGAGGCGCCGCCCGACATCAGGCAGATGACCAGATCGTCCGGCCCGGCCGAGCGGGCCAGTTCCAGGATGCGCTGGGCCGCCTTCAGCCCGGCCGCGTCGGGCACCGGGTGGGAGGCTTCCACGATCTCGATCTGGCGGGTTTCGCAGCCATGGCCGTAGCGCGTCACGATCAGCCCCTCGCAGGGCTTCTGCCAAGCGTCCTCGAACGCGCGCGCCATGCGGGCGGAGGCCTTGCCGGCGCCGATGACGATGGTGCGCCCCTTCGGCGGCTGCGGCAGGCGCCCGTCGAACTTGCCCTCGGGCAGGGCGGCCGCGAGCGCGGTCTCGAACAGAGCGCGGAGAATTTCCTTGTCGGACGGCATGGCGGCTCCCTTGCCCCCGCGCGGGAGGCGACATCCCGCGCCCTTAGGGCTTGTGGGATTCATTATTTTCATCCCGTCACTAGCGCCCCGAAAGGTCGGGATCAATGGCTCGAACCCGTGAAATCGCGGTCTGTCGGGCGGGTCGGGGCCGGCCCTGGCCGTTTAGACTTTCGTCTCAGCCGCAAGAAAGCAGGTGGCCTTTGCCGCCGAAGGCGCTAGCCTTCCGGAAAAATACCTAGCCAAATCGGAGGAGCGTTCATGAAAAGGCTGAAGATGGTTGCCCTGTCGGTCGCGCTGGCCTGCGCGCCGGTGGCCTCGCAGGCGGCGGAATTCGTCAACATCCTCACCGGCGGGACCTCGGGCGTCTATTATCCCATGGGCGTCGCCATTTCGAACATCCTGTCCAGCAAGGTGCCGGATGTGCGCCCCTCGGTGCAGGCCACCAAGGCGTCGGTGGAAAATCTCATCCTGATCCAGCAGGGCAAGGGCGAGATCGCCTTCACCCTCGCCGACAGCCTCGCCGACGGCTGGGCCGGCAAGGAAGAGGCCGGCTTCAAGGCGCCGCTCAAGAAGGTGCGCGCGCTCGCCGCCATCTATCCCAACTACATCCAGATCGTCGCGTCCAAGGACAGCGGCATCAAGACCCTGGCGGACCTGAAGGGCAAGCGCCTGTCGGTCGGCGCGCCGAAATCGGGCACGGAGCTGAACGCCCGCGCCATCCTCAACGCCGCCGGCCCTTGCAGTCGGCCGGCCTCGGCGTCTCCTCCATCAAGGACCTCGCCACCGCCGTCGAGATCAACGTGGTCGAGATTCCGAACAGCGTCGTCGACAAGGTCGGCACGCCCTATCTGAAGACCGTGATCCCCGCCGGCACCTATACCGGCCAGGACAAGGACGTCGCCACCGCCGCGGTGCCGAACTTCCTCGTCGTGCGCGAGGACATGAAGGATGCCGAGGTCTATGCCATCACCAAGGCGATCTTCGAGAATCTGCCGGACCTCCAGGCCGCCCACGCCGCCGCCAAGGCGATCACGCTCCAGGGCGCGATGAAGGGTTCGCCGGTGCCGTTCCATCCAGGCGCGGAGAAATATTTCAAGGAAAAGGGCGTCTCGCCCTGACCTTTGGGAAGATGACGTGAACCGGCGCGCCCTCGTGGTCCGACCGTGACAGATGGAGCCCATCTGTCGCCAGGGGTCGAACCACAAGTCTTTGATCTGGAGGATCAACTTTCCGAAACGGATGGGGACCATCCGTTTCGGCTGATCCACCAGCGGCGCGCCCGTTTCCCATTCCCGCGGCCTGCCGCACGGGGAAACCTGCCGCACGGGGAAACCCGCCGGTTGGTCCGGCCCGGACGATCCGGAGCCAGCGATTCTGGAGCCAGTGAAGATGAGCGCGCCGCGCCTTTCCGCCGATGCCGACGTCACGCCGCCGGAGACTTTCGCGCCCATCGACGACATGGAGCACGGCTTGCCGCCCGGGTTCGGCGAAGGCCTGAAGGGCACGATCCTGTTCTGGATCGCCATCGCCTTTTCCGCCTACCAATTGTTCGTCTCCACCTA
>NCHM01000700.1 GCA_002257205.1 Rhizobiales bacterium 24-66-13 | reverse complement strand
GGCGCGGCTCATGTCCTGCATGATGCTGGGCGCGATCGTGCTCCAGCTGCCCATCGGCTGGCTGGGCGACAAGATGAACCGGCGGCATCTGGTGATCGCGCTGGCGGCGACGGCGACCGGCGGCGCGCTCCTGTGGCCCCTGGCGCTGCAAAGCCCGCTGGCGACCTATGCCCTGCTGTTTGTCTGGGGCGGCGCCTTCGTCGGCATCTACACCATCATGCTCACCGTCGTGGGCAGCCGGTTCCAGGGCAGCGCGCTGGTGGGCATCTATGCGGTGATGGGGCTCACCTGGGGCGGCGGGGCGCTGATCGGCCCGCTGGCGGCCGGCTTCGCCATGCAGATCACCTTGCACGGACTGGCGCTGTTCGCCGCCTTCGCTTGCGGCCTGTTTACCCTTGCGGCACTGTTCTTACGCAAGGAAAGCTGACCAATCCTACATCGAACCGCGGCGCGCTACGGTAACGCGGGCGCCGCGGACGCATCGCGTCTTGCGCGGGACTGTCACAGGTTCATGCTAGAACGTCACAATAACTTGAATTCGACAGGTTAAACCAGGGGAAGCGCGATGAAATCGATTTGGGGTGCCCTCCTACTCAGCCTGACCTGCGCCTTGTCGCCGGCCCTGGCCCAGGACGCCAAGAGCCTGCCGGCGAATTCGCAGCCGATGCCGCCCGCGAACTGGCTGTTCGTCCAGGTGGCCGATTCCGTCACAATCAGCGGCAACAAGATGACGCTGAAAGGCGTCGCGCCCCAGACCGTGATGTTCGCCGACCGCCCCGAGCGCATGACCGGGGACACCGCGACCGCCGATTTCGTGAAATTCTGGACTGTCGGCAAGGACAGCTTCCAGAAGGACCCGCCCAATGCCACCGTTTCGGTGACCGTGGACGGCAAGAGCGATGTTTCGGTGGTCGAGCTGACCAATCCGGAACTGACCGGGGACACCCTCACCTACACGATCAAGGTACTGAGCGACACCGCGCCCAAATCCGGCGAATCCGCCAGCCTGTTCATCGATTGGTGGGTCGCCGGCCGCGGCGGCTGCTATCGCGGCCCGTATGGCGGCCTGCACTGCCGCTGGTAGGCTCCAGCGCCTTTTTTGAAAATTGCAAACCCCGCCCGGTCATCCGGCGCGGGGTTTTTCTTTTTCAGCCCGCCGATTCGTGCCCTCACGCGGGCGATCACCTGCCCTGCGCGACGCGAATCATGCAACCCGCCCGGCCCTACCGTCGGCGATTCGCGCGGCGCTCGCCTCGTTCCCGGGAAAGGGCGGCAAAGCGCTTATGGGATAAGGATTATGTTGCCCCGCGGCTTTGCGGGGGAAACTGGGACGTGGATTTATCATTGAAGCGAACGGGCGGGAAACCGTTCAAAATCCTTGGTCGGAGTGGCAGGATTTGAACCTGCGACCCCCACGTCCC
>NCHM01000062.1 GCA_002257205.1 Rhizobiales bacterium 24-66-13 | reverse complement strand
GCCGCCTTCGCCCAGCAGATCGTGATCAAGTTCAGCCATGTCACCACCCCCGACACCCCCAAGGGCATGGGCGCCGAGAGGTTCAAGGCACTGGCCGAGAAATTCACCAACGGCAAGGTGAAAGTCGAAATCTACCCCAACTCCCAGCTCTACAAGGACAAGGAGGAGATGGAGGCGCTTCAGCTCGGCGCCGTGCAGATGCTCGCGCCCTCGCTCGCCAAGTTCGGCCCGCTCGGCGTGCGGGAGTTCGAGGTGTTCGACCTGCCCTATATCTTCCCGAACAAGGACGCGCTGCGCCGGGTCACCGACGGCAAGGTGGGCAAGGCGCTGTTCGCCAAGCTCGAGCCCAAGGGCATCAAGGGCCTTGCCTATTGGGACAACGGCTTCAAGATCATGAGCGCCAATAAGCCGATCGCCAAGCCCACGGACTTCCAGGGCCTGAAGATGCGCATCCAGTCGTCCAAGGTTCTGGACGCGCAATTCCGCGCCATCGGCGCGCTGCCGCAGGTGATGGCCTTCTCGGAAGTCTATCAGGCGATGCAGACCGGCGTGGTGGACGGCTCGGAGAATACGCCTTCCAACATGTATACCCAGAAGCATTATGAAGTGCAGAAATATGCGCTGGTCACCAATCACGGCTATATCGGCTATGCGGTGATCGTGAACAAGCGGTTCTGGGACGGGCTGCCCGCCGACGTGCGCACCAATCTTGAAAATGCGATGGCGGAGGCCACCATCTATACCAATTCCATCTCGCAGGTCGAGAATGACCAGGCGCTGGAGGCGATGAAGAAGTCCGGCAAGATCCAGATCTCGACCCCGACCCCGGAAGCCACCGCCGCGTTCCGCAAGGCGATGGACGTCGTCTATACCGAGATGGCGAGCCGCATCGGCAAGGAAACCATCAACGCTGTGCTGAAAGAGACCAAGGCCAACTGATCGCCTGACCTGAAGGCCGCCCGCCCCGCGCGGCGCGGCCTTCAGGTCTCGTGCGGCCCCGCCGGGGGCGCGCGACGGCCGGGATCCAGCGGGCGGGGTGCGAGCGCGTGCCGCGCCGCCCGGGCGGGGTGCGGCGAGATATCCGCGGCCTTCGGCGCCCCGCGAGAGCCGTGCCGAACGCTTTCGACCCACCGCATTCGAAAACATTTTAAAACAAGAGCATCGTTCAGGCGCCCGGTCACCGGGCCGCCGAAACGCGCCCGAGAGGGGAGGCCATGGAAGATCCGCTGTACAAGCTCTACACGATGCTCGCGTTCACGGCGGCGGTGTTCGTCATCTACATGGCGATCATGATCCGCACCGACGGCGCGCGCACCGCACTGTTCCATGTCCTCGATCATCTGGAGGAAACGCTGATCGCGGTGCTGATCGGCACGGCCACGTTGCTGATCTTCGTGGCCGTCCTCCAGCGCTACGCCGCCGCCACCAGGCTGCTCTATCCCTATGTGGGCCACATCAATCTTGGCTGGGCACAGGAAGCGTGCATCCTGATGTTCGTGTGGATGGCCAAGATCGGCGCCGCCTATGGCGTGCGCACCGGCATCCATGTGGGCGTCGACGTGCTGGTGAACCGCCTGCCGGACCGCTCGCGCGCCGCGCTGATCCTGTTCGGGCTGCTGTGCGGCGCCCTGTTCACGGCGGTGGTCGGCACGTTCGGCGTGAAATTCGTGATGGCGCGCTATAGCTTCGGCGACATGACGGCGGAAATGGAGCTGCCGTCCTGGATCGTCTATCTGGCGATCCCCATCGGCTCCTATCTCATGTGTTTCCGCTTTCTCCAGGTGGCGCTGTCGTTCTGGCGCACGGGTCACCTGCCGGTGCACGACCATGGCCATGTGGACGGGCTGGATGAAGACCTGCCCGGCGCCGATTCCTCCGATCTGTTTCCGAAGGAGATCCGCCGGTGAGCGCCCTCATCATCTTCGGCCTGTTCCTGCTCCTGATGATGACCGGGATGCCGATTTCGATCGCGCTCGGCATGACGGTTTTGACCTTCGTCTATACGCTGACGACCATCCCGGTCGACATCGTCGCGCAGAAGCTGTTCACCGGCATCGAGAAGTTCGAGATCATGGCGATCCCGTTCTTCATCCTGGCGGGAAATTTCCTCACCCACGGCGGAGTGGCGCGGCGGCTGATCAATTTCGCCACCTCGCTGATCGGCCATTGGCCCGGCGGCCTCGGGCTGGCCGGCGTGCTTGCCTGCGCGCTGTTCGCGGCGGTCTCCGGCTCCTCGCCGGCGACCGTGGTGGCGATCGGCTCGATCATCCTTCCCGCCATGCAGGCGCAGGGCTTTCCGCCGAAATTCGGCGCCGGCGTGGTCACCACCTCGGGTGCGCTCGGCATCCTCATTCCGCCGTCGATCGTGATGGTGATGTATTCGGTGGCCACCACCGGCCTGCAGATGACCGGGCCGAACGGGGAGCGCGTCACCTCCGCCTCCATCGGCGACCTGTTCATCGCCGGCGTGGTGCCGGGGCTCCTGCTGGCGGTGCTGCTCGGCGCCACCACCTGGTATCGCGCGTGGAAGAATGATTATCCGCGCATGCCGCGCGCGTCGATGATCCAGCGCTGGCGGGCGTTCCGCGAGAGCATCTGGGGCCTCGCGCTGATCGTCATCGTGATGGGCGGCATCTATAGCGGCGTCTTCACCCCCACGGAGGCGGCGGCGGTGGCGGCGGTTTATGCCTTCGTCATCGCGGTGTTCGTGTATCGCGACATGAGCCTGAAGGACGTGCCGCGGGTGCTGCTGTCGAGCGCCAACATGTCGGCGATGCTGCTCTACATCATCTCCAACGCGGCGCTGTTCTCCTTCCTCATGACCAATGAGAATATTCCCCAGGCCATGACGCAATGGATGGTGGATCTCGGATTTGGCGCCATCGGCTTCCTGCTCATGGTCAACATCCTGCTGCTGCTGGCCGGCAATGTGATGGAGCCGACCTCGATCGTGCTGATCATGGCGCCGATCCTCACCCCGGTGGCGGTGCGGCTGGGCATTGATCCGCTGCATTTCGGCATCATGATCGTGGTGAACATGGAGGTCGGCATGTGCCATCCCCCGGTGGGCCTCAATCTCTACGTGGCGTCGGGCATCACGCGCATGGGCATCAGCGAACTCACCGTGGCGGTGATGCCCTGGCTGCTGGCGATGATCGCCTTCCTGCTGGTCATCACCTATATCCCGGCCATCACCTTGTTCGTCCCGCATCTGCTGGGCCGGTGAGGGCGCCATGAAACCGAACGTCGTCATCGCCGAGGAAGATGTGATCGCGAGCGTCGCGGACGCCTTGCAATACATCTCCTATTTTCACCCCGCCGATTACATCGTCCACCTCGCGCAAGCCTATGAGCGCGAGGAATCCCCGGCGGCGAAGGATGCCATCGCGCAGATCCTGGTGAATTCGCGCATGGCGGCGCTCGGTCATCGGCCGATCTGCCAGGATACCGGGCTCGTGGTGGCGTTCATCAAGGTGGGGATGGACGTGCGGTTCGATACCGCGCGCTCGCTAGCAGACCTCGTCAACGAAGGCGTGCGCCGGGCCTATCTCGACGCGGACAATCCGCTGCGCGCCTCCATGGTGGAGGACCCGCTGTTCGCCCGTCGCAACACCCGCGACAATGCCCCCGCCGTGGTGCATGTGGAGCTTGTGCCGGGCGGCACGGTGGAAATCTCGCTGGCGGCCAAGGGCGGCGGTTCGGAGAACAAGGCGCGCTTCGCCACCCTCAATCCCTCCGCCTCGGTGGTGGATTGGGTGCTGAAGACGGTGCCGGAGCTAGGCGCCGGCTGGTGTCCGCCGGGCATGCTCGGCATCGGCATCGGCGGCAGCGCGGAAAAGGCCATGCTGCTGGCCAAGGAATCCCTGCTCGAACCCATCGACATGACGCAGCTCCTCGCGCGCGGCCCGGCAAGCCGGGAAGAGGAATTGCGTATCGAGCTGTATGAAAAGGTGAATGCGCTCGGCATCGGCGCGCAGGGTCTGGGCGGGCTTACCACAGTGGTGGACGTGAAGATCGCGACCTTCCCCACCCATGCGGCCTCCAAACCCGTGGCGCTGATCCCCCAATGCGCCGCCAACCGGCATGCCACCATCGTGCTCGACGGCTCCGGCCCGGTGAAGCTCGACCCGCCGGATCTCTCCGCCTGGCCCAAGATCGTGCTGGACCAGACCAGCGCGGTCGCGCGGCGGGTGGATCTCGATACGTTGACGCGGGACGAGGTCGCCTCATGGCGCATCGGCGAGAAGCTGCTGTTGAACGGGCGCATGCTCACCGGGCGCGATGCCGCCCACGCCCGCCTGTCGCAGATGCTGCGCGCCGGCGAACCCTTGCCGGTGAGCCTGAAGGACCGGGTGATCTATTATGTCGGCCCCGTGGATGCGGTGCGCGAGGAGGCGGTCGGCCCCGCCGGTCCCACCACCTCCACCCGCATGGACGGCTTCACCGACGAGATCCTCGCCGGCACCGGGCTGATCGCCATGATCGGCAAGGCCGAGCGCGGGCCGGTCGCGATCGAGGCCATCGCGCGCCACAAGGCGGCCTATCTGATCGCCATCGGCGGGGCGGCCTATCTGGTGTCGAAGGCCATCAAGAGCGCGCGGGTGCTGGCGTTCGAGGACCTCGGCATGGAGGCGATCCACGAATTTCTGGTGGAGGACATGCCGGTCACGGTGGCGGTGGATAGCGCCGGGCAATCGGTGCACACGCTGGGGCCGGCGCTGTGGCGCGCGCGGATCGCCGAGCGGGTATAGCTTTTACCCTCACGGGGCGATCACTTTTATCACTTTCCACGATGACCCCATCCCTTGCTAGGGAGGGGGGTGGTTTGCTTTGGAGTTTTTTCATGCAGGGGCAGGACGAGGAAACATTCGCCGATATCCGCGATGCGGTGCGCAAGCTCTGCGCAGGCTTTCCGGGCGAATATTGGCGGCGCCTTGACCGCGAGGCGGCCTATCCGTCCGAGTTCGTGGCTGCGCTGACTCAGTCGGGCTTCCTGTCCGCCCTGATACCGGAAGCCTATGGCGGAGCCGGCCTGCCCCTGTCCGCCGCAGCCGCCATTCTGGAGGAAGTGCAGCGGGCAGGGTGCAACGGGGGCGCCTGCCATGCCCAGATGTACATCATGGGCGCCCTGCTGCGGCACGGCAACGAAGCGCAGAAACAGGCCTATCTGCCCAAGATCGCCTCCGGCGAACTGCGCCTCCAGGCGTTCGGCGTGACCGAGCCGACCTCGGGCACCGATACCTCCTCCATCAAGACCTTCGCGGAAAAGCGCGGCGACCATTATGTGGTCAACGGGCAGAAGGTGTGGACCTCGCGGGCGGAATATTCCGATTTGATGCTGCTGCTCGCGCGCACCACGCCGAAAGACCAGGTGAAGAAGCGCACCGACGGCCTCTCGGTGTTCATCCTGGATATGCGGGAAGCCCGCAATGCCGGCCTCACCATCCGCCCGATCCGGGCCATGATGAACCATTCCACCACCGAAGTGTTCTTCGACAATGTGCGCATTCCCGCCGAAAACCTCATCGGCGAGGAGGGCAAGGGCTTCCGCTATATTCTTTCCGGCATGAATGCCGAGCGCATCCTGATCGGCTCGGAATGCGTGGGCGACGCCAAATGGTTCATCGAGAAGGCCACCGCCTATGCCAAGGAGCGGGTGGTGTTCGGCCGGCCCATCGGCCAGAACCAGGGCATCCAGTTTCCCATCGCCAAGGCCTATGCCCAGATGCGCGCGGCGGAATTGATGGTGCACAAGGCGGCCGAGCGCTTCGAGGCCGGCCTTGACTGCGGCGAGCAGGCCAATATGGCCAAGATGCTGGCGGCGGATGCCTCCTGGGCGGCGGCGGAAGCTTGCGTGCAGACCCATGGCGGCTTCGGATTTGCCGAGGAATACGACGTGGAGCGCAAGTTCCGCGAGACCCGCCTGTATCAGGTGGCGCCGATCTCCACCAATCTCATCCTGAGCTATATTGCCGAGCATGTGCTCGGCCTGCCGCGCTCCTATTGAGGTCGACATGAGCGAGCCCCTGGACGTTGAAACCCTGCGCGGCTGGATCGGCCGCACCAACGAGGTGAGCGACCTCGTGACCGCCCGCGCGGTGCGCGAGATGCGCGCCACGCTGAACCGCGATCCCGGCGACCCGGCGCCCGGCGAGGAGGCGACGCTGACCGCCCATTGGTGCCTCTCGCCGATAACGGTGGAGATGGACCGCCTGGGGCCGGACGGGCATCCCGCGCGCGGCGGGTTCCTGCCTCCCGTTCCGCTGCCGCGCCGCATGTGGGCCGGCGGAGCGCTCGCATTCCACGATGCGCTGCGGGTGGGCGACGAGGCCCGGCGCCTGTCGCGCATCGAGGATGTGGTGGTGAAGGAAGGGCGTACGGGCACGCTCTGCTTCGTCACCGTCGCGCACAATATCTATACGCCGCGGGGCCTTGCCATCGCCGAGCGGCAGGACATTGTCTATCGCGGCGTGGATGCGCCGGCGGGCGGGGTGGGCAAGAGCGAGCCGCCGCCGGCCGCCACCTGGCAGGAGGAGGTGGACACCTCGCCGGTGCTGCTGTTCCGCTATTCCGCCGTCACCTTCAACGGCCACCGCATCCATTACGACCGCACCTATTGCCAACAGGAAGAGGGCTATCCCGGCCTGGTCGTGCACGGCCCGTTGCAGGCGACCTTGCTGGTGGAATTCGCCGCGCGCCTGCTGGGGCGGCCGCTGAAGCACTTCTCGTTCCGCAGCGTGCGGCCGATCTTCGACGGCCCGCCCATGCGCCTCAATGCCGCCGAAGGCGCCGAGGGGCTGGAGCTGTGGACATCCGGCGCCGATGGCCGGCCCTGCATGATCGCGCAGGCCGTGTGAGGGCTGAAGTGGGTTGAGCCCTGAAGCTGGCTGAACGCGACGGGGCGCCCGGCAAGCGCGCCCGGCGCGCTCACATCATTTCGACGCGGTTCTTGCCGTTGCGCTTGGCTTCATAAAGCGCCGCGTCGGCCTGGGCGATGAGCCGGTCGATGGGCA
Source organism: Rhizobiales bacterium 24-66-13 (assembly GCA_002257205.1). Classification (GTDB taxonomy): domain Bacteria; phylum Pseudomonadota; class Alphaproteobacteria; order Rhizobiales; family Xanthobacteraceae; genus NCEH01. Next base: position 5,407 of record NCHM01000062.1, on the reverse strand, counting down.
GGCCCTTTTCCGAGGGCGTATAGACGTGGACGCCCGCGCTCACCGTGACGCGCTCGGGCAAAGCGGTGCTGGTGGCGATGGATTCGCGCACGCGCTCGGCCACTTTCCTGGCTTCGGCCTGGGGGGTCTGGGGCAGCAGCAACAGGAATTCCTCGCCGCCGAACCGGCAGACCGCGTCATCCGCCCGCGAGGCGGCCCGCATGCATTGCGCCACTTCCTTCAGGGCGACATCGCCCGCCAGATGGCCGTAGCGGTCATTATAGGGCTTGAAGTCGTCCACATCGACCATGATGAAGGCGAGCGGCGTGCCCTCGGCATTGGCGCGCGCCATTTCCTGGTCGAGCCGCTGGCGCAGCGCGCGGCGGTTCAGCGTGCCGGTCAGCGGGTCCAGCGAGGCGAGCTGAGTGAGCTTCTGATTGGCCTCTTCCAGCTGCGTGCGCTTATGGTCGAGCTCCTGGATCATAGTGCGCTCTGCGGTGATGTCATGGATCTGCGAAATGAAGCAGCGCGGCGAGCCGTCCTCGTTGCGTACCAGGGCGACATTCAGCTGCGCCCAGACGATGGTCCCGTCCGGACGCACATAGCGCTTGTCCATCTCGTATTCGGATATGAGCCCGGCTTTCATCTTCGCCAGATGCTCCAGATCCAGGCTCAAATCGTCGGGATATGTCAGGGACTGGAAGTCCCGCGCCTGCAATTCTTCTTCCGAATAGCCGAACAGGCGGCACGCCGCCGGGTTGGCGCGCAGGAACTTGCCGTCGAGGTCCACCAGGGTGATGCCGATGGGGGCATTGGCGAAGGCGGTCTGGAAAAAGGCGATGGCGGCCGTGCGCTCCTTGTCCGCCTCCCGGCGCTCGGCTTCCAGCCGGTCGCGCTCGATCGCGCGGCCGAGGGTTTCCGCCAGCAGTTCAAGCAGGGCCATGGATTCCGGGGCGAAGGGATAATCGCGCGGCGCGGGGTCCAGCAGGCTGAATGTGCCGATGATCTCTTCGCCGATCCTGATCGGCGCGCCCATGTAGGATTCGAGCTTGGTATCGGTATAGATCGGATGAAGGCGCAAAACCGGGTCGTGGGCCACGTGCGGGCAGGAGATGGCATGCCCGGTGCGGATCGCCTCCACCGAGAACGTGGTTTCAAGGGCAAGGGCCCGCCCCGCTTGGATCGGCAGCGGCCGGGAGGACAGCATCCGCAAGGGCGTGAACGTGCCGTCCTTCACCGAGGCGATGATCGCGACATCCATGCCGAAGATCTTGCGCGCGGAGGCCAGGTAATGGTCATAAGTTTCGGTGATCGTGCAGTTGGAGAGGCCGAGAAGCTGCCTCACGGCATCCAATGCTTTTGCCCGATCTCCGCCCATGACCTCGCCGCAAAGCGCCTCGCTCAAATGTACCCCCAGATATGTGCAGGATTATACAAGTCTCGCGATGAAATAATCGCAAAAGTACTTGTTTCGTGTGCGGCACAACCATTTTTGAGTTTGGCCACTTTATATTTGCGTCTTAGCATGAATTCCACGGTCCCAACAGGTGCCATTCAATCCAGAATGTGATGAATGCGGCCGATCCAGCCGATAAGTGGCATCCAAATAAGGCAAAGTGGATGTACAGCTTCGGCGTGGTGGTATAGCAGTCATCCGCCGCCTCGGGATTCCCATGACCGACATAGCCACGCGCGTCTACAATCATACTTGGAAAATCGACCCCATCGTCCGCTCGGTGCTCGATACGGACTTTTATAAACTGCTGATGGGGCAGACGATTTTTCGCCGGCACCGGGATGTGAAGGTCACCTTCGGCATCCACAACCGCACCAGCCGGGTGCGGCTCGGCGACATCATCGACATCGGCGCCTTGCGCGAGCAATTGGATCACGTTCGCTCGCTGAGCCTGACACGCGGCGAGTCCACGTGGCTGCGCGGCAACATGTTCTACGGCAAGCGGCAGATGTTCTCGCCCGATTACGTGGCCTGGCTCGAGGGCTTCCGCTTCCCCGCGTACCACCTGGAGAAGTGGGACGGGCAATATGAGCTGGTGTTCGAGGGGCCGTGGGTCGAGACCACCATGTGGGAGATCCCGGCGCTCGCCATCATCAACGAGCTGCGCTCGCGCGCGGTGCTGAAGGATCTCGGCAAGTTCGAACTGCAGATCCTTTATGCCCGCGCCATGACGCGGGTGTGGGAGAAGATCGAGGCCATCAAGGCCCTCGGCCCGGTGAATGTCGCGGATTTCGGCACCCGCCGCCGCCATGGCTATCTCTGGCAGGATTGGTGCGTGCAAGCGCTCATGGAGGGGCTGGGCGAGACCTTCCTCGGCACCTCCAATTGCCTCATCGCCATGCAGCGCGAGGTGGAGGCCACCGGCACCAATGCGCACGAATTGCCGATGGTCTATTCCGCCCTCGCCCGCACCGACGCGGAATTGCTGCGCGCGCCGTATCAGGTGCTGGCGGATTGGCAGGAGGATTACGAAGGCAATCTGCGCATCATGCTGCCCGATACCTATGGCACCACCGGCTTCCTGGCCCACGCCCCCGATTGGCTGACCGCCTGGACCGGCATCCGCATCGACAGCAAGGATCCTATCGAGGGCGGCGAGGAGGTGATCGCCTGGTGGAAATCGCGCGGCCAGGACCCGCGCGAGAAGCTCGCCATCTTCTCCGATGGGCTGGACGTGGACGAGGTGGCGCGCATCCACGCCCGCTTCACCGGCCGCATGCGCCTCGGCTTCGGCTGGGGCACGCTGCTGACCAATGATTTCCGCGGCCTTGCCCCGAACGGCGCGCTCGATCCCATCTCCATCGTCTGCAAGGTGATCTCCGCCAATGGCCTTCCGGCGGTGAAGCTTTCCGACAATCCCACCAAGGCCATGGGGCCGCCCGCCGAAATCGAGCGCTATCGGCGCCTGTTCGAGGTCGGCCACCAGGTCGCGCGGCCGGCGATGGTGTGATGCGGCGCGATGAAGCGCGGCCGGGACTATCGGCCGCGCTCGTGCTTGCCTTTCACAGGGCGTGCAAGAACTCGAGGCAATTGCATTTCATTTGAGCAATGCTGGCCCTCTTTACCGGAACCTCTTGGTGCGGGCGCGGTTTTTTCTGCGAGGGGAAAAATCCACAGCAGGAGGAATGCATGCCTCAGAATTGGCGCACCGAGGACGACCGGCACCGCAATGACGATCGGTCCGGTTCCGATTGGCGCAACGAGGACAGCTTCCGCAGCGGCCCGCGCGGCGGCACTGATCGCGAGGCCTATGCCCGCGGCCGGGACCAGGGTTATCGTGACGATCATGGACGCGGCGGCGAGCGCTATTTCTCGTCGGAATCCAGCTATGGCAACCGCCCCGGCTGGCGCGACCCGTCCGGCGCCCGCGAGCAGGGGCGCTACCAGGATTATGGCAACGGCCCGAACCGCGACTATGGGCGCGGCCCGTATGAGGATTACGGCGCCGGGCGTGGGCAGGATATGCGCGGGCAGGATTCGCGCAGGCACGACACGCGCGGCCCGGAAGCGCGCGAGACACATTATTTCGGCGGCGGCACCTATCCCCGCTCGGAATTCTCCTACGGCCATGCGCGCGACGACGATCCCTATCGCTTCTCCCGCGATCGGCAGGCGCGCCGGCCGGATTGGGGACGCGAGGAATGGGGCCTATCCGGACCCCAGCAGACCGGGCGCGGCGGCTATGGCCGCGACGGCTATTATGGTCGCGAGGGCTATTATGGCGGCGAAGGGCGCGACCAGGATCGCGGCCTCTGGGACCGGGCGAGCGACGAGGTGTCGTCCTGGTTCGGCGACGAGGGTGCCGAGCGGCGCCGCCGCGAGGATCAGTTTCGCGGCCGTGGCCCCAAGAATTACAGCCGCTCGGACGATCGTGTCCGCGAGGATGTGAGCGACCGCCTGACCGACGACTGGCAGGTGGATGCCTCCGAAATCGAGGTGAATGCCAGCGGCGGGGAGGTGACCTTGACCGGCACCGTTTCCGACCGCGCCCAGCGGCGCCGCGCGGAGGATGTGGCGGAGCAGGTTTCCGGCGTCCGCCACGTGCAGAACAATCTGCGGGTGCGCGATGTCTCTTCCGGCCTCGGCCAGGGCAATGCTGCGCAGGGCTCGAACTCAAGCTCGCCCCTCCAAACCACCGTGTCGCAGGCTGGCGGCGCTCAGGCCAGCGGGACCCAGTCCAGCGTGCCCGGTACCGTCAAGCGCTGAGACTGCCGTCCTCAGGGGCATGACGCCCCTGAGGCGCCGCCGTCAGGCACGGGCTTAGGCCGATCGGCATTCATGGCTTGACGCCCTTGCAGCAGAACATCGTCATGCACGGGCTTGTCCCGTGCATCCACGCGGCCGCGCTGGCCCCAGCTTTTCAAGGCCGGCGCAGGCGGCCCGGCGTGGATGGCCGGGACAGGCCCGGCCATGACGAACGGTGAAAGGACTCGCTTTCTGCAAAAACAATGGGCGGCCCCTCGGGTCGCCCTTTTTTTCGGCACGGCCCTTGCTTGTTTCGGCGTGGAACGAGGAGACCGGCCATGTCCGAGAAAGTCATCAGCCTGCGCGGAACAGCCTTGCCGCCCGCCGCGTCGACGCCGAACCCCACCGTGGTCGCGGAGCTGGAGCGCCTGCTGGAGGCCGCCCGCGCCGGCGAACTGGTCGGGCTTGCCGGGACCTTCCTGCACAAGGATCATAATGTGACCTATGCCTATGCGGGCAGTGTCGGCGGCTATGGCATGATCGGCGGGCTGGCATGTCTGAAGGCCCGGCTCGTGGCCCGGCAGGAATGGGACGGCTGAGGGGCCCGCGCCCGCGCTCAAGGCCGGATCGACGTTCATGGCCTTGGTTTATCGTCGAGGCGCCTGACGGCCGGTGCGCGCGATTGTCTTTCATCGACCCGCTGTCATGGCCGGGCTCGTCCCGGCCATCTACGCCGGGTCGCCCACTTGGCCTTGAAGAGCCGGTGCCAGCGGTGCCGCGTGGATGCACGGGACGAGCCCGTGCATGACGATGTTTCCCGCAACGGCGTCAAGCCATGAAGCTCGATCGGTCCTAGGAATTGGGCTGGCCGGCACGCCGCATCCGCAGCGGCCGCGCCGCGATGGCCAGAAGCGAGCGATAGCGGCGCCGCGCATCGCTGACCGTGCCATTGTCGCCGATGGCGGCTTCCTGCAATTCGGCGAGCGCGAACGGGCTCGGCTCGGCGGGCAGGGCGATCACCTCGGGCACCGCATCCAGAAGGTCGAGCAGGTCGCGCGCGGTCAGCGCCGAGAGCGCCTGGCTCATGAGGCGGGATTGATAGGCGCGGCGCTCGGGGGAGAGGCGATCCCACGGTTCGAGCAAGGGATAGCGGGCCCGCGCGGCCGCGTGAGCCTTCTTCGCCATCCGCTGCACCAGATCCGCAGAAACCATCGCACCCTCTTCGCG
>NCHM01000699.1 GCA_002257205.1 Rhizobiales bacterium 24-66-13 | reverse complement strand
GCAATGCCGCAGGCTTCGATATAATTGGAAAGCCCGATGCCGCGCAGCTTGCCGCGCCGGGCGGCTTCCGCCTTGCGGGCGGGGAAATTGGCATAATCCGCAAGTTCCAGCGCCTTATCGAGCGAGGCCGCATAGCCGCCGATGTCGTAGGACAGGATCACCGGCGTCTGATGCGGGAAGCTGGTGATGAAATTGCGCCGCCGGAATTCGGCCGAATCCTGCCCGATCTCGCGCGCCGCCTTCTCCACGATGCGCTCCACCAGGAAGGTCGCTTCCGGCCGCCCGGCGCCGCGATAGGCATCCACCGGGGCGGTATTGGTATAGACCGCGTCCACTTCGCAATAGATGGCCGGAATGTCGTATTGGCCGGACAGCAGCGTCGCGTAGAGATAGGTCGGAACGCAAGAGGCGAAGGTGGAGAGATAGGCCCCCATATTGGCGGCGGTCTTGACCCGGAAGCCGATGATCTTGCCCTGCGCATCCAGCGCCAGCGCGCCGTGAGTGATGTGGTCGCGCCCATGGGCGTCGCACAGGAACGCCTCGGAACGGTCGCATGTCCATTTCACCGGTCGCCCGACGTGCTTGGAGGCCCAGGCGCAGACCGTCTCCTCCGCATAGATGAAGATCTTCGAGCCGAAGCCGCCGCCCACGTCCGGCGCGATCACGCGCAGCTTGTTCTCGGGCGCCAGCCCGACGAAGGCGGACAGCACGAGGCGCGCCACGTGCGGGTTCTGGCTGGTGGTCCAAAGCGTGTAGGATTCATCCCCGGCATCATATTCGCCGATGGCCGCGCGCGGCTCCATGGGATTTGGGGCGAGGCGATTATTGACGAGGTCGATGGTCGTCACATGGGCAGCGCGGGCGAAGGCGGCCTCGGTGGCGGCCTTGTCGCCCAATTCCCATTCGAAGGCCGTGTTGCGCGGCGCCTCGTCATGGATCTGCGCCGCGCCGGCCGCCTGCGCCGATCCGAGATCCGCGGCGGCGGGGAGCACCTCGTAATCCACCGCGATGGCGGCCGCCGCGTCCTTGGCGGCGTTCAGCGTCTCGCCAATCACCACGGCCACATGGTCGCCCACATAGCGCACCTTGTCCTTGGCGAGGGCGGGGTGGGTGCCGGCCTTCATGGGCGAACCATCCTTGGAGTGGATCATCCAGCCGCAGATGAGGCCGCCGAGCCCGTCCCGCGCGAGATCCTCCCCGGTCAGGATCGCCACCACGCCCGGCATCCGCGCCGCCGCCGAAATATCGATGCCGCGAATGCGGGCATGGGCATAAGGCGAGCGCAGGAAATAGGCATGCGCCTGGCCCGGCCGGGCGAGATCGTCGGTATAGCGGCCCTTGCCGGTGATGAAGCGACGGTCTTCCTTGCGGCGCACCGGCGCGCCGAGCGGTGTCACCTTGCTGGAATCGAAGCTGTTGGCGTTCATG
>NCHM01000698.1 GCA_002257205.1 Rhizobiales bacterium 24-66-13 | reverse complement strand
TTGGCAGTGTTCGAGCGCGCTTTTCGGCCTGCGCGGGCCTGAATTGAAGCCACGCCACCGCACCGAGGGAACTATGAACGACACCTTTGCCAAAGCCTTCCAGGACCAAATGAACGCCGCCAACGGCGCGTTCTCCAAGATGGAAGTTCCGGCCGCTTTCCGCGAAATGGCGGAAAAGAGCGTCGAGAGCTATCGCGACAATTACGAAAAGCTCAAGGCTGCCGCAACGCAGACCAGCGACATCCTCGAAGACAGCTATTCGACCGCGAGCAAGGGTGTCTCCGAATACAATCTCAAGTCGCTCGAAATCCTGCGCTCGAACGTGAATGCCGCGTTCGATTTCTTCGCGTCGGTGGTTTCCGCGAAGTCGGCGGCCGAGGCGGTGGAGCTTTCCACCTCGCATCTGCGCCACCAGTTCGACGCGCTTTCCGGCCAAGCGAAGGAATTGTCGGCCCTCGCGCAGAAGATCGCGACTGAATCCTCCGAGCCCATCAAGGCCGGCGTGGAAAAGACCCTCAACAAGGCGGCCTGATCGCACGTCTTCGTTTGAATGCTTCGAAGAGGCGCCGGTCTGCCGGCGCCTTTTTATTAGAGCCTTTCTTATCGCGGATTTTTTTGCTGCCGCGCACTCCGGCTTCATCCGCGCCCCGCCTGCGCGCCGACGGTCCGATCGTGCCGCCGCCCGCACGCCGTATCCGGCGGCTTTGCCTATCGTCACGGGATCGCGCCTTGACGGGCACCGCGCGTCTTGCCAAGACGCGCGGGTCCAAGTGAGCACAAAATGCGCGCCATCGGTTCCTATTCGCCCATCCTGCTTGTCGGCCCGTCCTGGGTCGGGGACATGGTGATGGCGGCGAGCCTGATCGAAAGCCTGCGCATCCGCGATCCCGGCCGCCCCATCGACGTCATCGCGCCACCGGCGTCGCTGCCGATCGCGCGGCTGATCCGGGGCGTGCGCAGAACCATTCCCCTCGGCCTCGGTCATGGCGAGTTCGGCCTCATGGAGCGCTGGAAGGCCGGGCGCGCGCTGCGCAAGGAAGGCTATGGCAAGGCCATCATCCTGCCCCGCGCCTTCAAGGCCGCCATCGTGCCCTTCGCCGCCGGCATTCCCGAGCGCATCGGCTATGCCGCCGAGGGCCGCAGCCTGCTGCTGACGGATTCGCGTCCCGACCGGGATCGCAAGACCGCGCGCACCATCGACCGTTTCGTCGCCCTCGGCGCCCCGCGCGGCGACCAGCTGGCCGCGCCCCGTCCCACCCTGTTCCTGCCCGACGGCGCGCGCGAGGCGGCGGCCGGGCGGTTTCCGCTCGCGGGGGAGGGGCCGGTGATGGCGCTCTGCCCGGGCGCGGAATATGGCCCGGCCAAGCAATGGCCGGCCACCAAGTTCGCCCGCCTCGCCGCCCGCGCGGTGGAAGCGGGCTATCGCGTGCG
>NCHM01000697.1 GCA_002257205.1 Rhizobiales bacterium 24-66-13 | reverse complement strand
CAAGCTTAGCGGTAAGATATCATGATTTCGCCGCGGAACAGTGACATTGTCGCCCCAATAGAACGTCATTCGCCGATCTCCCATCAACAACAATGGAGGTCGAGGGAATGGAGATCCAGAAGGGGTTTCTGATTGGAACATTTGCGCTGACGCTCGGCGCGTTCTGTACACCAGCCAAAGCCGATGCCGGACAGACCGGTGTTGCTTCTTATTATTGGCAGGGACGGGGCACCGCAAGCGGCGAACGTTTTAATCCCAATGCCCTGACTGCGGCCCATCGCTCGCTCCCCTTCGGAACGAAGGTTCGCGTGACCAACCTGCGCAATGGCCGCACAGTGGTGGTCCGCATCAACGACCGTGGACCGTTCGTCCGGGGTCGCATCATCGACGTCTCGCGCGCCGCGGCGTCAGAACTCGGATTCACCAGCCACGGCCTGACGCGCGTCTCCGTCGCCGTGCTGGGACGCGAACAGGTGGCCGAAGCCGCCCCGGCCCAGGACAAGGCCGCGGCCGCTCCCGCACCGATCAATCTGTTCGCGTGGCTCCAGCAGTCTCAGGCGGACGAACCCGCGAACTGAGCGACACGGGGTGCCGTCGCCGTTCGTACGGCACCCTCTTCCAGACGTGCGGGAAATGCCGCGCCAACGGCGCACGGGCAGCTTATTGGGACGAATCGTCCGGCCGTTCCACCGCTCCGCCCAGCAGGCGGCGGCATTCGCCCAATTCATAGAGCGTCGCCTGAAGGCGATGCACGTCGTCGCGGGATAAAACCGGGATCGGCACCGGCGGCGCGCCCACCAGGCGCGGGTCGGAACGCAGATGCGGCGGCAGATATTGCTCGGGCGGACCCGGCCGATGCGGCTCGCGCGGTGCGGATTCCGGCCGGAAGCCCTGATGATGATCCCACCGCAACGGCTCCGGATCCTCCAATTCGAATTCCTCCACCGGGCCGGTCAATGGCCCCAGCCGCAATTTACCGATCGGCTCGGCGGCGGACGCCGCTGGGGGCCGTGACGGCGTGTAGGCCTCGGCCCGGCGGGCGTCACGCCGATCATCCGCGCGCAAAGGCGGGGTGCCGGGGTGCGCAGAGCGCGGCTCGGCACTCAGGTCCGCCGCGAATCGCGGCTCCTCCTCGCGCCATTCCCTAGGCCAATCGTCCGCCGGTGGGGCGATCCCGCGCGCTGGGCCGGGCGGCGGCCGGCGCTCGCCATCGCGCATGTCCGCCCGGAACGTCACCTCGCGGTCGTCCTCGCGCGGGATTTCAGCGCGCGAGACTTCGGCGCGGGTTTCTTCACCACGCGACGCCTCCGTTCGGCGCGCGCGTGCCGGGATATAGTCTTCCGGCGGTCCGGGCGCATGCTCCTTCAGGCGGCGGATGCGGGCGTCCAGGGGCTCGGAAATCTGCGGGCTGTCGGGACCAAAGGCATCATCGTCG
>NCHM01000061.1 GCA_002257205.1 Rhizobiales bacterium 24-66-13 | reverse complement strand
CGGGCTCAAAACTGACGGAAGGTAGAGCGGTGGCAGCTGCCACCGCTTGCGATCTCTTGATGGGCTATGGCCTCATGAGGCACGATGAAGAAATCTGACAGGGCAAAGAAACAAACCGCCAAGGTAATCGAGGCGGCTGCACGCGCCCATGAAGCTCTCGATTATTTCAACGGCAACGTCACAAATCCGTTCGATGAGTTAACATGGCCCAGTATTGCCGAAGGTTATCTTCTAGTCGCGCAGAAGGCGGTATCAGACGCCTTGGTCGCTTTGGAACGCGCAAACAGCGTTGGCTGGACCAAGCACGGCCAGTAACTATCGTCCTGGCCCTTCCCGCGAACGATCGCGGTTCCTAGATCGTTCGCTCTGCCGCTTCCGCTCCATCGCGGCTACCGATCGCTCATGAATTGTAGGCGTTCGCCCTGCCCCCACAAATTGCCGCACCTGGTCGGCAAGCTGGCGGTCAGCTGGATCGCTGCTTGCCTCAAGGCGCTTGGCGGCGGCTAGATAGCGGTGTTGCGTCTCAGTCCATGCCTGCCGCCCGCGCACCACGAAATCCGGAGCGGTGGACCGCCCCGCCAGCTGGTCTCGCGCGGCCGCAGTGATCTTCTGATTGGCAAACGGTGCAGGTGCGGTGCCGGCCATGTAGCGCTGCCGCATCCGATTCAGGGCCATGCTTTGACCAGCTCGGCCGACACCGCGCGCTGCGCGAGGCGTTGCCTCGGCAGTAACCCCCCTCGCCCGCAATTCCTCGGCAAAGCGCTCCCGGTAATGATGCAGCGTTTGAGGTCGCGGGTTGAAGCGTTTCCCCGTGTCACCGCGCGCTGCAACCGTCACATGCACGTGAGGCCGTGGTGTGTCCGTATGCAGCGCCAGGACGTAATCCCACTCATGCCCGATCTCGCTCCGCGCGACTTCGCGCACCGCTGAAAGAACCTTGTCGGGGTCTGTGCCTGCCGGCATCGAAAAAACCATGCTCACGGCGGCTACGGTAGAATTGTCACGCCAATAGACAGGATCGCCCCAATCGCGCGCCAGCGCCGCCCGATCTTCCTTGTCAGTCAGAATGTCGCCATCGCGCGTTTCAAGCGGCACATCGCCTTTTCGGCCGATATAGTCGAAATGCGCAGCCGCGTGGTTCTTGCCCTTCGGCCTGCCCGTAACCTTGACCATGACCTCCGGAGCACGGCTGACAATGCGAGCAAGCCGCGCCCGGGTGCTCCCGCCCTGGCCTGCTCGCCTCGAACTAAGCGAGCGCAGCAACATGTCGGCGCCGCGCCTGTTCGGGTCGCTGGTCAGCTTTGGTTTGAACAGCGCGGCGAGCTGGCCCGCCTCAAAGCTGCTGTCAAAGTCGCTCACCGGGCACCTCCCAATAGACAAGATCGGCCTTCGTGGCTGCACCGATACCTTCGACGGCCGCGCCGATCGCCGCGCGCAGGTCGTTGACCTTATGCAGCTCGCCGGCGATCTCCGCTGCATTGTCCGCCAGCGCCATCTTGTTCGCCGCTCGGGCGATCTGATTCACGTTGCGGCCAATGCGCTGTAACGCCTGACGGCAATTCAACAGCTCTTCGCGCAACTCGCGATCGACAGGCGCGGCAATGCCGATGTGTCGCCGCACAAGAGCCATCGCCCAGGTCGCCGGGGTCATGCGGCGCTCCTTTGCGCGATGGCGGATCACGGCCAGTTCGGTTTCGGTGGGCCGAAGATAAAGGCGGTGCTCGCCAGCGGCCTCGCGGTCGGCAACAGGCGCGGCCTCGATGGCCGCCCCGGACTGCCTGAGCACCGCGTCAACCAGCTGACGCATGAAGGGGCCGCGCCCTCCCCTCGTCTGCGCGAGCGCGTCGATCTTTGCGAGCTTGGCCGCCTCGATCTTGAAGCCCAGCGTCTTTTCCATGTGGGGTAGGTATCTCCCAACCGTGAAGCGCGATCCGATAGGATTGAGCGTATCGGTTAACATTAGCCGCCGCAAGGCTTATCCTGCCATAAAGTAGATACCTACCCCACAAACAAAAAGCGGTGGCAACTGCCACCGCTTCAAAATTCCACGCCGCCTCAATGCTGAGTGAACGTGGACGGTAAAAGCTATCAGAAGTCGAAGGTTTGGGGCGCAGCCTCGCCGTCGAACCGAACCGTGACCTGGCCGCTGAGAACAATCCCGCGACGGCCCTGAATGATGATGGCCGGTGCGTCGTTGGCCTCTTTCGGCTGACGGGGGGTGCGCGGCTTGTGATCGGAACGCTCGGCAAGCGCAGCGCCCTCCCCTTCCCGCTCGTCGTCGCCGGCATCCAGTTCGGGCCGCTCCCGACGCTCATCTGCTGCACTGGTGGCAGCTGCCACCGGCGCGCGCGATTCTTGGGGCAGCGCTGAATCGTCATTCGGTTTAGCGGCGCCGGCCTGAGCGCTCTCTTCATCGGGACCGCCTTGGAGCGTGGCAAGAAACTGCTCGCAGGCGGCGGCTGTCGGATTTTCATTCGTGACCACGAAATTGCGCGTGGCCTCCTCGTCCAGCTCGATCGCGTGTTTGATGGCGACGGCGGCGCGCGGAGAACAATTCTTCAACGCGGCAAGAATGTCCTCGGGCAAGGTGCGCAGCGAGTAGAGGCGCTTCACTTCCGAATGCGGCTTGGCGATGCGCGCGGCTAGATCCTTTGTCGAAAGCGTGTCACTGACGCGGCTCGCGATGAAACTGACGCGCTCGGCCAGACTTAGGGCTTGGCGTTGTTCGTTCTCAAGAAACTGGTCGAGGCCAATATCGCGTTCGGCGTCGGCCTGATCCAGAACGGTGTCGATCTGGTCGAAACCAAGCTGGCGGCACGCGCGGTAGCGCCGCTCGCCGTATCGGATGATGTAGCGGCCGTTCGATGTTGGCGCGACGACGATGGGTTGCAGCAAGCCGCGGTCCTTGATGGTCGCGGCCAGTGCATCAATCTCGGCCTGGTCGAACTCCCGGCGAACCTGCGCGGGGTCTGGATCAATGTCAGCGAGCGGAAGGCGCTGAAACCGCCCAGCTGCCTTGAACTCGGTATTCGCGGGGACGGCCGAAAAATCCATCGCGTCCATATCGAAGTCGGCAAAGCTCTTCTTCGCCGGTTTGACAGCTGCCTTGCTCATGCGGCTTCCCTCTCAGCTTGATCGACAATGTAGGAGACGACTTCGCGCAGGACCGGCGCGCTGCGGCGCGTATCCTTGGCAAGTCGCCACACGGGAATTTCGAGAAGGGCCGCCTCGCGCATATGCTCGCGGTGCGGGATGGTATGCGGGACAACATTGGCGGGTAGCGCCTGCCCGATCCGCTCCATGAGCATTTTAGACACTTCACTCGTCGTCTGCACACGATTGAACACGATCCCGAAGCGGGTTTCGTTGCCCTCCCCCCGAACCTTATTGGCAAGGCTGATGCTTTGCGAAATCTCGTTGAGCGATTGCCGTGCGGTTTTGTCGGGGTCTAAAGGCACCGCGACATAATCGGATGCGATCAGCGCCATAAGGTTGCGGCCATCCCAAGCCGGGGCCGTGTCGATCACGCAATAGTCGTAGTGCTTGGCAAGGCCGGCACGAATGGCGCGAACATAGGCGGCGATGTGCTGGCCCTGCTGCGGGCCGTCAGTCGTCAGTTCGACCACTTGCCTCGTGTTCTTGAAGCAAGCCAGCGCCGGAGGTTCCTCGACGGGGGCGAAGTCGAGTATCGACTGAACCGGCCCGATCTGCTCGAACTCGGCTTTCAGCATTCCGGCACTGTGGCATTGCTTGTCCAGGTCAAGGACCACGACACGCTTGCCCTGCTCGGCCAGATGCCACGCGATATGACAGGTAAGCGTGGTCTTGCCGATGCCACCGCGCTCATTAGTCACTACGATTGTTCGCATTGAGAATCCCTTCAATGGCTGCGCCACGGGCTACTTGTGCCAGCGGTTATGGGCGGCGCTATTTCCCGATCCGAAGCGATACTGCGACTGCATATACCATGGGTTCGGATCGTCATTCAGGTGAAGGCCCTTGCGCTTGCGACGCGGGCTGGTTGGTTCGGTCGGTGGATCTTTGCCGAAGATAGCCGCCAGCACGAAAGCTGCGACCACGGCCACGCCCCACCAGCCAAAGGCAGCGTGGGCCAGCGTGGCGACAATAAGAGCCACGATCAGCATGAGCGCGCCAGCTGCGATCAGCAGGATAAGCCACGCCAAAAGCATAGCCGTCCGTAGCGCGCTTGCTGCACGCCGGAGTTTGCTGACGATCTGACGGCGCATAGTGACCTCCTAAGCTGTGCGGCTCTCGCCTCGATCGGAGCCGATCAGCTTAGGGAAAGGCTGCTCCCTAAAGATGTTCGGCACTTGAGTTCGCAGTGCGTGGGACATTCGGAGCGCCGTTATCAAAGTGGCGTCCTGCCTGCCGTTCTCGATGGCGGCGACTGTTTCAGGTGAGACGTGAATCCTCGCCGCCAGCTCGGATTGCGTAAGTCCGGCAGCGATGCGCAAGCTCGCTACACGATTGAACAGTTTGGCCGCCACAAATGCCTCGCAAAATTAAACCCTATTATCGTTAGGGTCTATGAGAGGCATTGTCCACAAAAAAGGGCGGCCGCTAGGCCGCCCGTCTTATGGGGAAAGGGAGGGGGCTTAATCAGCCCCGCCCCTCGTCAGGATGCCCAGCCCCTCAGCGATCAGGTCCACCGAGTAGCGGGTTTCGCCATTGCTCTCGTAGCTGTTCTGGCGGACCCGTCCGGTGATGTGAACGAGGTCGCCCTTGCCCAGATCAGCGGCGCGCTCTGCCAGCTGGCGGAAGAACGTCACACGGTTCCAGTGCGTATCGGTCTTCCATTCATCGCCATCCTTGCGGTTGTAGTTCGCGGCGACGGAAACGTGGGTGACTTTATCGGTCGTATCGACACTGCCAACGCGGCCGATGATCCGAAATTCAGCGATGTTCTGCATGGTAGTCTCCTTTGGATAAGCGTTGCTGACGGATTTTTTGCGGCGGAGCTGAGCCACGCGGGCAAGCTGAAAATGGGAGGGTCCGCTTGCGGAAACCCAAGGCCGAAGGCCGGTTTTCTGCTTGCCCGCATTAGTGGCGATGCGCAGTTCGTATCCGTCAGACAGCAACGCCCAAAGGAAACCGCCCGAGTAGATGCAGCAATTTGGACTGGCGGTGGTGGCAGCTGCCACCGGCCATTGGCGCCCATAGGTCGCTGCGCTCGATCGGCATGGGGGCGATTGGAAAACCCTGTCGCGGCTCCGCCGCTCTTTCCCTGGCTGGCAGTCCGTTGACGCGGGCAGGGGACTGCCGGTGGCAGCTGCCACCGGCGCGAAGCCGAACAGAAAGGGCAATCAGCGTTTCCGCTCACGGTGATTTCGCTGAGGGCTGGGTTCTTGCACCTGGGCGGCGCGATGCGCCGCCCATACTCGCTTGACTGTGCTGCGGTCGCAATCGGCCAGCTCTGCCGTTTTGGCAATGCTCTTGCCCGCCTCGCGCAATGCCACAATGCGGGCGTGCGTTGCCCGATCGCCTTTGCGCCCTCCGCTGCGACCTGCGGCTTTTGCCAAGGCGATACCCTGGCGCTGTCGCTCGCGGCGATCGGTGTAATCGTCGTGGGCCATCTGTAAGGCGATCTTCAAGAGCATCGCCTGAACAGATTCGAGCACGATGCGGGCGATGCCATCGGCATCGGCCGCGAGGTCGGACAGGTCCACGACGCCGGGAATGGCAAGTCGCGCGCCTCGCGCACGAATTGTCTCAACCAGCTGCTCAGCCTCGGTCAAGGGGAGACGACTTATCCGGTCGATCTTCTCCGCGATCACTACTTCGCCGGGTTGAAGATCGGCAATCATTCGCAAAAGCTCGGGGCGGTCGGCGCGGGCACCCGATGCCTTCTCTCGATAGACCGCCGCGACATAGTAGCCTGCGGCCTTTGCTTCGCCCACGATCGCGTCTTGGCGACGCAAATCCTGCGCGTCGGTGCTGACGCGCAGATAGACGCGGGCAATCTGTGGGGCAGGGGAAGGAACGTTCTCAGTCAGCAAGGTCAGGCCCCTCGGGCGGCGATGAGCGAAGCTTGGCAATGCCTGCGTCCGCTTGTGCGATTTCAATTCCGCACTGGCGCGCTCTTGCGCGCAATCGCTCAAGCTCAGAATTGCGGGGGAGAAACATGCGAATGACCCGGTTCCGTCCTTCTAGCGCGATTATGCGCTGCGCAAGATAAGCCGCCTCATCATTCAAGGCCTGGTGCTGTTCCTCCGCCTTGCGTAGCTGGCGCTCCCACGCTCGCTTTCGAGCTTTCGCGCGCCGCCTTTCATCGCGGTGTCGAGCATCAATCCTTTTTTGGTCCTGCTCTCTGGCCGCTGCTTCGGCCGCGCTAGCGGCAACTTCCTCTTCCCGCGCCCTATCAGCATTTCGCTTCGCAATGAGCGCATCGAGCACGGCCGCGTCCGTGCCGAGATTGTTCATCACCCATCGCATCCGTCTGTAGGCCTTTGCTTCGATCTGTCCGATCGAACCAGGCGAAAGCCCCACCACACTTGCCACTGTTCGCTGCGTTTGCGCTTCCCCCTCGGGACCACCAATCCTTAGGCGCACAATTTGCTCTTCTCGCGGTTCGAGAGTTGCTAGCAGTTTGTCCATAATGTGAGGATCGTTGATCCGCTCGATCGCGCTGCCGCCGAGGCTATCAGCCGAAGCCGTTGCGCTATGGTTCGCCGTCTTGGCAAGCTTCGCATTAAACAGCGCGATCGGTGACTGCATGTTCATTATCCCATGTTCCAGCACGAACATGGCGCACAATCTATACCATCTGCGCTAGGCGCGAAAGCCATGGCGCAAATAGCTTCTAGAGCAACCCTATTGCGCCATGCTGCCCGTGCCGACATTCTGCGCCTAGCCAGAAGGACGCGAACACGATGCCAACCATATACCTGAAACGAACATCGCCGTTGATGGCCCAGCTAGGGGCCAACATCGCTCGCGAACTAAAGAAACTAGGCATAACTCAAGGGGAGTTGTCCGAACGCTCGGGCGTTGCGGCGTCACATATTTCATACATGGTGCGCGGACATGGTAATCCAACGCTTGCTACCTTGGAGAGCCTTGCCGATGTTTTCGGATTATCGGTTGTCGAATTATTGGCAGCGGATAGCACTTCCCGCGATAAGTCCTGAAAGGCAGTCGCTTAATTTGATCGGAACAATCTATGTCCAGTAACCCGCCCCGCGAATTTGACCGACTGCTACAAGATGCGCCGCTGGTGCGGGCAATGGGGGGAGCACTCTCGATGTTTGCCACGCTGCTTGCGCGCCAAGGCATTGTCGAGGCGAGCGAGGTTGCAAACTTGCTGGGTATCTATGCGGTCGCCACAAGCGAAGTCGATAATGAAGAGGGCATGATCTTGGGATGCTGGGCAGCTATGATCCGCGACGTGGCGGAGCAACAGCGCACAGCTACTCGCAAATAACCCCGGCGCGCACGGCGCTAAGGGGCCGGTCACGGCCCTTGGCGGCGGGCGTCAGCGCGCCGCCTTGGCGGCGAGGTCGCGCAGGCCGTAGCCGTCGGTCTTGTTGCGGGCGGCGTCCGCCACCTGGCGGACGATGTGCACCATGAAGCTGCGCCGGTTGGTGCGGCTGATGCACGAGAATCCGGCCTGCAAGGCGATTGCCTGCACCTCGTCCACGGGGCGTTTGTCCAGGACGCGGTAGGCGTCGCCGAGCTTGCCGCTGCGGGTGGCTTCGACCAGGGCACGGGCTGCCGTCTCGGTGTCGTTGCTCATGGCGTGGCTCCTGTCTCGGATTGCGGGTGCGGTGGCCGGTTCCCCGGCCACCGCTGCGGGCCGCTAGGCGGCTGCGGCTAGTCAGCACGGCCACGGTGACTCCACCTGCGGGGGTCGTGGATCCTAACCCCGGCAACAACAGCTCAACGGCACGCCTGGTGGTGGTGCAGCAGAATGATGGAGCTGGTTGTAATGCAGGGAATGAAGGGGTGAGCTGTGCGGAGCATGCTACGCGGCCGCCGGCCGGAGCTGCGAACAAGGAACCCGACGCCGGCGCAACGCCGGGGTCGCGATAGGCGAACCAGGCCGCCCCGAGGGGCGGCTTCGCTTAAGCGCTTAAGTCGTGCCGGGTCGGGGCGGATCGCGTCCCTCGCAAACTAGTCCGCGCAGACGGCGACCCGGCTCATTGTCATCGGGCCTCCACCGAATCCCGGCGTCGCGCGATTGACCCAGCGAACCTTCTTGCAGCTCGTCTTGCCGGTGCGCGTTGTCGCCCTCGGACGGGCGTCGGCCGGGGCTGCGCCAGCCTGCTCGTCCAGCCATCGGTTCGCTGCGGCGGGGCCGTCCCGCAGCATCCTGCGACGATACTCGGCCTTGTTTCTAGAGAAGGCGGCTTGCCGCTCGGCCTGCGAAACCTGCCGTGACGGCGTGGTACGCGGAGGCGCCTTGGACCTTCTCTCGCCAGGCCTGTCCGTCACCATGTCCTGTTGGTGACGACGCAGTGTTTCGTCTCGAACCGAGTCGAGATGCGTGCCTAGGTAATCCTGCGCTGCTACGGGGCCAGTGGTGGCAAGTAATGCCAGGACTAGAGCGATGTTCCGCATTGAATTCTCCTGCGTGTTTCGGAAGCCACGGCGCGAAGTGCTGTGCCTTACTGCCATCGTCCGCCCTCGGTTTCAACGAACGTCTCCGGCAAGTGAAAGGCTTGCAGGGCGACGGTCAGGGCGTCTTGGACGTCCGACCATTCGACGCCATCGGGGCCGTCAAGATAGGCGCGGATCAGCAGGCGGCACGCCTGCGCGGCCTTGGACGGGTCGGGCTTGATGGTGAGCGGACTGCGACGCTCGGCGAGTGATGCGGTCACTGTCGTTCTCCTGTCTTGGGGTAGCCGTGAGCCGCTTCGATCTTCTGGGCCAGCTCGGCCAGGTGTTCGGAATCAAGTAGATCCTCGGCGCTAAGATCGGCCGCGAAAAACTCGCTTCCGCTGGGTGGCGCGCGATCGACGGCGAAAGCGGTCAGATAGGGCCGCGCCTCGTCCGTGGCGATCCAGCGCCAGAAAGCATTGCCCTGGCCGAATAAACCGCTCTCGAACATATCGAGCCGTGCTTGTGCGAAGTCGGTCAATTTGCGTCTCCTGACAATCAGGCGGTTCGGCAAAAAAAGGGAGGCCGAAGCCTCCCTTTGTCTTACTGGAACAGTTTGATGAAAGCGGGCGCGAGGCCGATGACTGCGAGGACGAAACCGACGCTGCCGATGACCCAAGTTTGTGCCGTCAGCTTGCTTTCGATTCCCTTGTTCGCCTCCTGAACCTTCACGGCGATATACTCCTCAATAGCCTCTACAACTTCCGCTGCGGCGTCGTCGGACAGATTAGCCGCTTTCAGTGCTCTAAACAATTTGATGTGCATCCGGTTCTCCTTCTCGTTGGTGACGGGAGACACCCGGCATGGGCACCGGCGCCGGCTGTCAGGGACCGCGAAGCGGCCGCGTTAGCGGGCGGTGGGGGAGCCGATTTGCGCAGCAAATTGGGGGGACCGCCGATCCTTGAAAGCTGGCGCGCACCCATGCCAAAATGCCACGACACACAGAGAGAAGAGATTGCGCGGGGCGGGGTTCGATGCCCCGCCCCGCGCTCTGCATGGCACCGAGATCATCGGTTTCGCCCAGCGGGCGAAAGGGGGCGGGGTTAGCCCGCCCCTCCGGCGTCAGCCGGATTGGCCGCGCTTCGCCTTGGCCGCCAGCACGACCGCGACGACTTGCGGATAGACGCATTCGCCGCGCTCGATGTTGCGGATGCCGGGGCCGTCGAGCACGTCCTTTATACGGTCCTCGATGATCTGGCCCAGCTCGGCCGCAACCGCCTCGATGTCAGCACTCGTCTTGCCGATAAACATCGGGTCTTTCGGCCACATGCTTTCCGCGTCGAAATGATCCTTATCGTTCAACGCGGTCGCCAGCGCCTCGATCGCAGCATTTCCAAGCGCACGCTCGAAAGCCAGCTGAGCGAACAGACGATGAGACATAACAACCTCCTTGTTGCCGGAATTGGCAAGGCCAAGGGGAGGGCAGCGCCGGGTCGGGTCAGGGACCGCGAAGCGGCCGCGCTAGCGGGCGGTGGGGGAGCCGATTTGCGCAGCAAATTGGGGGAACCGCCGATCCTTGATGCGGCCTGGTGCAGCCCTCATGCTAGGAAGACACTGACGGGGGGATTTAACAAACTAACGCCCGCCCATCGAGCGGACCTTCACCCTGCGCCGTCTCGCGCCCGAACGATCGCGCTGTATTCCAGCAGCGTTTGCCGGACATTCTCATCATCCACCACATTGAGCGCATGGCCGGTGGCCGATGCCTGATCCGTCCGCATTTCGAGCCAAGCGATCCGCGCCGCGTTCGGCGCTACGCAACCATGCTCGAGCGCGATCTGCTCACTGTAACCGGCGATAACGTCGTTGATGGCCTCAAGGGCCGCCTCATAGGCGATGGCCTGATCTTGGGTCCACAAGGGCGCTGTCGGTGAGAGGGCAGTCACCTTGCCATATAGAGAGGGCAACTGGTCTCCCGGCAAGCGCAAACTACGCCATTTGCGCTTGCCGAGAGTGGGCGGCCCTACCGGGGGGCTTGGGCCGTTGCTGGGCCTATAATCCTCAAACTCACAACGCCAAATGGCGTTGGATAGATTGAAAGGGCGGCGCGACAAACAGATGCCCCCTCGAAGCGCATCGTGCGAAGTTGCGCATGGACCGCGACAATTCTCGCTCTCAGTTGTCGCTCAACCAAGCGAGCTGCTGACCGATTCCAAGCCCCTCCATCGGAACCGATGCGCGCCGTTCGATCTGCGGCCAAAGGGGATCGCGATAGTTGCGGCCTGCGAGAACGATCAGCGGCGCGGCGGCGTCGATCTGCTCGGCCATTGCTTCGATCACGCGCGCGCCCCAAAGGCGGCGCGCGCCTGCCTTCATCGCGCCTAGCGTTTCGTCATAGGGCGCGATGACGGTTTCCGGGGCGATCAGGCCATGCTTTGCTGACAGGATGAACCATGCGCCGCCCTGTCGTTCGACATAGGCACGGGCCTTCTGGAACCATGGCGATGCGTAAAGATCGCGCGCCGGGGCGGGGCGGTCCAGCTTCGCAGCAACGCAAGCGACAAGGAAAACCGGAGACGGGGACGGGGGAGGGTCGATGACAGACGGCGGCGCTGCCTCAAGATCGGCAATGACGGTGCAGCGGCCCCATTTCTGCAATTGGCGCTGCCATCCTTTCGGCGGTCCTTGGCGCTCGGCAACGTGGCTAAGGGTCGGTCCACCGAACAAGTCGGGTTGCTCCCCGATGCGCTGCACCGGGGGAACGTAGCGAGGTTCGCGGATGCAATGGCGGGCCATGCTCGATCCCCTCAAAAGGCGAAAGCGGTCTGGCCGCTCGCCTCGGTAAAGCTGGCGCTATCGCCTGCCGCGTAACGGTCGCGGCCCATGGGGGACCATTGCAGATGCCCGGAACGGTCATAGGAAAACCAACCATCCTCGATCCCGATGATGAAAGACCATGCCTTATCCTCGGCGCAAGGTCCGTGAAGATTGATCGGCCAATGCTCGGCCCCGCGTTCCTGCTGGCAGGGCGACGGCGCGGAAAAGCTGCGAAGCAACGCGGCGCGGTCGGTCGGCTCGGTAGCTCCCATTTCCCGCATGATCTGGCGGGCCTCGACGGTGCTGATGTGGCCGCTCGCCTTCCTGTCGGCGTGGTCCGAATAGCGAAGGCCATAGACAACGGCATTGAAGATATTGCGCGGCTCGGTGAACTCCTGCGTGGCGAGCAATTCGCGCCATTTCCCGGCGCTGATAAGGTCCACCGCATGATGCCAGAGCGAATGAACGCGGTTGCTGTAGCCGTGGCGGTTCGTCACGCCATCGCGGGCGATCTCGATCCCAAGCGCACGCTCGACGTGTTGCACGAAAGGATGGGCGGCAAGCAAAGGATGGCGAAGGCCGATCTTGCGCGGCTCGTCCTGCTCTGCGCGGATGACCTCGATGGGGAACTGAAACAGGCGCGACGGCAGATTCCACGGCGCGGAAAGGGGAAAGTCGCGGGGCACATCAAGCGCCCCGTTAATGTCCAGCACAAAGCCGTTTGGCGCGAAGCCTGCGGCAATGATCTGGTCGCCCAGCTGGTCGGCCTGCGCGGTGCGTATCGCGGCGGCGGCGCTCATGCGCTCAACTCCGCATAGGTGGCGCTGCACTCGTAGCGGATCGCATCGCCATCCCACATAGGACCGCAAACGCCCTTGAATTTCGGTGCGCCCTGCAACTCAGGCCGCTGGCTCGGATTGCTGTCGTAACCGCTGCATTGAAGCCCCTCGACCGCTGCCCGGCTGACGATGGTTTCAAAGGTCGCGCCCTCGATCTCGATCCGGTCAAAGTCCTGCTCGGTCTGGCGGTAGATACGGATTTTCATGGGCTTTCCCTTCCTAATTGAGCCGAAGGCGATGACGGGTCATCGACTTCTGCCGAAAGCGGGCGACGCTGGGCCGGGGAATGCCGCAAACGGGGCCGATCAGGGGGGAGGGG
>NCHM01000696.1 GCA_002257205.1 Rhizobiales bacterium 24-66-13 | reverse complement strand
GCGCTCGCCCATCCCGAGAAAGCCGCCGACCGAGACGATGTAGCCTTCCAGTTCGCCCTTGGAGAGGATGAGATCCTTGATCTCGCCCACCGTCTCCTTTTCGCCGTTCATCACCTTTAGCCCGACGAGATTATAGCTCAGCACGTCGGTCGGCTTGGCAGAAACGAAAGTGTCGGACTGAACCGCCACGGCATTCTGCGCCATCACAGCCCCGACGGGCGCTGCGATCATGGAAACGGCGGTCATGGCGAGTAGGATCTTGCGCATTATTATTGCTCCTGCATGAATTACATGACAGGAACTCTATTCTGCACAATAAGTTCCAAGCCAAACAACTTGAGCTTGGGCGTTAGACGGCCGAATCACCTGGACGGCGGTTATTCTCAGCGGTGGCTTTACTGGTTTATCTGCGTCACCGCACCGGAGGCGTATCGCTGGAATCGCGGAACTCGAACATCTTGCGCAGGAACCCCGGCGCCACGGCGGAGAGGGGATTGACCCGCAAGGTCGGCCCACTCATGGGGCCCGCGACCTCGAACGTCACGCCCACCAGCCCCTCGTTCGGCCCCCCGCCCAGCAGCATGCCGATCACCGGCACCTTGCTGAACAGATTGTTCAATCCGTAGGCCGGCACATAGGTGCCGCGCATGGAAATGCGCTCGGCGGCGAAATCGATGGTGCCGTCCACGGTCACGCCCGCGACCGGCCCCCAGATCGCGCCCTCGCGAATGGTGACGCTTCCCGGCGTGCGGATGAACTTGGCCTGCGCCTTCTGGAACACCGCCGTTCCCGGCTCCTGGCGGCCGGATGAATCGCGCGCGGCCGCGCTCAGGCTCTCGAGCCCCGGCTCGCCGCGCACCACGAAATCGCGGATATTGACGGTGCCTTCCTGGGGCGAGCTGTCGCCGCGCGGCGGGTCCACCACCACCCACATGTCGCCGCCCTCGATCTTGGGATAGATCTCCAGGAAGCGCAGCACCGCGCCGGCGTCCGACGTGCGCAGGAACAGGGCCCGGCGGCCGGCATCGGTATTGCGGATCTCGCCAGCGAGATTGCCCTCGCGCCCCACCTTGGCGCTCAGGGAAAAGTTGCGCAGCTCCACGCCACGCCGGCTCACGGTGAGGTCCATCTGGCGCAGCACCTCGCCATTATTGCCGGTGAGCGCGCCGATCTTCGCCTCCACATCCACATCCTGGTTGCGCTGCGGCTTGCCGGTCTTGGGGTCCTTGGGCGCGGCCGGGCTGCCGACGAGGCTTTTCATGATGCCGCGCGCATCCACCACATCGCCGGTGATGCGCACCCGGAGCACGTCGCCCGAACGGTCGGCCTTGAGGCTCGCCTTGTCGCCGTCGGAAAGCTGGAAGGTGGGGAAATTGGCGGCGTTCACATCGCCATTGTCGGCCAGTTCCAGCGATCCCTTGATGAGCGCGCCGGACCCGTC
>NCHM01000060.1 GCA_002257205.1 Rhizobiales bacterium 24-66-13 | reverse complement strand
CGGGCGTGTTTGCGAAGCCGGGCCGGCCCTCGGTGGTCTTGGCGGATTTGGATGTCTTAGCGAGCATGGTGTGTCTCGGCTATCCAGTGGATTGAGACTGTCACCGAAACCAAAGCAAGCCGTGTGCCACCGAATTAAGCAGCTGAATTTGCATTATTTTTCGGCACTATTGGGCGACTGTGGCGTCCTCTCCCGTCGCGGGGGCGACGCATTCGGCGGGTTCGCGACAGAGCCTGTCGCGCCGCCCCCGACATGATGCTTCTCATCGTGGTTCCATGTTGGGGAAAAGCCACTGCACACACGGGGTCACGCGGGCCCAAGGGTGACCTTCACATCGGCAGGGGCAGCCCAATAGGGAGCGGACGTCACCAGGATATGCGCGCCCGCCTGGGCATAGGCGGCGGCATTCGCGGCATTCACGCCCCCCGCCGCCGCCACCAGCGTCCGCACGCTGGACGCCGCAACCATCTGCACCACGGACGCGATGTCCTGCGGAGTCATCTTCTCGCACTGGAGAACATCGGCGATCGACACCATGGCCGCGGCTTCCTCCAGCGAGGCGACCTCGATTACGACCTTCTTCTCCGGCGCTGCCTGACGCAGGCGCGCAATCGCGGAAACCGGATCACCCAGGAACACCCGGTGCTCGGGAAACACCAGCAGCGTTTCCGACAGGCCCAGCCGATGCGGCTCGGCCCCGCCGGCACGGATCGCGGCGATCATCGGCGCTTTCGCACCGGGAAAGGTCTTCCGCGTCGTGACAATGGAAATCCCGGGAGCGACAGCACGCGCCGCATCGACGATGGCGGCGGTGGTGGTGGCTATGCCCGACAAATATTCCACGAGCGTCTGGGAGACCTTCCAGGCCCGATGGATCGCGCCGGCGCTTCCATTTGCCCGCAGCAGCACCGCGCCCGCCTCCACACGCGAACTCGAGGGTGCCACGACCTCGGCCTGCGCGCCCGCGCGGACAATCAGCGCCGCTGCCGTCTCGATGCCGCAGACCACGCCCGCCGCCCGCATCTGAAACTGCATGCGGGCGCTGGCGCCGCCGATGCCGAGAAGGTGCGTTGTCAGATCCCCATGGGGGACGTCTTCCGCCAACAGCGCGTCGAGCCGCTCCGGCAACCAGCCGAGATCCATGTCGAAATCCTCCCGGGGCCGCCCGCCCGCGGGAGAGCGGCGAATAAGGTCAATGAGCGATGCCGCCGGCGGCGCCGGTGCCCATGCTTTCGAGCGTGCGGATCGCGTCGAGGGTTGCTTCCGCGATCCGGCGCGGGCGCTCGGCAATACCCAGCCAGCTTGGCTCGCAGTCCAGACGCGGGTCAACTTCCGCAAGCTTGAGATCGGCCGGCACCGCAACGCCGCTGCGCACGAGGCCGCGCAAATGCCCGGCAAGGGGCGCCATGACCGGGGTTTTGTCGCAGGTCCCGATCACCTCGTCGCGCCGGACGCGGTCCCCGATCGCGGCACGTGTCACCCAGATGCCGGATGCGGGCGCCCGGGCAAACCGTTCGCGGCCCGCTCCCGCCAGCGGCATGGAGCGCCCATGGGGCGCCAGCGTGGAACCGTCGCGCAAGATGCCGATCGCCTCCGGCGCCGTCTCTACGGCCACGTCCACGTGTCGGCCGGCCGTGAAGCCCGGTCCGAGACCCACGCTCACCCGGGCGAACGGCCGGATATCCACCTTCAGATTCCGCATGCGCATGCGGGCATCCACCAGCACATCGATCAGGCCGAGGCACAGCAACTCGCCCATTTCCAGGGACGTCACCATGACCGCATGGCGCTCGGTGAAACCGCGCAGCACTTCCACCAGAGTGTCCGCCGGCCTGGCCGGCAGGCCCTCCAGTTCCGAAAAGCCGGTGACCAGCGCGTCATCAAAAGCCATGCTGCGGCGCAGGACCGGCTGGGAGGGATCGCGCGACAGCACGACGCCGTATCCGGCATGGAACATCCGGTGCGCGACCGCCGAGGCGACATCGTTGGTGCCGAGCACCACGGCCACTGGCGCACGCCCGGACGGGGTGAATTCGGTTTCGCTGCGCATTTTATATTGCCCTACGTGGACGTGTTGCAACGCGTGTAGCGACATTCGTGCCAAGTCGCCGGGCTGGCACTGCGAAAACTTGATCGCGTCCGGTTTCACGTCGTTCACCGAACCATCTACTGCGTTTGCAAACGTTCGGGGCGACCGGCTGACGCCATCCGGATCACCCGTGGGTTTTGCGACACACGCGGACATCACATCGGCGCGTTGTCGTGTCGCAAAGCCGACATGCCATGGCTGTCGCAAACCGGCTCATTGGAATCAGAAGCATTTCGCACTGCAACACCGGTGGCACATGGCTTGCTAGAATCTCTCCACACGTCATTGCACGCGCCCCTTCGGCGACTTTGGAGACTGACATGCTCGGTATCGGCAGCACCCTTCCCGCCTTCTCCGTCACTGGCGTGAAGCCTGGCTTCAATTTCCATGAAGAGAACGGCCAGTCCGCATTCGAGCCTCTCACCGAGGCGAGCTTCCCTGGCAAATGGAAGATCATCTTCTTCTATCCGAAGGATTTCACCTTCGTCTGCCCGACCGAGATCGCGGAATTCGCGCGCCTTTCCGGCGAATTCGCGGACCGGGACGCGGTCGTGCTCGGCGGCTCGACGGACAATGAGTTCGTGAAGCTCGCCTGGCGGCGCGACCACAAGGATCTCAACCGCCTGCCCATCTGGTCGTTCGCCGACACCAACGGCTCGCTGGTGGACGGGCTGGGCGTGCGGTCTCCCGACGGCGTGGCCTATCGCTACACCTTCGTTGTCGACCCGGACAATGTGATCCAGCACGTCTATGCGACCAACCTCAACGTGGGCCGCAATCCCAAGGACACGCTGCGGGTGCTCGACGCGCTCCAGACCGACGAATTGTGCCCCTGCAATCGCGAAGTCGGCGGCGACGTGCTGAAGGTTGCGTGATCCCATGAGCATCGAGGCGCTCAAAGCCCAGCTTCCCGACTTCGCGAAGGACGTGAAGCTCAACCTGTCCTCGCTGACGCGCGAGGATTCCATTTCGCCCCAGCAGCTCTATGGGCTGCTGGTGGCCTGCGGCCTGACCACGCGCAATGCAACGGTGGCCCAGGCGCTGGAGGCGGAAGCCGCGCCCCATCTGGCCCCCGCCGCGATGAATGCAGCCAAGGCGGCGGCCTCCATCATGGCGATGAACAACGTTTATTATCGCTTTACGCATCTGGCCTCGAACAAGGCCTATGAAACCTTGCCGGCCAAGCTGCGCATGAGCGTGATTGGCAGCCCCGGCGTGGACAAAGCGGATTTCGAGCTCTGGTCCCTCGCCGTGTCGGCCATGAACGGGTGTGGGCGTTGCATCGATTCCCACGAAAAGGTTCTGCGCGACGCCGGCATCAGCGAGGCGCAGATCCAGACTGCGGTGCGGATCGCCGCCATTGTCGCCTCGGCGGCGGTGGCCCAGGAAGCCGCAGCGGCGGTCCTGCCCGCGGCTGCGGAATGACTTCAGTGTCGCTGTGTCAAGTGGACACACTTTTTTGATTTAGATCAAAGCTTGCGATCACCCTCGGGTGTTTCCTGGAAGTTCTATAAAAAATTGCAGCCACATCAAAAAGATAGTGGCGCAGGGAAGCACCGACAGGAGGGCGAACCTCTCGCGAGCCGCTTGCGGCGGGGAGTACGTCCATGTCCGACGTCTTTCAGATTCGTGTGCCTCGAGCGTCCAGCAACGCCAACGGGGAAGCCTTGCTAGCCATGTCGAAACCAAGCTCCGGCATTGCGCCCGGGGTGTCGCACGCGCATCCGAGCCGGGGCACGTCGCCGGAAGTCGCGCTGATCGGCATCTACGAAATTTCGAAGATCCTCACCGCGCCGCGCCGGATGGAAGTCACACTCGCCAATGTCGTGAACGTTCTGTCCTCGATGTTGCAGATGCGGCACGGCATGATCGTCATCCTGGATTCCGGGGGCGACCCGGACATGGTGGCGACCACCGGCTGGACGCCGCAGATCGCCAGCCACATCCGCGCCCGCGTGCCGCAGAAGGCCATCGATCAGATCGTGGCCACGCAGATGCCGCTGGTGGTGCAGGACGTTTCCGTGGATCCGCTGTTCTCGGGCCACGAAGATCTATTCGCCCCCTCGGACGGTTCCACCGTTTCCTTCATCGGCGTCCCCATCAAGGTGGATACCCATGTGATGGGCACGCTCTCCATCGACCGGGTGTGGGACGGCACCGCCCGTTTCCGGTTCGACGAGGATGTGCGCTTCCTCACCATGGTGGCTAATCTCGTCGGGCAAGCGGTGCGCCTGCACACCCTGGTGGCCGGCGACCGTGACCGCCTGATCGCCCAGACCCATCGCCTGGAAAAAGCGCTGAAGGAAGAAAAGCCACAGGCGGACGAACTCACCGACACCAGCGTGGCCGATGCCGGGCCGATGGGGATCGTCGGCGACAGTCCGCTGGTGAAGCGCCTGATCGCAACCGCACAGGTGGTGGCGCGCTCCAATTCCACGGTGCTGCTGCGCGGCGAAAGCGGCACGGGCAAGGAATTGTTCGCCCGCGCGATTCACGAGCTCTCGCCTCGCAAGGCGAAGCCGTTCGTGAAAGTGAACTGCGCGGCCCTGCCCGAGACGGTGCTTGAATCCGAGCTTTTCGGCCATGAGAAAGGCGCCTTCACCGGCGCTTTGAACATGCGCCAGGGACGCTTCGAAATGGCCCACGGCGGCACCCTGTTCCTCGACGAGATCGGCGAGATTTCGCCCGCCTTCCAGGCCAAGCTTCTGCGCGTGCTTCAGGAAGGCGAGTTCGAGCGGGTCGGCGGCAACAAGACCTTGAAGGTGGACGTGCGCCTGGTCTGCGCCACCAACAAAAATCTGGAGGAGGCCGTCTCCAAGGGCGAATTCCGGGCCGATCTCTATTACCGCATCCATGTGGTGCCGCTGATCCTGCCGCCGCTGCGCGAGCGGCCGGGCGACATCCCCAAGCTGGCGAAGAATTTCCTCGATCGCTTCAACAAGGAAAACAAGCAGGGCCTCAGCCTGTCTCCCCCGGCCCTCGAAGTTCTGCGGCGCTGCTATTTTCCCGGAAACGTGCGCGAGCTGGAAAATTGCGTCCGGCGCACGGCCACCCTCGCCCATGATGATGTGATCACGCCGCACGACTTTGCCTGCGACACCGGGCAATGCCTGTCCGCCATGCTGTGGAAGGGCAGCGCACCCAAGCCGCTTCCCATCGCGCCAGCACAGACGCTGACCCAGTTGCAGCCGGCCCCGGCCGCCAGCGCCGCGCCCACCGCCGAGGCCGTTCCCCCCGCAACCTGCCCCGGCACGGAGGCATGCCCCGCGGTGCCGCCGCGCCAGAGCGAGAAGGAGCAATTGCTCCAGGCCATGGAGCGGTCCGGCTGGGTGCAGGCGAAAGCCGCCCGCATCCTTAACCTCACACCGCGCCAGATCGGTTATGCCCTGCGCAAGCACGGCATCGACATCAAGCGGTTCTGATGCGTCGCGGTGCATCCATGGCACGGCCGGGAAGCGGCCGGTTCTCCCAGGCGCCCGGCACGCAGCTCGGCGGCTGGGACGCGAGGGCTGGCGCGCCATGATCGGCGAAGCGCCAGCCCAGCCCATCGAACCCTTCGAGGCCATGGACTGGCAGGGCCGGCCCGTGCGCTGCCAGGATTGTCCCCATGAGGACATTCATGCCGAAGGCCGCTGCGACCTCGGCAAGATCTGCGTCGCCGACCGGCGCGGCAAGCGGATCGACCGCTTCTTTGCTCGAAATTCCCATCTTGCCGCCCGCTATCTCGACCATCCCTATTTCGAGGTGCGCACGCTCGCGGCGAAACATGCCAGCCTGTTCCTGCTCGGCCCGCTGCGCGAGGATCCCGAACCCGACGTGCGGATCATGGTGGCCTACCGCCTTCCCCTGGCGCGGATCCGGGACATGCGCAAGGATCCCGATGCACGGGTCCGCATGGCTGTGACGCAGCGCCTGGACGGCAACGACCTGGTCGCCATGCTCGCGGATGAGAACTACGCGGTCCGCCTCACAGCGGTCCGCCGGGCGCCGCCGGCCTCGCTCGTGATGGCGCTCTATGACAGCGAGCCGGAGGTGCGCCGCGAAGTGGCCCGGCGCATCGCCCTGCCCCATCTCGTGACCATGGCCGGCGATCCGGATCCGCTCGTGCGCCTGGTGGTGGCCGAGCGTCTGTCCCCCGAGCGTCTCACCGTGCTGATGAAAGACACCGACATGCGCGTGCGATTCGCGGTGGCGGAGCGCATCGGCCGCGCCCATCTGGCGGCACTTGCCGACGATCCGGTGAGCGAAATTCGTGAGCTGGCCTTGCGGCGTATGATCGAGGATACGGGGCAGGACGGTTCCGGCCGATAGTCCGCAGTGCCGATGGTCCGCGGTCTTGCGGCGCACCAGGTGGCGGACCGGTCCGGGGCCCAGCCTCCCGCCCCCCGGAACGTTGTGTGCGCGGGATTTGAACGGCGAAAGAGCCGGCGCATCGCCGGCCCTTCTCATTGTCCCAGCCCATTTCGCCGGCGCTGCCGGCGGCGCCGAACTCACGCGAAAAATTCGCCCGCCTTGTTCAAGGCACGTGCGAGCTCGTCCACCTCCTGATGGGTGTTGTAGAGCGCGAACGACGCGCGGCAGGTGGCCGAGACGCCAAAGCGCTCGAGCAGCGGCATTGCGCAATGGGTGCCCGCGCGCACCGCGATGCCCGCCCGGTCGATCACGGTCGCCACATCGTGGGCATGGGCATTCTCCATGGCGAAGGACACAATGGCGCCCTTGCCCGGCGCATTGCCGATGATCCGCAACGAATTGATCTCACTTAATTTTTCGTGAGCGTAAGCAACCAGGGACGCCTCGTGCGCGTGGATCCGATCCTTCCCGATGGAGCGGATATAATCCAGCGCGGCGCCAAGGCCGATCGCCTGGACGATCGCCGGCGTGCCCGCCTCGAAGCGGTGCGGAGGCGCGCCATAGGTGACCGTGTCGCGGGAGACCTCGCGGATCATCTCGCCACCGCCGTTAAAGGGCGGCATCTGCGACAGGATCGCATGCTTGCCGTACAGCGCACCAATGCCGGTCGGCCCATAAAGCTTATGGCCAGTAATAACGTAGAAATCGCAGTCGATGTCGCGGACATCCACCTCCATGTGGACGCTCGCCTGGGCGCCATCCACCAGAACCGGAATGCCGCGCGCATGGGCGATGCGCACCACATCCTTGACCGGAACCACGGTGCCGAGCACGTTCGACATTTGCGTGATCGCGACAATCTTGGTGCGGTCACTCAGAAGCTTCTCGAACTCATCGAGCAGGAAATTTCCCTCATCATCCACCGGCGCCCATTTGATCACCGCGCCCTGCCGCTCGCGCAGGAAATGCCAGGGCACGATATTGGCGTGGTGCTCCATGATGGAGAGCACGATCTCGTCGCCGGGCCCGATATTTGCGCGGCCATAGGTCTGCGCCACGAGGTTGACCGCTTCCGTCGCGCCCCGGGTGAAGATGATCTCGTCCGTGCGCTCGGCGTTCAGGAATGCAGCCACCCGCTCGCGCGCGCCCTCATATCCATCGGTCGCCGCATTGGCGAGATAATGCAAGCCGCGGTGCACATTGCTGTATTCCGAGGTATAGGCTTGGTTCATCCGCTCGAGTACCGCCTTCGGCTTCTGGGCCGAGGCGCCATTATCAAGATAAACCAGAGGTTTGCCATAGACCTGCATGCCGAGGATGGGGAAATCCTCGCGGATGCGGTTCACATCATAGCTTCCATTGCTGACCGCCGGATGCATCGCCTCAACCCCGCTCGCCCAGCCACGCGAGCGTTGCCGCGCTCAAGGCATCGCGCAGGCTCTCCTGCGCGATGGTGTCGATGACCTCGCCCACGAAGGCTTGAATCAGCAGCGCTTCGGCCTCCTTGGCGGGGATGCCGCGCGCCATCAGATAGAATTTGAGCTGATCGTCGAGCGTGCCGGTGGTGGCGCCGTGGCCGCACTGGACGTCGTCCGCGAAAATCTCAAGCTCCGGCTTGCTGAAAACCTCCGCCTCCGCCGAGAGCAGGAGTGCACGGGACATCATGCGCGCATCGGTCTTCTGCGCCTGCTGCCGCACCGCGATCTTGCCCTGGAACACCGCGTGCGCCGCTTCGTCCACCACCGCCTTGAAGGTTTCGCGGCTCTGGCTGCCCGGTGCGGCATGCTCGATGGACAAGGTCGTGTCGGCATGTTGCCGCCCGGCCAGCAGGCTCACGCCCGAAATCTCCGCCACCGTGTCCGCACCCGCGAGGCGCACGAACATCTGATTGCGCACCACCGAACCGCCGACGATGAAGCCGAACGCGTTGAACCGCGCCCGCGCCCCGATATCGGCAAGCAAGGTGCCCACATGAAGCGCCGCGCCACCCTCGCGCACGATCTTCACATGATCGAGACGCGCCTCGTCGCCAAGTTGCACCTGAAGCGCGGCATTGACCTGATAATCCGATCCTTCCGGCCCTTCGTGGCTCTCGATCAGGCTCACGCTGGCGCCGGCGCCGATCACCGCCACCGATCGGGTGAAGATCGCCGCGGCCGTCTCGCCGGCCGTCACGAACAGGAGATGGATGGGACGCTTGACCTCCGCCCCGGCAGCGACCTCGATCACCACGCCGTCGCCCGCAAACGCCGTATTCAACGCCAGCGCCGGTTCGTTGTACGGCAGCAGGGTGCCGAGGTCGGCCGATAGCAGCGGCTCGTCCGCAACCAGCGCTTGCGCGAGAGCGCGGATTGTCAGGCCCTCCTCAAGGTCGGCAAGATCGGACAGGGCCGGCGCGAACGTGCCGTTCACGACCACGATGCGCCGCGCGCCAAGGTCACAAAGCCATTGCCCGGCCTGCTCAGCCACGGCCAGGGCAGCCGTATCGGGCGCGCCCGCGAGCGGCTTGGCATCCTTCATCAAGCGGCGCAGATCAGTATATTTCCACGCCTCTAGCCGGCGGTGGGGCAAACCGCCGAGCGCGAAAATATTGAAAGCCTCGGCGCGCGCCGCAGCCACGGCAGGTCCGCCCGGCAGATCATGCCGCGCGGCCGTATAGGTATCGGCAAGGCCGGTCTCGGCCTCGGTCTTGATGGCGGCGATCCCTGCGTTCATGACCGTCACGCCGCCTCGTTCTGATATTGCGCATAGCCGGTCGCCTCGAGCTGCAGGGCAAGGTCCTTGCCCCCCGTCTCGACGATGCGGCCCGCGGCCAGGACATGCACGACGTCCGGCACGATATAGTCCAGCAGCCGCTGGTAATGGGTGATGACGATCATGCCCCGCTCGGCCGAGCGCAGCTGGTTGACGCCATTGGCCACCACCTTCAGCGCGTCGATATCGAGCCCGGAATCCGTCTCGTCCAGAACGCACAGGCGCGGTTCCAGAAGCGCCATCTGGAGGGTTTCGTTGCGCTTCTTCTCGCCGCCGGAAAAACCGACGTTCAGCGGCCGGCGCAGCATCTCCGGGTCGATGCCGAGCTTTTTCGCCAGCTCGCGCACTCGTTTCAGAAGATCCGGCGAGGACAATTCCTCCTCCCCACGCTTCTTGCGCTGAGCGTTCAGCGCCGCCCGCAGGAAGGTCAGCGTCGCGACGCCGGGAATTTCCAGCGGATACTGGAAGGCGAGAAACACGCCCTTTGCGGCGCGCTCGTCCGGCGACATCTCGAACAGGTCCTCGCCGTTGAACAATACTTGCCCGCCCGTGATCTCATAGCCGGGCTTGCCCGCGAGCACATAGGACAGCGTGGATTTGCCAGCCCCGTTCGGGCCCATGATGGCGTGGATCTCGCCTTTATTCACGGTGAGATCCAGACCGTTGAGGATTTTCCGCCCGCCGATTTCGGCGCGAAGGTCGCGGATTTCCAGAAGCGCAGTCATCGCCAATTCCTATCCTGTGCGGGTTTCGTGCCAGAGCGCCTAACCGACGCTGCCTTCGAGCGAAATGGAGATCAATTTCTGCGCCTCCACGGCGAACTCCATGGGGAGTTGCTGGAGCACATCCTTCACGAAACCGTTCACCACCAATCCAACCGCCTCTTCCTGGGAAAGGCCGCGCTGAATGCAGTAAAACAACACATCTTCGGAAATTTTTGAGGTGGTCGCCTCGTGCTCGAATACAGCCGTGGGATTGCGCGCCTCGATGTAGGGCACGGTG
This sequence comes from Rhizobiales bacterium 24-66-13, assembly GCA_002257205.1. GTDB lineage: Bacteria > Pseudomonadota > Alphaproteobacteria > Rhizobiales > Xanthobacteraceae > NCEH01. Next base: position 2,434 of record NCHM01000060.1, on the reverse strand, counting down.
TGGGCGCCGCACATGTCACCGATCAGCAGCGAGTCGCACGCGGTGAAATTGCGCGCGCCGGCCGCCTTGCGATGTGCCGTGACCTGGCCGCGATAGGTGTTCTGCGACACCCCCGCAGCGATGCCCTTGGAGATGATGCGGCTCGACGTATTCTTGCCGAGATGGATCATCTTGGTGCCCGAGTCCACCTGCTGATGACCGTTGGAGATGGCGATCGAATAGAATTCGCCGCTCGAATTGTCGCCGCGCAAGATGCAGCTCGGATATTTCCAGGTAATGGCCGAGCCGGTTTCCACCTGAGTCCAGGAGATCTTGGAATTATCGCCCCGGCAATCGCCGCGCTTGGTGACGAAATTATAGATGCCGCCGACGCCATCGGCATTGCCTGGATACCAGTTCTGCACCGTCGAATATTTGATTTCGGCATCATCCATGGCGACCAATTCGACCACGGCGGCATGGAGCTGGTTCTCGTCCCGCTGGGGCGCGGTGCAGCCTTCCAGATAGCTCACATAGGAGCCCTTGTCGGCGATGATCAGCGTGCGCTCGAACTGTCCGGTGTTCCGCTCATTGATACGGAAATAGGTGGAAAGCTCCATGGGGCAGCGCACCCCCGGCGGAACGTAGACGAAGGATCCGTCCGAGAACACGGCCGAATTCAGGGTGGCGAAGTAATTATCCGAGGTCGGAACCACGCTGCCGAGATATTTCCGCACAAGGTCGGGATATTCACGCAAAGCCTCGGAAATGGGCATGAAGATCACGCCGGCTTCCTGCAATTCCTTCTGGAACGTCGTCGCCACCGAGACGCTGTCGAACACCGCGTCCACCGCGATGCGGCGCTCGCCCTCGGGGCGCACCACACCGGCCAGCAACTCCTGCTCGCGTAAGGGAATTCCGAGCTTCTCATAGGTCTTCAGGATTTCCGGATCTACCTCATCGAGCGATGCCAGTTCCGGCTTCTTCTTCGGGGCGGAATAATAATAGAGATCCTGATAATCGATCTTCGGATAGCTGACGCGCGCCCATTCCGGCTCGCGCATGGTAAGCCAGCGGCGATAGGCATCCAACCGCCAGTCCAGCATCCAGGCCGGCTCATTCTTCTTCGCGGAGATGAAGCGCACGATATCTTCCGAAAGACCTTTCGGCGCTTTCTCGGATTCGATGTCGGTGACGAACCCGTACTTGTATTGCTCGACGTCGATGCGGCGGACCTGCTCGACTGTCTCTTGTACGGCGGCCATTCAGTCACTCCCCTCACGGTTACAAGCGGTGTGTGCGCTCCCGAAGGAGCCCTTGAGCGCGGGCCCCATCGGCGGCGGCGCCGTTCGGCACGGGGCCGGCGCGGTCGCCCGCCCGGCCATGTTCCTCATCGCCTCAGGCAGGAATGCAGGTGTCTGCCACCGGGCAAACCGCGGCGCATTGGGGCGTCTCGAAGCTGCCCTCGCATTCCGTGCATTTCTTGGGGTCGATAATGTACATGTCGTTCTTCAGACGAATGGCCGCATTGGGGCATTCAAATTCGCAAGCACCGCATACCGTGCATTGCGAGGCGACGATCTTGTAGGCCATCTACGTGACTCCAGAGCGCGCGTACGATGTCCCCGTGACATCTCGCCAGATCGCCCACGCAAACCCTGTGCCACACACGAATTCGCTGATTTAATTGGATAAATTCCAAGGGACCCAGCAAACCCCTGTCGCGCGCCCGACAGGGTGTCGCGTCTGCTACAGGCGCATGTCCGACGCGGAGGGCCCGCCGCATCTGGCGGGATGCCGCCCCTCACCGCCGCCCGTCACCGCCGCGCCCGACCGCATCGTCGTACGCGCGCCGCCACCGCGCGCACGAAGGCGAGCCGCGACGCAGCCCAATCCCGCGCGGCACGCATCGCCCGACCTGCCCGGCGCCGGCGCCGGCGCCCACGACGCCTGGGTTTGACGCCCCGCCCGGCACTTCGTCGCGGCATGTCCAAGGATGTCGGGTGGCCTGCATGGATGTCGGATTTGAAACAAGTCTGAAATAGCGCCGCAAGCGCCCGCAACTCATTGTTTTTAAATGATTTTATTAAAGCCAGACCCTTGGCACAGGAGTTGCAAAACCTATTCAGCGCACGGCGACTGGTTGCTGGCTCACGCCGATGACCTGGACAAGCAACGTCCCCTCCGTTTCGCGAAGCAGGGCTGACGAGTTCGGAAATGAGCGGCTCACGCCTCGGCGTGACAAAGCAATCAGTTCGCAGGAGAAGCACATGTCGTCACTACGACAAATCGCATTTTACGGTAAGGGGGGTATCGGCAAGTCGACCACCTCCCAGAATACGCTGGCGGCCTTGGCCGAGATGGGACATCGCATCCTCATCGTCGGTTGCGATCCCAAGGCGGATTCCACGCGTCTGATCCTGCACGCCAAGGCGCAGGACACCATCCTGAGCCT
>NCHM01000695.1 GCA_002257205.1 Rhizobiales bacterium 24-66-13 | reverse complement strand
GTGCGCGCGGCGGCGCTGAATTCCTCGCTGCCGCCCGGCGAGGCGCGGCAGGTGGAACGGGCGCTCGCTTTGGGCGAACTCGATTTGCTCTATGTGGCGCCCGAGCGCCTTTTGACCGACAGTTTCCTCACCTTGCTCCAGGGTGCGCGGATCGCGCTCTTCGCCATCGACGAGGCGCATTGCGTGTCCCAATGGGGGCACGATTTCCGCCCGGAATATCGCCAACTCACGCTGCTGCACGAGCGCTTCCCGGGCATACCGCGCGTGGCGCTCACCGCCACCGCCGACGGGCCGACCCGGCGCGAGATCGTCGAGCGGCTGGGGCTGGAGGAGGGGCGCGTCTTCCTCTCCAGCTTCGATCGGCCGAACATCCGCTATCGCATCGCCGCGAAAGCCAATCCCAAGGCGCAGCTGCGCGCGTTGCTGGACGAGCACGAAGGCGAAGCCGGCATCATCTATTGCATGAGCCGCGCCAAGGTGGAGGCCACCGCCCAGGCGCTGATGGACGAAGGGCGCATGGCGCTGCCCTATCATGCCGGCCTCGATGCCGAGACCCGCGCCCGCCACCAGGACCGCTTCCTGAAGGAAGACGGCATCGTGATGGTGGCCACCGTCGCCTTCGGCATGGGCATCGACAAGCCGGACGTGCGGTTCGTGGTGCATCTCGACCTGCCGAAGAGCATCGAAGCTTATTATCAGGAGACCGGCCGCGCCGGCCGCGATGGGCTGCCCTCCGAAGCGCTGCTGCTCTATGGCGTCGAGGATGTGGCGAAGCTGATCCAGTTCGTGGAAGCCTCGGACGCGCCCGAAGCCCGCAAGCGCGTGGAGCGGCAGAAGCTCGATGCGCTGCTCGGCCTGTGCGAGACCGCCAATTGCCGGCGCCAGGTGCTGCTGTCCTATTTCGAGGAGCAGCGCGACGAGCCGTGCGGCAATTGCGATACCTGCCTGGAGCCGGTGCGCACCTATGACGGCACCCAGGCGGTGCAGAAGCTGCTCTCCTGCGTCTATCGCACCGGCGAGCGCTTCGGCGCCGGCCATGTGATCGATGTGCTCGTGGGCGCGACCACGGAAAAGATCACCAAATTCCGCCACGAGGCGCTGAGCACGTTCGGCATCGGCAAGGAGACCTCGCGCGACGAATGGCGCGCCATCGTCCGCCAGGTGGTGGCGCTCGGCCTGTTGCAGGTGGATGTGGAGGGGCATGGCGGCCTGTCTTTGTCCGCCGCCTGCCGCCCGGTGCTGCGCGGGGAACGGCGCATCGAGCTGAAGGTGGAGGCGCGCACCCGCGCGGCGCGGGTCACCGGCGGGGCGCGGGCGCCGAAGGCCGCGCTCTCCGATCCGCACGACGAGGCGCTGTACCAGAAATTGCGCGCGCTGCGCCTGGAGCTGGCGCGCGCGCAGGGCGTGCCGCCTTATGTGATCTTCCACGACACGACGCTGATGGA
>NCHM01000694.1 GCA_002257205.1 Rhizobiales bacterium 24-66-13 | reverse complement strand
CGCGCCGCCGAGAACAGGCCGAGCTGGTCATAGACCACGATCCGCAGCCCGTCGCCGATGCCGAGCTTGCCCACCGCCGCGGAGAAGGCGAGCGCATCCGGCAGCATGTGGGGCAGGTCGCTCGACTGGTCGGAAATCGCGTCGATGTCGAAGAACACGGCGCCGGGAATGTGATGCTCCAGGAACTCCGCCTTGCCGTTGCGTCCGGTCGGCGGCAAGTGCCAGGAGCCATCGACGATCATCAGGTCGGGGGCGCCGAGATTATCCGCGAGCCATTGCGTGGAAACGAGGTAAGCCGAGGAGGTCATGAACAGGATTCCGCGTTGGAGGAGGGGCGGCGAGGGTCACACGAGAACGTTCGGCACCTCGCTCTTGCGCTCCAGCCAGCCCGGCACGGGCAAATCCTTGGAGCGCAGGAATTCGGGATTAAACAGCTTCGACTGATAGCGCGTGCCGTAGTCGCAGAGAATGGTGACGATGGTATGCCCCGGCCCGAGATCCTTCGCGAGGCGGATCGCGCCGGCGATATTGATGCCCGACGAGCCGCCGAGGCACAGGCCCTCATGCTCCAGCAGGTCGAACACGATCTGCACCGCCTCGGCGTCCGGGATCTGATAGGCGAAATCCACCGGGGCATCCACGAGGTTCGCGGTGATGCGCCCTTGGCCGATGCCCTCGGTGATGGACGAACCCTCCGCGTGCAGCACGCCGGTGGTGTAATAGGAATAAAGCGCCGCGCCGAACGGGTCGGCGAGGGCGATCTTGATGTTGGGATTGCGCGCCTTCAGCGCGATTCCGACGCCGGCCAGCGTGCCCCCTGTACCGACGGCGGAAACGAAGCCATCCACCTTGCCGTCGGTCTGGTCGTAGATTTCCGGGCCGGTGGTGTCGATATGGGCCTGGCGATTGGCCACATTGTCGAACTGGTTGGCCCAAATGGCGCCGTTCGGCTCGGTCTTGGCGAGCGCCTCGGCGAGGCGGCCGGAGACTTTTACGTAATTGTTCGGGTTGGAATAGGCCACCGCCGGCACTTCCACGAGCGTGGCGCCGGCGAGGCGCAGCATGTCCTTCTTTTCCTGGGACTGGGTCTCGGGAATGACGATCACGGTCTTGAAGCCGAATGGCGCCGCCACCAGCGCGAGGCCGATGCCGGTATTGCCCGCCGTGCCTTCCACGATCACGCCGCCGGGCTGGAGCGTGCCCTTCGCGATCGCGTCCTGGATGATGCCGAGCGCCGCGCGGTCCTTCACGGATTGCCCCGGATTGAGGAATTCCGCCTTGCCCAGAATGGTGCACCCGGTCTCCTCGGACGCCTTCTTCAGGCGGATGAGCGGGGTGTGGCCGATGGATTCAACAAGGCCGTTACGTATATTCATGGAATAACCGTGCTCCAGATGGCGAGGCGAAGGTTACCGAACGCGCTCACCACCGGCAACCGGCGCGGC
>NCHM01000059.1 GCA_002257205.1 Rhizobiales bacterium 24-66-13 | reverse complement strand
ATGGTCGGAGCAGCAGGATTCGAACCTGCGACCCTCTGCTCCCAAAGCAGATGCGCTACCGGGCTGCGCTATGCTCCGACGGGCGAAGCGCCTTCGCCTTCCTTAGTTTTATAAACGAAGGCCCGCAAGGGGCAGGCGGGAATAACGCGCAACAAGCTGGCAAATTCAAGGTGCGCGCTGGGGCGGCGCGCGTCGGGAGCAAGCCGGCGTGACGCCTATTTGCCGCTGAACAGCCCAGTCGAGAGCCGGTCGCCCGGAGCAATGCCCAGGCGCTTCGCCGCGCCGCCGGCAATCTCCACCACAACCTTCACCGGCTCCCCGGAAGAGATGGTGCGGGTGGAAAAGGGCGTGGTCATCTCCTCGATGCGCGCAATGGTGCCGTCCTCCCGGATGAACAGCATGTCGAGCGGAATAAATGTGTTCTTCATCCACATATAGACCGGCTCGCTCTTGCCGAAATCAAACAGCATGCCCTGCCGTTCCGGCAATTCCTTGCGATACATGAGGCCGGTCTCACGTTGTTGCTCGGTGCGGGCAACTTCCACTTCCAGCACCACGACGCCCTTGCGGGTCGCGATTTCCAATGCCTCAAGGGGAGCATCCGCGGCCCGGGCAAGCGAAAGCCCCGCCATCAGCGCCAACAGCACGGCGGCGCAGGCGGACAGGACGCGCGCGGGCAGCAGGGGACCTGCCCTAGTCAAACGCAGCATGAAAAATCCTCAGTGCTTTTCGGGCAGGCCGTCTTCGACCTTGACGTCGGTGGCCATCAGGCCCTTCGGCCCGTCACCATAGCGAACCTGCACGTCCTGCCCCGGTCGCAATTCCGTGAGGCCGCGCCGGCGCAGGGTTTCCATATGGACGAAGATGTCCGGCCTGTCTTCGCCCTGGGTGAGGAAGCCGAAGCCGCGCAGGCGGTTGAACCATTTTACCGTAGCGGTCTCGAAGCCGCCGCTCGGCTCGATCGTGGCGCGGGCGCGGGTTGCCGGCAGGGATGGGGGCGTGGCGGTGGACAGATCCAACGAGACCACGCGGAACGCCTGCATCCCCTTGCTGCGCTCGATCGCCTCGCAGACGATTCGGGCGCCCTCCATCGCGGTCTGGAAGCCGCCGCGCCGCAGGCAGGTGACATGAACGAGGATGTCCGGGCCGCCGCTGTCGGGCACGATGAAACCGTACCCTTTGGTGACGTCGAACCATTTGATTGCACCGGCCACCTCGATGAGGCGCACCGGGGTTTCCGCCAGATCCTCTGACGGGGCGGTGGGATGTGGCCCAAGCCCTTGTCCGTAGGAGCCCATGTCTACCCCGACCGTTACGCTTACGGGCCATCGATTCAGTTATCAAGAATAGCAAGACATGCGCGCCTCGCACACCCTTTCCAGCGCGCCGCGGGGTAGATTCCGCGCCGCAAAAGCAGGCAGGGGCGAAATTAGGCAAATGGCGCGAGCACATCGCCGATCTCGGCGCGCACCACAAGGTCGGCCAATTCGTCGAGGTCCGTCGGCTCGCGATTGAGAATGACCAGCCGCGCGCCGTTCTGCTTCGCCCGAATCGGGAAGGATGCGGCCGGATAGACCACGAGCGAGGAGCCGATCGCGATGAACAGGTCGCAGGCGCGCGTCATGGCGCTGGCACGCAGCATTTCCCCCTGGGGCATGGATTGGCCGAACGAGATGGTCGCGCTCTTCACCGGGCCGCCGCAGGCCGGGCAATCGGGCGCGAGTTCGCCATGGGCATGGAACTGGGTGTGCACCCAGTCCAGTTCGTAGCGCGCGGCGCAGTCGAGACAGGTGGCATAGGTGCCGTTGCCGTGCAGCTCCACGAGGGCCTCTGCCGGCACGCCCGAGGCTTGGTGAAGCCCGTCGATGTTCTGCGTGATGATGCCGCCGAGCCGCCCGCCCTGGAGCAGGCGCGCAAGGGCGAGATGGCCGCGGCCGGGCTTCGCGCTCGAAAAGGCTGCATCCATCGCGAACTTGCGCCGCCAAGCTTCGGTGCGGGCGGCGCGGTGGGCGAGGAAGATTTCGAACGGGATCGGCTTGTTCTGCGTCCACAATCCGCCGGGGGAGCGGAAATCGGGAATGCCGCATTCGGTGGAAAGTCCGGCACCGGTGAAGGCGACCGCGTGCTGTGCTTCGGCGAGATATTCCGCCAGCCGGGCCTGGGCGGTCTTGAGATCGGCTTCCAAAGTCATACGTTGCGCGTGCCGCTTGCCGGCACTCCTGTGTTCAGACAAGGACCAGCCATGCGCTTCCTCCACACGATGGTCCGTGTGACCGACATCGACCAGTCCCTGGATTTCTATTGCAATAAGCTGGGCTTGCACGAGGTGCGCCGCAAGGAGGTGCCGCAGGGCCGCTATACGCTGGTCTTCCTTGCGCCTCCGGGCCAGGAGAATATCGCCGAGATCGAGCTGACCTACAATTGGGACAAGGAACCCTACGGGGAAGGTCGCAATTTCGGCCATCTCGCCTTCGAAGTCGATGATATCTATAGACTTTGCGAGCGACTCCAGGCTGGCGGGGTGACCATCAACCGGCCGCCGCGCGACGGATACATGGCTTTTGTGCGCTCACCCGACAATGTCTCGATCGAGTTGCTGCAAAAAGGCGGCCCCAAGCCGCCGCAGGAACCTTGGGCCTCGATGCCCAACACTGGAAAATGGTGAGTTTTCACCGCCGGCGCACCGGAAAAATCTACAGAGCGTTACGTAAGTAATTGATGATAAGCATGTTTTAGGATCTGCCGCTGGCTCTTTCCGGCGGTCATCCACAGGCTGAGGTGTTTCGGCGGGTAAGGTCTTGCCCACCGGAACACCTGCCCCTATAAGGGCCACGCGCTTTGCGCCCTTCGTCTATCGGTTAGGACGCCACCCTTTCACGGTGGAGAGAGGGGCCCCTATAAGGGCCACGCGCTTTGCGCCCTTCGTCTATCGGTTAGGACGCCACCCTTTCACGGTGGAGAGAGGGGTTCGACTCCCCTAGGGCGCGCCATGCCATTTTGCGGACGAATCGGACGGAGAAGGCAATCTCCGCACGATGACCGCGAGATTCGCCTCTTTTCCGAGAAAAAATCACGGACTTCGTCGGCCAAGCGGTGATTTCACCGTCGCGCGTCGCCCGCAGGCATCGCCGCCCGTCGTCCACGGGCATGGTGCCGCGTCTGCGCACAAAATCACGCGGATATAATCGGCAATGGGCGCGCGGGGGGAAGGGATCCGCGCGCGGTCCTTTCCTGCTTCAGCGGGGCAGTCGGTGACGCCCGAGACCCACAAAATCCCCGAACCACCCACCCCAACCGCCACACCCCCCTGACCCTCCTCCGTACGCGGGAGAGGGGGGATCCGGTCGCGCGGGGGAGGGTGGGGGCGGCGCCTGCGCGCAACCCCCAGGAGCGCGCGCCGCTATTCGGCCGCCTGGACTTCCCCGAGCCGGGGATAATCGGTGTAGCCGACCTCTTCGCCGCCGTAGAAGGTTGCGCGATTATAGGAGGTGAGGGGAACGCCGAGGCGGATGCGCTCGGGCAGGTCGGGATTGGAGATGAACAGGCGGCCGAAGGCGATGGCGTCGGCGGTGCCGGCGGCGACCATGGCCTGCGCGCCCTCCGGCTTGAAATTGCCGGCGGCGATCAGCACGCGCGGCCACACGGACCGGAACAGCTCGGCGGCGGAGGGCACGTCCTTATGGTCCACCTCGGCTTGGCCGGCGCCGCTGGCGCGCGGCTCGATGATATGGAGATAGGCGAGCCCCACCTTCGCCAGCTCGCCGATCAGATGGGTGTAGAGCGGCAGGGGCTCCGGCTCGCCGCTGTCATTGGCGATGCCGTAGGGCGACAGGCGGATGCCGGTGCGCTCGGCACCGACAGCGGCGGCCACCGCCTGCGCCACTTCCACCACCAGGCGCGCCCGGTTCTCGATGGAACCGCCATAGGCATCGGTGCGGTGGTTGGTGCGGGCGTGAAGGAATTGCTCCAGCAGATAGCCGTTGGCGCCGTGAATCTCGACCCCGTCGAAGCCGGCTGCAAGCGCATTGCGCGCGGCCTGGGCATAGCTTTCCAAGAGCGCGGGAATTTCATCCGTCTCAAGGGCACGCGGGGTTTCGAACGGCACCCGCTCGAAGGTGGAGGTGAAGGCATTGCCCGCCGCCGCAATGGCCGAGGGGGCCACCGGCAGCGCGCCGCCGGGCAGGTGGGAGGAATGGGAGATGCGGCCCACATGCCACAATTGCAGGAACATCAGCCCGCCCTTGGCATGCACCGCATCGGTCACGTGCTTCCAGCCGGCGATCTGCTCGGGGGAGTGGATGCCCGGCGTGCCCGGCATGCCCTGGCCCATGGGAGAGATCTGCGAGCCTTCGCCGATGATCAGGCCGCCGGGGGTGGCACGCTGGGCGTAATAATCCACATTGAGGGCGCGCGGCACGGCGCCAGGGCCGGCGCGCATGCGGGTGAGCGGCGGCATCACGATGCGGTGCGCGAGCTCGTACGGGCCGAGGGCAAGGGGCGTGAACAGCGTGGTGGTCATGGAGACTCCTCGATCAGGCATCGCCGCGCGCGGAGGGCGCCGCGGCGGTCCGGGGGATGGGCAAGGGAACGCGGAACTTAAAGACGCACGACTGGAAAACGTCGGACTGAAAAACGCGGGACTGGCGCAAGAGGCGCGGGAGCGGCGGGACATGGCGGCCTCGTGGCCCGACCGCGACAGATGGAACCCATCTGCCGCGCACAGGTCGAACCACAATTCTTTGATCTGGCGGAGCAACCTTTCGAAACGGGCGGCCCGATCTGTTTCGGTTGATCCCCTAGCTTCGAATGGCCGTATAGCCGCCGTCGACCAGCAAGGTGTGACCGGTGACCATGCGCGCCGCGCCGCTGGCCAGAAAGATGACGGCGGAGGCGATCTCGTCGGGCTCCGCCGGGCGGCCGAGCGGCACCCGCGCGACCATGGCCCGGAAGTCGGGGTTCTCCATGGCCTTTTCAAGCATGTCCGAGCGCGTGAACGTGGGCGAGACGCCGTTGACGGTGATGCCGTGGGGCGCCCATTCGCCGGCGAGCGTGGTGGTCAGCTGGTTGAGCGCGCCCTTGCTGCCGGCATAGACGGCGCGGAACGGCGCGCCCACATGCCCGGCCTGGGAGCTGATGTTGATCACCGCGCCCTGCACCTTCTGCGCGATCATGGAACGCGCCACCGCCGTCGCGACGAAGAACGCACCCTTGAAATTGATGTCGCTGATGCGGTCGAACTCCTCGGGCGTGAACTCGACCGCCGGCTTGACCATGGTGAAGCCGGCGTTGTTCACAAGCACGTCGATCCGCCCCATCGCCTGGAGGGCGGCCGCGAGGAAGGCCTCGATGGAGGCGGCGTCGGTGACATCGAGCGTCCCGGCGAAGGCCCGCTGTCCGAGCGCGCGGCAGTCCTCGGCGACCGCCTCGGTCTGCACGAGATCGCGCGCGCCGAGCACGACATCGGCACCGCAGGCCGCGCAGGCCCGCGCGATGGCCCGCCCGAGTCCCTTGCTGGCGCCGGTGATCATCACGACCTTGCCCGCGAGGCTGAAGCGTTCAATTCCGGACATGCCGGCACCTCCCAATGTCAGAACAAACCGCCGGCGCACGTGCGCCGGCGGTTCAAGGGGCTCGGGCATTGTCCCGCTTCATGGACGCGGGACAATGCCCCATCGCGGTGCGCAGGTGCGTTCCCGCACGCGAACCGCCTTGCACGAGAACGCCTTAGAGCGCGATCCGCCCATATGGGCAGATCCGGCTCTAGATCTCGCGCGGCGTGGCGACAAGCAGGCCGGACTCCAGGTCGGCACCGGCGGCGCGCACCTGGGTGTCGCGCAGATAAAGCTTGCGCGGCAGGCACCACATGATCAGCACCGCAGAGGCGCCGCAGACGGCCGCGATCACATACAGCGCCATGGACGCGCTGCCGGTGGCATCCTTCACCACGCCCACCATATAGGGCCCGATGATGCCGCCGATCTGGCCGACCGAATTGATCAGCGCGATGCCGGAGGCGGCAGCAAGGCCGGACAGCACCCGCTGCGGCAGCAGCCAGAACAGGCCGAACGAGCCGATGATACCGGTCGCCGCGATGGTGAGGCCGAGCAGCAGCGCGACCAGGCTATCGCCGAACGCGGCGCAGATCACATAGCCGACCGCACCGGCCACCGCGCACGCGCCGAGATGCCAGCGCCGCTCGCCGGACCGGTCGGAGCTGCGGGCGATCAGCGGGATCAAGGCGAGCGCGATCAGATAGGGCAGGGAGGTGAGGATGCCGATGACGAAAGTATCGGTGGTGCCGGCGGTCTTCACCAATTGCGGCATCCAGAAGATGATGCCGTAGATGCCCATGGCGAGGCCGAGATAGATTAGCGAGAACACATAGGTCACGGGCTCACGCAAGGCGGCGCCGAAGGAATGGGCGTTGCCCACCTTGGGATCCTGCGCGAGGCGGGCCTTCAGCAGGGCCTTTTCCTCGGTGGTGAGCCATTTGGCATCGTCCACCTGGTCGTCCAGCACCATCAGCACCACGAAGCCGAGCACCACGGAGGGGATGCCTTCCAGCAGGAACAGCCATTGCCAGCCGGCAAGGCCGCTCACGCCATCCATGAACTTCATGATGGCGCCCGAGATCGGCCCGCCGATCAGCCCGCAGATGCCGATGGACATGAAGAACAGCGAGTTGATGCGCCCGCGCTGGGACGCGGGGAACCAATGGGTGAAGCAATAGACGGCACCCGGAACGAACCCCGCCTCCAGCACGCCGAGCAGGAAGCGCAGCGCATAGAAGGCGTATTCGGACTTCACGAACATCATCACCGCCGAGGCGATGCCCCAGCTGATCATGATCCGCGCGATCCAGCGCCGCGCGCCGACCTTGGCGAGGATCATGTTGGAGGGAATCTCGAACAGCAAATAGCCGATGAAGAAGATGCTCGCGCCAAGGCCATAGGCGGCTTCGGAAAAGCCCAGCTCGCTCTGCATCTGCAGCTTGGCAAAGCTGACATTCACGCGGTCGAGATAGGCGACCACGAAGCACGCCATGAACAGCGGCACGATGCGCCATCCCGCCTTGCGGATCACGGCATCGGTTGCCTGCGCCACCGAGGCGGCAGTTTGGCCGACGGACGTCTTGATATTCATGTCAGGTTCCCTCCGATAACTCTTGTTCTTCGACGCGCTGAGCGCGAACCGAGATTTGTTTTTAAATCAATTAGATCGTTGCGCAGGCGGCGCCCTGGCGTATGCGCCGCCGCCCTTCGAAGACCGGGGACGCCGGCCTCAGAGCGATTGCGTGAGCATCCGCGCGTAATCGTCCGGCGTGGCCTCGCGCGGATTGGTCTTGTGGCAATGGTCGGCCACCGCGCCCTTGATGATGCCGGCGAACAGATCCTCGCCGACGCCCACCGCGCCGAGGCTGGCGGGCAGGCCGAGATGCTCGGTGGCGGCGCGGAGGGTGGGGCCGACCTCATCGGCTTCGCCAAGGCCCATCACCTGGGCGAGGCGCTCCAATTTGTGCTCGTGCCGGGCCGAATCGCTGTCCTTGTTGAAGTCCAGCACCGCCGGCAGGAGGATGGCGTTCAACGTGCCGTGGTGCAGCCGCGGATTGATGCCGCCGAGCGAATGGCTGAGGCTGTGGACGCAGCCGAGCCCCTTCTGGAACGCCATGGCGCCCTGCATGGAGGCGCTCATCATGTTCAGCCGTGCTTCGCGGTCGCTCGGGTCGTGGGTGGCGCGGCCGATATGGGTCCAGGCCCGGCGCAGGCCTTCGAGCGCGATCCCGTCGGCGGGCGGATTGAAGGCGGCGGAGAGATAGGTCTCGATGCAATGGGACAGCGCGTCCATGCCGGTCGCCGCCGTGAGCAGAGGCGGCAGGCTCAAGGTCAGCTCGGGATCGCAGATCGCCACCTTGGGAATGAGATAGGGCGAGAGCACCCCGACCTTGCGCCCGTCGTCCAGGATCAGGATCGCGCCGCGCCCGACCTCGCTGCCGGTGCCGGCGGTGGTGGGAATGGCGATCACCGGCGCGGTCGCGGCCGTGATGCGCTCCACCCCGCCCTCGATCACGGCGAAGCTCTTCAGCGGACCCTCATGGGCCGCGCACACCGCAACCCCCTTGGCGAGATCGATGGAGGAGCCGCCGCCGACCGCGATGATGCCGTCGCATTCCCCTTCGCGATAGGCGGCGAGGGCGGCGCGCACGGCCGCTTCGTTCGGATTGGGCGGCGTCGCGTCGAAGATCGTTACGATGGTCTTGGCAGAAAGCTGTTCCAGGATCGTGTCGAGAATGCCAGCCTTGCGCACGCCCGCGTCGGTGACGATCAAGGGGCGGCGGATCGGGATCAGGTCGCACTCGTCCTGCAGCAGCGAGACGGAGCCGAAGCCGAACTGGATGCGCGTGAGGTAGTTGATCAGAGCCATTTCAAGTATTTCCCCCACGAAATCGCCCGGTTGTGGCGCGACTCGCATCTTTTTATATTGCAGTGCAGCGTAAGTTGGCGGCGGTTTACGACGCCACGCTGCTGCAAAGGGATATGTGAGGGGGTTTTCTTTGAAAACTGAGAAGAGTTGATACAGCTATATCCCGGAGTAATACAAAGACATGCTGCCTTCCCTCGGTTCCATGGTCTCGCGCCTGCATCTGCGGCATCTGCGGCTGCTGATCGCGCTGGATGATCTCGGCTCGCTCTTGAAGGCGGCGGAGCAGGTGGGATTGAGCCAGCCGGGGGCGAGCAAGGCGCTTCAGGAGATTGAGGAAACGCTCGGCGCCACCTTGTTCACCCGCACCAATCGCGGGCTGGTGGCCAATGATGCCGGCCTGTGCGTCATCCGCTATGCTAGGCTGATCCACACCAATCTCGGCCAGATGCGCGAGGAGATGGAAGGCCTGCTCCAGGGCCATGGCGGAAAGCTGGCGCTCGGCGTCATCATGGGCGCGGTGCCGCTGCTGACCGAAATGATGCTGCGCCTTATCAAGGCGCATCCCGCCATCTCGATCGAACTGGTGGAGGACACCAGCGCCGAATTGCTGCGCCTGCTGGACCAGGGGCGGCTCGACATCGCCATCTGCCGCACCACCATCAGCGAGCGGCCGGACCTCTATGACAGCGTGATCGTGCGCGAGGAAACCCTTGCCGTGGTGGCCAATACCCACCATCCCGCGGCCACCCGCAAGCGGATCGAGCTGGCGGACCTCGCCGAGGCGCGCTGGGTGGTCTATTCCGCCAACATGCCCATGCGGGTGCTGCTGGAGCGCGAGTTCCAGCAGGCGGGGCTGCGCTTTCCGCTCTATCTGGTGGAAACCACTTCGGCCTTCGCGACCCTGTCGCTGCTCCAGCGGGAGCCCTCGTTCGTGGCGCTGCTGTCGAGCGAGGTGGCGCAATTCTGCACCAGCTTCGGCATGACCTCGATCCTGCCGCTGCAATTGCGCTCGCGCAGTGAGCCCTATGAGCTGGTGACGCGGCGCGGCGCGCCGCTCTCGCCGGTGGCGCGCTATTTCATCGAGGGGTTCAACCTGCGCTGAGCGAGAATGCTCGGGCGACGGGCCCTCCGGCGACGTCCTTGCGCCGCCGCCGGCGGTTCAGGCGCGCGCCTGCCTCAGGCCCATTCGCCCTTGCGGAACACCGGCACGCGGGTGCCGTCGCTCGTGATGCCGTCGATGTCGATCCGGTCCGAGCCGATCATCCAGTCGATATGGATCAGGCTCTTGTTGCCGCCCTGCGCCGCGATCTGGTCCGGCGAAAGGTTCGCGCCGTCGAGGAAGCATTTGGAATAGCATTGGCCGAGCGCGATGTGGCAGGCGGCGTTCTCGTCGAACAGCGTGTTGAAGAACAGCAGCCCGCTTTTCGAGATTGGCGAGGAATGCGGCACCAGCGCGACTTCGCCCAGCCGGCGCGCGCCTTCGTCCGTATCCAGCACCTTGTTCAGCACCTCCTCGCCGCGCGCCGCCTTGGCCTCGACGATGCGGCCCGCTTCGAAGCGCACCTGGATTTCGTCGATCAGCGTGCCCTGGTAGGACAGCGGCTTGGTGGAGGAGACGTGCCCTTCCACGCGCCGGGCGTGGGGGGTGGTAAACACTTCCTCGGTGGGGATATTGGCGTTGCAGGTGATGCCGTTCTTCGCCGTGGAGGCGCCGCCCTGCCATTCGTGCCCGTCGGCGAGGCCGATGGTGAGATCGGTCCCTGGCCCGGTATAATGCAGGGCCGCGAAGCGCTGGCCGTTCAGCCATTCGGTGCGGGTGCGCAGCGCGGCATTATGCGCGCTCCAGGCCGCCACCGGATCGTCGCCATCCACCCGCGACGCCGCGAAGATCGCCTGCGCCAGCTTGGCAACGGCCACGGGCTCCTCATCGCCGGGAAACACCAGCTTGGCCCAGGAGGCGGTGGGATAGGCGATGATGTTCCAATTGATGTCGAAGCCGGCGATCTTCTC
The DNA here is from genome assembly GCA_002257205.1 of Rhizobiales bacterium 24-66-13. Taxonomy (GTDB): domain Bacteria; phylum Pseudomonadota; class Alphaproteobacteria; order Rhizobiales; family Xanthobacteraceae; genus NCEH01. The sequence continues at coordinate 5,141 of NCHM01000059.1, read as the reverse complement.
CAGCGCCGGCTGATAGGCGAGCGAATTCGCCTTGTTGGCCCGCGCCACCTTGGCGGGGTCCTGGCCGGAGAGCAGCATCGGATTGTCGCCGACGATGGCAAGGCGCGCGGTATTGGCGCTGAACGCCTTGGCGATGCCGTCATAAAGCCAGCCCGGCGCCCGGTCGAAGCTCGCATCGGCGCCGAAGCGATAGCGCGCGAGCGTCATCTCCTCGTCCGAAAACATCGGGGTCACCAGGCCGGCGCCGGCCTTATAGGCATGCTCGGCGATCCGCCGCACCAGCGGCAGCGCGGCGAGGGGGGCGGTGAGGAACACATCCTGTCCGGGCTGAAGGTCGAGCCCCACCTTGACCGCCACTTCGGCCAGCCGGTCGAGCTGGACCGGGTCAATCGGTGCGGAAAGGTCGCGCGCATGTGCCGTCATAAGGGGATGCCCAGCAAAGAGATGAGTGGGCCGGACCTTATCCGAACCGGGGACGGTTGCGAATATGGCGTGTGCGCCGCGCCCGCCTCAACACGCGCGCCCACCGGCCGTTCCGGGCGCGCAAACTTTACGAATGCGGGGGGCGTCATTATGCCAGACGCGCGCGAAGCGAGGTCCAGACCGTGCCGGAAACCGAAATGCTGCTCAATTGGCTGTTCCAGCAGGCCCTGCCGTTCTGGTCGACGCGCGGCGTCGATCGCGGGCACGGTGGCTTTTACGAGCGCTTGGATCCGGCCGGCGCGATCCTTCCCGAGCCCCGCCGCGCGCGTCTTGTGGCCCGCCAGATCTACGCCTTTGCGGCGGCGGAGCGGCTCGGCTGGGCGGGGCCGGCCCGGCCGATCCTGCGCCATGGCCTGACCGCGCTCGACGGCTTCTTCGCCGCGGACGGCACGCTGATCGCCACCCGCACGCCTGAGGGAGAAACCCTCAACGGCGCCTTTGATTCCTATGATCACGCCTTCGTTCTGTTTGCCCTGGCGACGGCACACGCCAGCGGCGAGCGACAGGAGGCGGCGCGAGCGCGCGCCCATCGCCTGCTGGAGACGATGCGCCAGCATTACGCGCATCCGCGGGCCGGCTTCGAGGAAGCCAGCCCGCCCACGCTGCCGCTGAAGGCCAATCCCCACATGCATCTGCTGGAAGCATGCCTGGCCTGGTCGCAGACCGCGCCGGATCCGGCCTGGGACCGGCTCGCGGACGAAATCGCGGAGCTTTCCCTTGCCGCGTTCATCGATCCGGCCACGGGCGCGCTCTACGAATATTTCGATCCTGACTGGCGCCCGTTGCCCGGAGACAAAAAGATCGTCGAGCCGGGACATCAGTTCGAATGGGCGTGGCTGCTGATCCGCTGGGGCACGCTGCGGGAGAGGCCGGACGCCATCGCCGCCGCGCGCCGGCTGGTCGCCCTTGCCGAAGCCCATGGCGTCGACCCATCCCTCGGCCTTGCCGTGAACGAGCTTCACGCGGATCTGACGATCCGCGACCACCGTGCCCGCCTCTGGCCGCAGACCGAACGCCTGAAGGCCCATGTGGCGCTTCAGGCCATCGCCCGCGATGCCGGCGAACGCGCCGCCGCCGCCGGCAAGACCGCCGAGGCGGCGCGCGGGATGATGCGGTTTTTCGCCCATCCGGTGGCGGGTGCCTGGTGGGAGCATATCGACCGCAATGGCCAGCCGATCATCGAGCCCACGCGCGCCAGCAGCCTCTATCACATCGTGCTGGCGATCGAGGTTCTGAGCGCGGCGCAAGCCGCCTGAGGCCCAAAGCCGCCTGATCCCGGCTATTTCGGCTGCACCTGCGGGTTTCCGCCCGGGCTGCCCGGCGGGGGAATGACCGGCATCGTTCCCACGTCAGGCGCGGGATGGGTCAGTTCGGGATCGAGATTGCGGGCGGGGGGAATGACACCTTCCGTGCGATCCAGCCGCTCGCTGAGGTTTTCATCGCTGCGCGGCGCGGGCAGGGTGGGCCCCGGCGCATCCGGCCGGCGCGGATCACTGCCCACCTGCGCCGCCGCGCCGGTGGCCCCAATCGCCTGGCTCAGGACAAGACCGAGGCCCAGGACCAGCGCGGCGGGGAGGGCGCTGCGGCGATGGGTCCCGCGAGGGCGGGGCGTGTGGACGTCTCGATGATGGGGTGGGCGATGGATCATTTGGCCTCCTGTCCGGGCTTTTCCCCCAGCGGATACCCATGAAGCTAACCCCCACGCCCGCAGCCCTGTTCCCGCGCCGGCCCAAGCGTTTCACCCGAAGGCCCATCTCTTCGATTCAAGACCAAAGGGGACAGGCGCGCGGTTACCAGCCGAGCGCCTTCAGCACGGCGGCGCCGGGGGCGAGCATCACGAAGGCCCAGACCAGCGCGCTCAGCACGTTCGCCACCTGGAACGGAATCTGCGGCATGGCGAGGATGCCGGCGATCAGCGGCACCACCGCGCGGGCCGGGCCGAAGAAACGCCCCACCGCAACGCCCCAGATGCCGAACCGCGCGAAGAAGCTCTCCCCCTGCTGCACCAGGTCCGGGCGGCGGGAGAGCGGCCAGAAGGTCTTGGCGCGCTGCTTGAAGTGCAGGCCGAACCAATAGGAGAGGGCATCCCCCAGCACCGCGCCGCACGCGGCGGCGAACCAGATGGACCAGAAATCCAGCCCGCCGGCCTCGATCAGGGCGCCGATGCCGAGCAGCAGCACGGTCGCCGGAATCAGCAGCGACAGGAAGGCGATGGATTCGCCAAAGGCCAAAGCAAACACGATAGCCGGCGCAAAAGACTGGCGCGCGCGGATGAAATCCATCACCGGCGCGGCATAGGCGTCGAAATCGATCATAAGGCCTCCGCCGCGCTATTTCGGCGATGTCGGCGGCCCCCGCAAGGGGGAGGTGGGGCACAAAATGCGGCTGTGCACGGGCTTTGCCTTGAAATCATCACGGATCTGGGCCATATGGCGGGCTGTAGCGGCCGGCGGCGCAGATGATGCCGGGCAGGTCGCTCTCGGGCCGCGTAGCGGAACGCTCCGGGAATGCTCCATTCCCGTCGGCTTAAGCCCGATACTCATTTTGCAGAATTCGACAGCCCAGGCCACGCGGGGTGTCACACACCCCCCGCGAATGCGCGTGGCGCGTGGACCTTGTCCCGCGCCCCGGGTGGCGTTCGCCGCATGAAAGACAGAGCTTGACCTCTTTTTCCGAACTCGGCCTTGCCGAACCCATCGTCCAGGCCCTCACCGAAGAGCGCCATGTTACCCCGACGCCGATCCAGGCGCAGGCCATCCCCCAGATCCTCGCCGGCCATGACCTGATCGGCATCGCCCAGACCGGTACCGGCAAGACCGCGGCGTTCGCGCTGCCCATCCTCGACCATATGATCCGCCATCCGCGCCGGCCCGAGCCCAAGCACGTCCGCGTGCTGGTGCTGTCGCCGACCCGCGAATTGTCGGGCCAGATCGTGGAGAATTTCGAGAAGTTCGGCCGCCACACCGGCCGTACCGTGGAACTCGCCATCGGCGGCGTGCCCATGGGCCGGCAGATCCGCGCCCTGCACCGCGGCGTCGACGTGCTGGTGGCCACCCCCGGCCGCCTGCTGGACCTTGCCGAAAACCACGCCGTGAAGCTCGACGCGGTGGAAGTGTTCGTGCTCGACGAAGCCGACCAGATGCTGGACATGGGCTTCGTCCATGCCATCCGTGCCATCATCCGCCGCCTGCCGGCGAAGCGCCACAATCTGTTCTTCTCCGCTACCATGCCGTCCGCCATCGCGGACCTTGCTGGCTCCATGCTGCGCAATCCCGTGACGGTCTCGGTGACCCCAGCGGCCAAGACCGCCGACCGGGTCGAGCAGCATGTGATGCTGGTGGAAAAGCAGGGCAAGCCGGCGCTTCTGGCCGAATTGCTCGGCGGCGAAGGGGTCGAGCGCTCGCTCGTCTTCACCCGCACCAAGCACGGCGCCGACAAGGTGGTGAGCGCGCTCGCCAAATACGGCCGCGCCGCCGAGGCGATCCACGGCAACAAGTCGCAGAACCAGCGCGACCGCGTGCTCGCGGCGTTCCGCGAAGGCACCGTGCGCACCCTGGTGGCCACCGATATCGCCGCGCGCGGCATCGATGTCACGGGCGTCAGCCACGTGTTCAATTTCGACCTGCCGAACGTGCCGGAATCCTATGTCCACCGCATCGGCCGCACCGCGCGCGCCGGCCGCGAGGGCATCGCGATTTCGTTCTGCGACGGCGAGGAGCGCGCGTACCTGCGGTCCATCGAAAAGCTGATCCGCATGCAATTGCCGCTGACTGACCGGCGCTCGACGCCCGGCACGGCGCCGATCGTCGATCCCACCGCCGGGGCGCCCACGCGCAACAAGCCGGCCGGTGGCCGCAACGGCGCGCCGAGCCAGGGTCGCGGGCCGCGCCCGGAAGGCCGCAGCCAGGATCATCGCGGCGACCACCGGGGCGACCATCGCGCGCACGACGGCCGCGGCGGACAGGATGGGCGCTCCCACGAGGGGCGGTCCAACGAATCTCGCAATGCGGGCGCGCCCTCGGGCCGCCCTGCTGAATCGCCGCGCACGGGCGCGCGGCAAGATCAACGGGCGGTTCGCGCCCCGGGCGGCCAACGTGGCGCATCGGAAATCGGTGCGGTCGGCTTCATGCGCACCGGTTCCGGGCCTGCCGGCGGTGGCAAGCCGGGCACGGCGTTCAAGCGCCCGCGTTGAAATCTGGGGTAGCTGGAGAAGACTATATGGCGAAGGAAGAATTGCTGGAGTTCGAAGGAACGGTCACGGAAGTCCTGCCAGACGGCAACTTCCGTGTGCGGCTCGACAATGATCATCAGATCCTGGCCTATGCGGCCGGAAAGATGAAGAAGAACCGCATCCGCACCATTGAAGGGGACCGGGTGGTGGTCGAGATGTCGCCGTACGACCTCGATCGCGGTCGCATCAATTTCCGCCACAAGGCGGAAGGCAATGCCCCCCCGCCCGGCGCCCGCCGCCAGCAGAATTTCCGCCGCCGCTGATGCGCCTGCGGGCTTCGGCCTGCACCGTTTCGCGGAGTGCCACGTCTCGCGGCCGCCCTTCGAACGGCGGGCGCAGCCTTTGGCGCGCGCTGCCGACAGCCGGACCCGCTTGATATGCGCCGCCATCCCCAGGGATGGCGGCGTTTTCGTTGGGGCACGCCCTC
>NCHM01000693.1 GCA_002257205.1 Rhizobiales bacterium 24-66-13 | reverse complement strand
GGCGTAGAACAAGGCCGCGAGGCCGAGATTGCGGCGCGCCAGGACCAGCTTCGGCCAATGGAACAGGCGCCGGACCGGGGTGACGGCGAGGCTCAGGAGCAGGAAACGCACCGCCCACAGGCCGGTGAAATGGATCGCCGCCGAGACCGGCCGCCCCCCGAGATCGCCCGCCAGCGCCCAACCCGCCAACCATAGTACGGGGATAGCCGCTCCAAGAAGAGTGAGCGTCAGTTCGGGGCTGAATTTGCCGTTGCGTTCGTGAAACAAAGCCATGATGCGTACTCTCTCGCTGTCGCTCAAGATACGCAAGGCGCCGCGCCAAAGTTACGGCGGGCCGTTACACAAGCCCGTGAGACCGCAAATCATACAGCGACGGGTGCCTTGATGGCAGGATGAGGATTATAATCCTCGATCACTATGTCTTCATAGCGGAATGCGAAGATGTCGCGCACCTGCGGGTTCAGCATCAGGCGCGGCAACGGACGCAGGGGGCGGGACAATTGCTCCCGCGCCTGCTCCATATGGTTGGAATAAAGGTGCACATCACCGAACGTGTGAATGAATTCGCCAGCTTTCAATCCCGTCACTTGCGAGACCATCGCGGTCAGAAGAGCATAGGACGCGATATTGAAAGGAACACCGAGAAATACGTCCGCGGACCGCTGGTACAGCTGGCAGTAAAGCTTGCCATCGGCGACATAAAACTGGAACAGGCAATGACAGGGTGGCAGCGCCATCTTCGGCACATCGGCCGGGTTCCAAGCGGTTACGATCAGGCGCCGAGAATCGGGAGTGCGCTTGATGTCGGAGACCACCTGGGCAATCTGGTCGATCACCCCGCCGTCCGGGGTCGGCCAGGAACGCCATTGATGGCCGTAGACGGGGCCGAGATCGCCATTCGCATCCGCCCATTCGTCCCAGATGGAAACGCCGTTTTCCTTGAGATATCTGATGTTTGTGTCGCCCGCCAGGAACCACAGCAGCTCGTGGACAATGGATTTCAGATGCAGCTTCTTGGTGGTGACCAAAGGGAAGCCCTCGGCCAGATCGAACCGCATCTGGTGGCCGAACACGGAGAGCGTGCCGGTGCCGGTGCGGTCCTCCTTGCGGACACCTTCAGCCAGAATGCGCAGAAGAAGGTCGTGGTACTGGCGCATCTCAGCCCTTCTCCGTCCCATTTCCGTGCTTCTCCGTGAGATTTATGCACTCCACCAGGAAAAGTCATGGCCGCAGGTCGCAAAGCCGCCTCCGGACCCACACAAATTCGTGTTGCGACGCACCATCTCCGCGCCTCGCCTTCGCTGCGCCGCAGCGTTGACATGGATCAATCGCCTGCCCACTGTGGACGCATTCCAAGGGGAGCCCCGCGAGGGGGCTGAGAGATCGCCTTCCGGATCGGTCGTCACGACCGCCGGCGCCGCGATGACCCTTCGAACCTGATCCGGGTC
>NCHM01000692.1 GCA_002257205.1 Rhizobiales bacterium 24-66-13 | reverse complement strand
CACGTCGCCGGTGAAGCGCAGCACCTTGCCGATGCCCTGCAATTCCGCCGCCGCATTGAACGGCTCGGCGACGATATAGCCGGCCACCTGCTTGGTGGCGAGCGCAGGCACCATGTCGGACGGCGCCATGATGACGAGATTCACCTCATTGGCGGCGGGCGTACCGGTGCGCTTGCTAACCGGGGTAAGCCCGTTTTCCTTCAGCAGGGCCTGGAGCACCACATTGTGGATCGAATACCAGAACGGGATCGCCACCGTCTTGCCGCCGAGCTCCTTCACGGAATTGATCTCGGGCAGCACGGTGAGGCCGGAGCCGGCCATGTGGTTCCACGCCACCACCTTGGCCGGCGCCTTGGAGCCGAAGCGCGCCCACACGGTGATGGGCGAGAGCAGGTGCACCACGTTGACCTGGCCGGAGATGAAGGCCTCCACGATCTGCGCCCAGGAGCGCAACAGCACCGGCTTTTCCGCCTTAATGCCTTCGGCTTCGAAATAGCCGTTCGCGTGCGCCACCAGCAGCGGCGTGGCGTCGGTGATGGGCAGGTAGCCGATGCGCACCGGGGCGTCCGGCTCCTGGGCGCGGGCCTGATAGGCGTTCAGCAGCGGCAGCGCGCCCGAGACGGTGAGCAGCGCCGAGAGCTTCATGATGTCGCGACGGGAGAAGAAATCATGCGTGGGCATGGCTGACGTCCGAATTCTGGCGGCGAACCGCGTTGCGGAGGGTCGTGAGGATTTCGATGCGCAAAGTGCCGAGTTCCTCCACCGCATCGTCGCGGGGGAACGGCAGGGACAGCGTCCATTGGCCGATCTGCCGCGCCGGTGCGCCGCCGAGCAGCACGATGCGATCGGAGAGCAACAGGGCCTCGTCGATGTCGTGGGTGATGAGCACGGCGGCGGTGCCGGTATCCGCCACCACCTTCAAAAGCAAGGTCTGCATCTCGGCGCGGGTCACCTCGTCGAGCGCGCCGAACGGCTCGTCGAGCAGCAGCACCTTGGGCCTGCGGGCGAGGCAGCGGGCGAGGGCCGCGCGCTGCGCCATGCCGCCGGAGAGCGCGGCGGGATGCTGGCGCCGGGCATGGGAAAGCCCCACCTCGGCGATGGCGTCGTCGACCCGCGCCGCCCGCTCGGCACGGGATAGGGCGGGCTGGTGCTTGAAGTCGAGGCCGAAGGCGACGTTCTTTTCCAGCGTCAGCCAGGGCAGCAGGCTCGGGTCCTGGAACGCCACGGCAACGCGCGGATGCACGCCACGCAGGGGCGCCCCGTCCATCAGCACGGTACCGGACGTCGGCGCCTGGAGCCCGCCCAACACGCGCAGAAGGCTGGATTTGCCGACCCCGCTCGGGCCGAGAATGGTCACCACCTCGCCGGGCGCGAGCGCGAGATCGAAGCCGGACAGCACGTTCTGCGCGGCGCCGGGATAGCGCAGGACAATACCGCGTGCCTGGAGGACG
>NCHM01000691.1 GCA_002257205.1 Rhizobiales bacterium 24-66-13 | reverse complement strand
GTTGGTGGCGATGCTTTCCCGCGCCGTCGTCAGAAGCTCGAAGACGTCGATCAGCATGCCGTTGTATTCGAGCAGGGCCTGCTCGTTGATCGTCCGGCGCAGCGGCAGAATGCTGTTCTGATACTGGCGGGCAATGTCGTAGCTGCCGCGATAGGTGAGATAGGCCGCGCGCGCTTCCGAGCGCACGTTCACTGCTTTCTCCATCAGGCGGTTGACCGCCTGCATGTAAGTCTCCCGCGATCGGCGCACGTTGACTTCGCCGCCGTCGAAGATCGGGATCTGGATTTCGAGTTCGAAGCCGCGCGGCGACGAGATCTCTCGCACGCCGTCCACGGTTGATCGCTCGTAGTTGCCGCGCCAGCCACCATCAAGCATGGAGATGAACCGCGTCGCCTCGGTCAGCCCGAGGGTCTTGGCCATGGTGTCGAGCTCGAGGCGCGCTGCGATGAGATCGACGCGCTTTCGAATGGCATCGACCTCGACCTGCTGCACGGTCCGGATGCGCGGCATGCCGGGGAGTTGTCCTGGCAATTTGTAGTCGACGTCGGGGCCCCACAGGCCGAGCATGCGGGTCAGTGCCTCGCGATCCGTGCCGACCTTCAATCGAGCCTGGGCAAGCTCGTTGGACACCTCGGCGTAGAAGGAACTCGCTCGCGCCTGGTCGAGTTTTTTCGCGGCGCCTGTCTCTCCGAGCTTGCGTGTGAGGTCGGCGGCTGCGTCCGCCGAGACCCGCGCCTGCTCAAGGAACGACGCCGTCTGCCGCGAAGCCACGGCGCGGTAGTAGGCACGGCGTGTCTCCGCGGCGGTGCGGAAGGTCGCCTCGATCGCCTTCTGCCGGGCGGCTTCGAACTGCGTCCTGGCGATGTCGCTGCGGGCCGGTAGTGTCAGGAGCGCCAGGATATTGGCGACTACGCGACGTTCGATATCCAGTGAGCCGCCGGTGGAGAGCCGCTCGACCCCAATGACCGGGTTCGGTGGCAGGCTAGCCTCGACGAAGGCGGCCTCGGAAATGCCGAGCGCATTGTACTCGGCCTGAAGACCCCGGTTGTTGATGAGTGCGAGCTGGACGGCGCCGTCCGCGGTCAAGGGTTTGGTCAAGAGCGCCTTGACGCGGCTTTGGACCGCGGACGCCTCGGCTGATGACACGATCTTCACGGTGTCCTTGCCGATCGCGGCCGAGACCTCCGCCGACACCGGGCTCATGCCGCCATCCGGCGTGAATGTTACGCAGCCACCCAGCGTCGCGGCGACGGCGCCGATCGCGACGAGCCGCCTCCAAGGCGGCACAGGGAGGGGTATCGCCTGACTATCGATTGTGAACGCCATCATTCGCCCCCTGTCTTGGGAGCGACAAGCTCATTGCGCTCGATCCAGGGTTTCGGATCGACCGGACGGTAATCGACTGTTCCCGCGGTGACGGGCGTGTAGCGCAATGGCTTCACGCTCGAACTCG
>NCHM01000690.1 GCA_002257205.1 Rhizobiales bacterium 24-66-13 | reverse complement strand
GAGCAGGCCCGGCGTGATCGCGACCGACATCAGGGCGAGGCCCGCCGCATAGACCAGCGCTCCGACGCACATCACCCGCACGATGCCGAACCGGTCGGCAATCGCCCCGGCGAACGGCGAACCCAGGCCCCACAACAGGTTCTGCAAGGCCAGCGCGAAGCCGAACACGTCGCGGCCCCAGCCGAACTGGTTCGACATGGGCAGCAGGAAAAAGCCGGAGGAGGCGCGCGGCCCGAACGAAATCAGCGCGATGAGGCATCCGGCACACAGCACCAGCAGCACAGGCACCGCCGCGCCGCCCTTCTGCGGGGCGCCCGGCTCTCGGGCGACGGGCGTTTGCGCGGCGGATGTTTGCGCGGCGGCGGGAGAATGCGCCGGAGGATAAGGTTCCATGGAAGAGCGCATTGCCGGTCACCTGCGGGCGTGGAAGGGATTTTCCCAGACCCGGGAATTTCAAACGAGAGGCCCTGGCAGCGCGCCGACGCCACACGCGCCGGCGAGCAAAGCCAGTCTCCCGATTAACGCAGACTATGACCGAGCGGAACCAACGAAAAATCAATCTTCGTCACGTCGTCCATGCGTAGCGTTCATGAGTGGTGCGTGGGTTCGAGTTGCGGGCCGATGACGAATGAGGGAAGGTCTGGCGCCGCGGTTGACCGGACCTACCCCGAGAGGCGCCAGCGCAATGCGGGCAAAAGCAAAACGCCAGCCTTTGGGGGGGCTGGCGTTCGAGCGCGTCATTCCTCGGCCTTAGGTCCGGTATGTGGCACCCGCGGCGGCGATTTCGTGTGCCGCCGCGCCGGCCGTAGGGTCAACCGCGCTGGTGCGGGCGGCCCTCATGCATCTTGTGGCCCGGGCCACGCGGCATTTCCTGGCGCACCAGGATCTGGAGCCGGCGCTTCTGGCCGTTGTCGAGGGTCTTGTAAAGCGGATCGGCGGCATCGGCGATCTTCACCAGATCAGCCGCGCGGGCATTGAGCCCCTTGGCCGCATCGCGCAGACGCTCGATCGCGTCCGGCTTGGCGCCCTGCTTGCGCTCGGCCTGGAAGGCGGCGAACCGGGCGGCGCGCTCCTTGGCGACGTCACGCAGGGTGGTTTCCACCGCCGGCCACAGCTTCTCCTGCTCGGGGGTCAGCTTCAGGCCGGTCTTGATGGCGGCGATGCGGGCATCGGTCAGCGCGGCGCGGTCGGCCGGGCTCGGACGCCAGCCGCCGCGATCTTCCGAGCCGGGCGCCTGACCCTTGCCGGCCGGAGCGGCCTGGGCGGGGGTCGCCTGGGTCGCAGGCGCGGCGGTCTGCGCGGAAGCGCCGGTCGCGAAACCGGCAAGCGAGCTGGCGAGAGCGGCGGCAGTGGCTGCGGCGATAATCGAGGTCTTCATGTCATCCTCCTGGGATGACCCGACTCTTAAATTCGCAGCGTTATTTCGCAACTTAAACTTCGGTAACTTAAATATAGCT
>NCHM01000058.1 GCA_002257205.1 Rhizobiales bacterium 24-66-13 | reverse complement strand
CGTCAACGAAGAGCATCCGCTGCTGTCGGCGGCGCTGCCGACGGGCGAACGCTTTCAAGGCGTGATGCCGCCGGCGACGACAGCGGGCGGGGCTTTCGCGATCCGCAAGCAGGTCATCAAGGAGATGCGGCTCGATGATTATCGCCGGCTCGGCTCGTTCGAGAAAGTCGCGACCGTCACTGAGGGCGAATTGTCGGATGTCGACCGGCAGCTCTGCGCGCATCTCGACGCCGGCCGCATCGAGAACTTCATCCGCCTCGCCGTCGTGAACCGCTATTCGATCCTGCTCTCGGGTGGCACCTCCTCCGGCAAGACGACATTCCTCAACGCGATTTTGAAGGAGGTCCCAGTCGAGGAACGCATCATCACCATCGAGGACACCCGCGAGGTGAACCCGATCCAGAGGAACTATCTGCCGCTGGTCGCCTCGAAGGGCGATCAGGGTGAAGCCCGCGTCACCGTCGAGACGCTGCTGCAGGCTTCGATGCGCCTGCGTCCGGACCGTATCTTCCTCGGCGAGATTCGCGGTGCGGAGGCCTATTCGTTTCTGCGGGCCATCAACACCGGCCATCCCGGCAGCATCACCACGGTCCATGCCGATAGTCCGGCCGGCGCGTTCGAGCAGCTCGCGCTGATGGTGATGCAGGCCGGGCTCGGTCTGCGGCGGGACGAGATCGTTGGCTACATCAAATCCGTCCTGCCGATCGTCATCCAGCAGACCAAGGTCGGCGGCTGGCGCGGCACCTCGGCCGTGTATTTTTCGCGGATGGCGGAGTGGCGGGCGGAGAGGGCAGGGGGGACAGGAAGGAAGGCCGGCCATGGCCCGCGTCGTCGTTTATAGGATCGGCATTGCGATCCTGCTCGCCATTGCCTTCTGGCTGCTCTGGAGCATGGCCTATGAGATCGTCGTCGGGCTGCGCTGGGCCCCGGCGCGCTTTCCGGGCGAGGGCGCCAGCCGCTGGGGATTGCTGCGGCTGCAGAATGCCGACCGCTCGGCCGGCTTCTTCCTGGTCGCCTGGCAGCATTTCCATGCCCGTCTTCTTTACCCGGCGACACAGATCGAGGCGCTGATCCGCGCCGGCATTGCGGCGGGGGTGGTCATTGCCCTTGGTCTGGCAGGATGGCTGTTCGCCTTCATCAATCGCCGCCAGATGCCCTTTGGGGCGGCGCGCTTCGGTACGTTGATGGAGGCGGCGAAGCAGGGCCTGACCGGCAAGCAGGGCATCGTGCTGGGGACGATCGGTGGTGTCACGGTGCGTTCGGATGAGCCAGCCCACATCCTCGTGGTCGGGCCCTCGCGATCGGGCAAGGGGACCGGGTTCGTGCTGCCGAACGGCTATCTCTGGCAAGGTTCGGCGGTGTTCTTCGATCCGAAGCGGGAGAATTTCGACGCGCTGGCGAACCACCGCAAGGCCATGGGCAACAAGGTCTTCATGTTCTCGCCGGGCTCCAATGACACGCACCGCTACAACCCGCTCGACTTCGTGCGCCGCGACGAGCGCATGGCGACGGACTGCTTGGTCGTCGCTTCCTTCGTGATCCCCGAGAAAGCGGATGACACCTGGGCCGGGGCGGGGCGACTGCTGCTATCCGCCCTGATCGGCTATGTGCTCTCGTCGCCGCTGATCACCGGGGCGCAGCACATGCGCACGGTCGCCCGGATGACGACCACGGGACGGGACATCTCGTCGGTGCTGCGGGCGATCGTGAAGACCGAGCGGCAGCATCTGCCGACCTGGGTGATCGATAATTTCAACCAGTACATCGCGCTCGAGCCGGAGACCCGCAACAGCGCCGTGTTCAACGTCAACATGGCCATGTCGCTCTGGAACAACGGCTTGATCTCGGCGGCGACCGAGACGTCCGACTTCGACATTCGCGAGCTGCGCCGCCAGCCGATGACCATCTTCATCGGCTGCACCATCGCCGAGCTCGCCATCTTCCGTCCGCTGATCCGCATCCTGTTCCAGCAGATCCATGATCTGATGATGGTGAGGATCCCGGGCGAGGATGAGCCGCACCAGGTGCTGCTCATGCTCGATGAATTCTACCATGTCGGGCGCATGGACTCGCTGATTTCCAAGATTACCATCAGCGCCGGCTATGGCTTCCGCATGGCGATCGTGATGCAGGACATCTCCCAGCTCGATGAGCTCTATGGCCGCAACACGCGCATCACCACCGTGTCCGGTTCGCAGATCAAGCTGTTCATCCAGATCAACGATCTGGAGACGTCGGATTTCGTGTCCGAGATGCTCGGCGAGACGACGCAGGTCTACAAAACGCCGGTGATGCGGCCAGGGCAGGGGATCTTCGCGCCGCGCGCCTGGGCGCCGCACTACACGCCGCGCCCGCTACGCAGCCCGCTCGAATTGCGCGAGATGTCCGACCGCGTGTCGATCCTGATGGTGAAGAACTCGCGCTCGTTCGAGCTTACCAAGATCCGCCACTATCTCGACAAGCCCTATCGACGGCCCTACGAGGCGGCGAAGGGAAATCCGCCGGCGTTGCCGAGCCTGCGCGAATGGAAGGATGAGGCATTGGGCGGCGCGATCAATCCGGCGCCGGCCGCCGAGAGCACCGAAGACGACACGGTCGCCCGGCCACCGCTCCAAGCCGCCGCGCAACGGGCGCCAAGGCGAAATCCTCAACCCCCAGGAAAGAAGGCCCCAGCCAAGCGGCAAGCCGCGGCGGAACCCGCTTTCTTTCCGGCGCCGCTGGTGATCACGAGGGTGAAGCCAGTCGAACGACTGGCCCGCAAGCAGCTCTCGCTTGGTGACCAGCCATTGGTTCCGCCTGGGGAGAACTGCAACATCAGTGATCTACTGGCCGCGTCGGAAAGCGCTCAGCGTCGCGACTTCGAAGCGATGGCTGCCAGCACCGCGGCAGTTGGTCAGGAAGAGCGGGTCAGGCAAGCGCTGACAACCCTTACCGGGCTGCAGGACGGGTTCGGCGACGACGCGCCATGAAATATGTAGCCGTGGTCCGCGCGGCCCGCGTCGCTCACCGAGACGAGCTTGAAGCGACGCGATGGCTCTGCTTCTCAGCAGACGCCGTCCGTTCAGAATAGGCCCATCGGGCTCACCATCAACTGATCGGCGGTGCGCTTCTGCTCCTCGCTGAAGCTTGCGTAGAGCGGCTCCACCGCTACTTTGATCTTTTGGAGCGCTTCCTGGCACAGAGCCATGGCCTTCTCGATCCGCTCAAGACGCACTGGAAGAGCGCCGTCACGTGCCTGCATCATGCCCTCACGCATGCCCATCATCGCCTTCGCGTTGGCTCGCACGGCGTCTGCGAACACGCTCCATTTGGATTCCTGAACGTCGGTGATCTTGATTTCGGTTTTCAAGAATGCCAGCCGGCCTTCAATGTGCCCGGTCATCATGCCCATCATGGGCATGCCGCCAGTACCCATCATCGACATCATCCCACCCATGGGAATTTGTGATCCGGGCGCGTTCAAAGGCGTGGCGGGCGCTTCAGCGCCCCCGGCCGGATGGTGCTCATCATTAGCCGAGGCGGGTGACCCTGCGAGGAGCATGGCGCTGAAAAGCAGGATGGAGATCGAGGGCATCTTGATCATCGGAGCCGATTCCTTCGCGTTGTGAGTTGTCATGACAGGGCGGAGCCTGCTACGGCGAGGCCCGAAACTCGCTGTTCAACCTTGGCCGGCGTGGCTACTTTTCGGGCCGCCGAGCCGTGGAATGAAGCCCGGCACGTCTCGCATATAGCGTTCATAGTCAGAGCCAAATTCCGCCAAAGACTCGCGTTCTTCGGCGCGGGCAAGACGCACGTACATGAACACCAGCACCGGGAACATCGCGAGGGTCAGCAAGGTCGGCCATTGCAGCAGGAAGCCGAACATCACCAGCACGAAGCCGACATATTGCGGATGCCGCACATAAGCGTAGACGCCGGTGGTGGCGAGCGTTCTATGACGCTGTGCTTCGTAGAGCACCTTCCAGCCGGCCGAGATCAGGATAAAGCCGCCACCGATGAAAACGAAGCTCAGGAGGTGAAATGGCCCGAAATGCGGATTGGCTCTCCAGCCGAACATCTCCTCGAGAAGATGCCCGGCGTCATGGGAGAACCAATCGACGCCTGGAAAGCGGCTCTGTAGCCAGCCGGAGAGCAGATAGATCGTCAGCGGGAACCCATACATCTCGGTGAACAGCGCGACCAGAAAGGCGCTGAAGGCGCCGAAGGACCGCCAGTCGCGCTTTGTCTGCGGCTTGAAAAAACTGAAGGCGAAGAAGATGAAGATCGCCGAATTGATAATCACCAGTGACCAGAGGCCATAGGCAGGAACATCGTCGTGCATGGTCGACCTCCGGACCGTTGATCGCGGCTCAATGTTTGTGAGGCTGGTTCTGGCCGGCATCCGCCGATCCGCTGCCGCTGTCGTTGCTTCCTCCCCGTCCGCCGTGGCCGCCATGCATGAAAACATGCATCAACGGGCAGGCGAGGATCAGCAGGAACGGCCAATACCCCAAATACGGGATGAGATGCGCGCGATGCTCGGTCAGAAGATAGAAGCCGCCGATCGCGAGAAAACCGATCAGGACCCAATTTGCGCGGGAGCGAAAGAAGCCACCCTCACCACCATGACCGCCGTGTTCCATTGGAAACTCCACCCACGTCAGACCAGGACGCACCGGCACGCCCTGCAACCGTCCAGAGGTCGCTAGACGATGCAGGCTTGCATCGGCCAGACGCCATCCTCCGAGCGACACGACAGCGCTCGAACCATGGCCGGCCATCTGTTCTGAATCTTTGATCCCGGTTAAACATCCGCCGGGTGTGGATCGATGCAGCAGGACCGATCAGATGCCTCGCCTGCCCCGGCCCGTGGCAGCCGGCGTCATGCTGCAACGAGAGCGGAAAAGCAGGCCACGAGTTCCTGGATCGTCCTCACGCACGAGCCGAGCCTCACGTCGATCCCAGCAGCACAAAGTCTCAGTTTCTCTGGCTCGCCGATAAAGCCGCAGATCAAGCGACCTGGTCTGGCTGCGACAATGAGATCGCATACCGCTGCGGACGTGCGCTGCGGGTTGGCGCGGAATTCTGTCGCGCCCGTGGCGGTATCGACGATCCATATTCCATCGCACTTGCCGAAGAAGGGGCAGAGTGCTGGGCCCGCGTCGGATTTCATCACGATGATCGCAATGCGATTTGCCGGCGGGGGTGGTACGCAGGCGGACCTAGCCATCGGTTCCTCGTTTGAACACCAGCAGAGTCGGGCAATTATGGGACCGGCTAACATATCGGACTTTAAACTCGATCAAACATTCGCGCGGGCAGCGCGGCATGACATCATCTGCCGAGCATCCGACGGGCGGCCGCAGAGTTGCCCCGCGCGCAGGTTTCCGGGCGGTTGATGCGCCCCGCCCGGCATTTGATTTCAATCAATCTCGCCGGGCCTTTCCCCGTATAGGTTTCCGCCGGGCAAATTGATAGCTGCGGGGCGGTGTGATAGCCTCCGGTTCTGGCCTTCTTGGAAAGAGGCGGATGCTGCGGTTCCTCGCCATACTGATCTTCGCCACAGCGATCATCATGACGCTGAGCGGGCGGAGTATGGCCGGGACAGTAGCGATCACTGCTGATGCGACCATGGTGGTTGTGAGCGCTTCTGGCCTTGGGCCCCACAGTGACGAATGCGACGACTGCCCGGAGTGTCCAAATTCGGACAAGCCCTGCTGTCCGATGAGTACCTGCTCCTGCCCGGCCACCTGCTCAACGAGCTTGGCGCCCCTCCCTAGCAGCCTCGCGGCCCATGCCTTCGAGCGCTCTTCAGTAGGGATGGGGTCCGAAGAAGCCGACCCAGGCTCGGTCATCCCCGGACTCGACCCCCCAGTTCCTCGGCGCTCGACCTAGCGGGTCGATCGGCCCAGCGGAGCGCGATCTAGCTGCCAACGGTCCACGCCCTGCGCGGATCGGGAGCGTGGCTTGATTGTTCCATTCCCGCTGGCGTCGCGCCGCCAAAGCGGCCGGCCGAGCCGGGCGACCTGGTCAGATGGATTCAACCTTCCAGGTGAAACCGACCAGATCGAGGACTGTAATATGACTCCGAGCCAAGCGTCTTATTTGGAGAGCACTATCCGAGCGTCGCGGGATCACGCCCATGGCCGATACGACGGTCTGCAACCCGGGGTGGTACGGTCCCCAGTTCCTTGGGGAACCGCAAACACGATCAGTGATGCGGAAAGGAACGCCCGTATGCCGATGCCTGGGAATGGCACGACGAAGCAACCCCCGGGCTGTGAGGCTTGCTTCGCGCGGGCTAACCGGGGTTTGTGCGGCGATTGCCAGCCGGGATCGCCCTGTGTGATCGCGAGTTACAAATCTGCTGATCGGGAATTCAAGGCCGGCCAGGATCTCTTCAGCCTCGGTGAGCCGTGCGATTCGATCTACAATCTCCTTGAAGGTTGGGTCATTCTCTATAATTTATTGGAAGATGGGCGACGGCAGATTTTGCACTTCGCATTGCCGGGCGCCGTGCTTGGATTCCATCCCGGCGGCGGCGCGATGATGACATTTGGCGCGCAAGCCTTGACGGATATCGTCGTCAGCACAATTCCGCGCAAGGCGCTTCCACCGATCGTCAAACAGCAGCCGGAGTTCGGTCTGCGGCTTGCCTGGCTGATCGCGCGCGATTGCACCCTGGCTTATGACCGTCTTACCAGCATTGGGCGGCATTCAGCCCGTGAGCGCGTTGCCCACCTGCTGCTCAAGCTGTTCGTCCGCTACCGCGCGCAATGGCCGGGCAGTCATATCGAGGAGATGCATCTTCCGCTGACCCAAGAAGATATCGGAGATGCGACGGGTCTGACCTTCGTTCATGTCAACCGGGTGCTAAGGGATCTGCGAAAGGATAGGATCCTGGAATTCCATTATCGACGGCTCCGGATCCTCGATCCGGACAAACTCGTCGACGTCGCAGGTCTTGACCCTCAGCTCGTGATGTCCTGGATCCGCTGATGGACGATCGACCGGGACAATATGGGATGGAGCGGGCGGAATGTCCGATCCAGCCTTGTTGCGAGCTGCCGCGTCATGCTCCTTCGGCTCCATTGTTGCGCAAAGACAACCGCTGATCTTCCGTCACCAGCGGCCCCTTTGCGTTGCGGCGTCACGGGTCGCGTCTGCGCCCAAAGATGCGATCTCACTCCACGACAAGCCTGTCCGTGAATATCCCCATCTGGCAGCCGAAGCCGAATTTGCCGGGCTTGTCTGGCATGGTCTCCACCCGAACCGTCTGTCCGGCCGACAGGTCCGCGCGCTTATTGAGTCAGCGAAAGCGACCTTCTCGGAACAGAGCGCCGTCTCCTCCCGCGGAAACGTTCAATTGCACCGGCTTGCCATGGCGAACGACGACGGTGTCAAGCCTATACGGCCGGTGGCGCTGCTGGCCGAGCCGAGGCGGGAACATCGTAAAGCGCCTGGAAGACCCGTTCCTCCGTCGCGTCGCGCTGCCTGCGGCCGTTTTCGATCACCTCGGAGACACGGTCAATCGCCTCCCGCTCACGACGGAGATTGGCATCGTCCTCCGGCAGCGGCTGGCGGCGCTGCTCGATCAGACGCGCGAGCGCAGCGACGCCACGCATCCACGGACTGAAGGATTCCGACAGCAGGTAGCGGCTCGTGCGCATCGGATGGAGCCATTCGAGCGTCGCCGCAGTCCAGGGATTGGAGAGCGCGCGAACGAAGGGGCTGACCATGGCCTTGTAGAATTGCTCGTTCACCTCTGAAAGATGGCGAACCTGCTCGAACTCCGCGCGCGGCGTCGCGAACCGAAGATCCTCGACACGCCGCTCTTCGAACCGGACCGAGTATTCCGGCTTATCGCAGTCGGGATTGCCGGTCGGATTGTCGATCTTCATCTCGTAGAGGCCGGGGGCGAGGGTCTCGATTTCGCCGAGGCTTTCGAGGATCGCGCGATGTTCGAACCGCGCCACCTTGGCTGACACGAAAATGCCGAGATGGCCCGCATGGGGGTTCGTCAGGTAGACAATGCGCTGACCGGCGGCCTTGAGATCGCTCGTATCCTTGTACACCACCGGGATCCAGCCGAGCGCCTGGTGCGGCGGGGTGATGTTGTCGCCGTAGGACGCGAAGATCACCAGCGGATTGCGAATACGCCGAAGGTCGGCGACGCAACCCTCGCAGATCCGCATCTTGCCCTCCTCGAGGCGATTGCCGATGAAGAGGTTCTCGACGATGGCGACGATCTCTTCCCGGCTGAGGAAATAGAAGCCATTCCACCACCGCTCGAACTCGAGGAAGCGCTCCCGTTCCGTGTCGACATGCGTGAACAGGTTGGCATATTTCTCCCAGACGGCTTCGGGCTGAAGGTTTTCGAAATTGAAGGCGAGCCACGCACCGTCCAGGCGGCCGTCGTTGAGATCGGCGAGAAGGTGGGTGGCCCAGACGCCGCCGAGCAGCCCGCCCGCGATCCGCATCGGATTGACGCCCGATTCTCCCGCCCAATAGGAGAGCGGAGAGCCGTTGAGCACGGCGGGGCCGACCAAGCCTTCGCAATCCGCCGAGAGCAGGGTGATCGCCCAGCCGGCCTGACAGTTGCCATAGAGCACCGGAGGCTTGCCGGGGTGACGTTTGACCACGTCCTCGACGAAGCGTCCGAGCGCATGCAGCACATCCGCCAGGGTCTGGCCCACGCAGGGTTCCGGAAAGAAGGAAACGAAATAGACCGGATAGCCCTCGTGCATGGCGATCCCAACCTCGGAGTCGCGCTTGAAGCCGCCGATGCCGGGCCCATGGCCGGCTCGAGGGTCGAGGATGACGACGGGTGGCTTCGCCGGATCGATACAATCCTCGATGCAATCGTCCCCGATCCGGGTGATCCGCAGGAGGGCGTAGTTGACAGGTCGTTCGAAACGGCGGGCATCGACCAGCGTCTCATAGTCGAAGTCGAGAAGCGGCGGCTTGCCGGCGCGCTCATGGGCGATCATGTTGTTGGCACGCTGGCGCAGCGTGTCCCAAAACAGAATCGACCGTTCGAAGACATCCCTCTGATAGGCCAAGGGATCACCGATGTTGATCGGCAGTCCGACTGGATTCGCCGCGACGGCCGGTTCCAGGCTTTTCACCGTAGCCGCCGCTACGATATCCCGCCGAACAGCCAATTGCCGACCCGGCGACGCCTTCGGCTGGTCAACCAGCGCGGAATCCGATCTTGCTTCGGGCATCACCATCTCCATCATCTGATCTTAAGGGCGAGGAAGTTGAACAGCGGCCAGAAATCCGGCTGCCGTGCCAGCCGCACGCCACGGTCTCGGCAAGACCCCGCGGGACGCTCGTCAACACTATATGCGGCTACGATGCCTTGACGCTGCTTCCGGTGTCAGGGGTTCCATTTGCCTGCTGACGGATTTCGCCTGCGGTCTCCCGTGCCATGGTCGCACAGTAGTCTTGGACCTTCTGCGAGAGATCGAGCCAAGTCTTCGTCTGCAACGACGTCTCTTCCAGGATGGCCGCCATGACGCTCGATTCTGCCGCGATCACATCCTGCGGTCGCCGGCACTGCACGAATTCCAGAAGCGAGCGTCCGATCCGCTCATTGGCGCCAAGGAGAGTGCTCATCTGAGCGCTGTATGTCTCGCCATAGGCCTTCTGCAGATCGGACGTGAAGGCCTGGAACCGCTTGAACTGGCCGTCGAGCTTGTCGGTACTGTCGGCGCCCGACAGTCCCCACCATGCGAATACAGCGTTCATGCGATCGAAACCAACTGGCGCCTCATTCTTCGTGGCCATTGTTCTCTCCTTGATTGTTTGGTTGCAGTTTCAGGAACGCGACATTCGATTTGCTGCGATGGGTCGCTTTTTACGCTCTCGCGGTCAGTGGAGAGCCTCAAGCGCCAAAGCGACCCCCTGACCGCCGCCGATGCACAGTGTCACCAATCCGCGGCGGAGACCGTCCCGGTGCATCGCGTGAAGGAGGCGGGTCGTCAGCACGGCTCCTGTCGCACCGATCGGATGGCCATGTGCGATGGCGCCGCCCTCGACATTGACGATGTCCTCCGGGAGCCCGAGCTCTCCGATGAGCGCCAAGACGATCGCCGCGAAGGCCTCGTTGATTTCCACGCGCTCGACGTCGCCGAGCGTCCAGCCAGCGCGATCCAAGGCCTGCCGAACCGCGGGAACCGGCCCGAGACCGAACAGGCCGGGTTCGACCGCGCCGACCCCGAAGGCCACAAGACGAGCCATCGGCGTCAGGCCGTGCTTCTCGGCCCAGCGGGCATCCGCAACGATCATGCCCGCGGCGCCGCTGTTGAGGCCCGGTGCATTGCCGGCGGTAATGGTTCCATCCTTGCGGAAAGCCGGCTTCAGCTTGGCCAGCGACTCCAGCGTTGCGTCCGGGCGGTTGTGCTCATCCTTGTCGAAGATCGTCGGCCCCTTGCGACCGGGGATTTCGATCGGCGCGATCTCGGCATTGAACTTGCCGGCCGCCTGCGCCGCGCCAAAGCGCCGCTGCGTCCGCTCCGCCCAGCGGTCCTGCGCCTCGCGCGTCACCTGAAACTTGCTGACGAGGTCCTCGGTCACCAAGCCCGAGTGGTGATCGGAAAAGGCATCGTTGAGGCCATCGCGCAGCATGCTGTCGTAGATCTGGGCATCGCCCATGCGGTAGCCCCACCGTCCGCCCGACATCAGGTAGGGCGATTGGTCCATGTTCTCCATGCCGCCGGCGATGGCGCTCTCGGCGAGGCCGAGCATGATCTCCTGCGCGGCGGTCGCGATCGCCTGCGCACCCGAACCACACACCCGGTTGATGGTCATCGCCGGAACGCCGGCCGGAACGCCGGCCTTGATCGCCGCCTGCCGCGCCGGGTTCATCTTGGCGCCGGCCTGGACGACCTGCCCCATCACCACGGCGCCGATCGCACCGTCTGCGATCTTCGCGCGGATCAATATTTCCTTGATCACGGCGGCCCCGAGCTCGGGGGCGCCTATGTCTTTCAGCGTTCCGCCATACGTGCCGATGGCTGTCCGCACCGGGGTGCAGAGCACGACGTTCGACTGTGCCATGTGGATGTCCTTTCGATTTCCCGGGGGTGCCTATGCCATGTACTGGCCGCCATTGGCGGTGACCGTTGAGCCGGTGATGAACGTCGCCTCCTCGCTCACCAGGAACTGGACGATGCGTGCGACCTCGTCGGCATTGCCCAGCCGCCCGACAGGGATTTGCCCCTCGATCCTTGCGAGAACATCTTCAGACATGGCACCGACCATGTCCGTCGCGATGTAGCCGGGCGCGACCGCGTTCACGGTGATGCCCCTCGACGCCGTCTCGAGCGCGAGCGCTTTGGTGAAACCAAGGATGCCAGCCTTCGCGGCTGCATAGTTGGTCTGACCAAGCTGCCCCTTCTGACCGTTGATCGAGGAAATATTGACGATCCGGCCGAAGCCGTGATCACGCATGGCGCCGATGACTGCTCGGCACATGTTGAAGCAGGAGGTGAGGTCGGTCGCGATGACCTCGCCCCACTGGGCAGATGTCATCTTGTGCAGCATGGCATCGCGGGTGATGCCCGCATTGTTGACGAGGATCTCAACCGGTCCGCCGAGGTCGTTCGCCACGCTGGCCACGCCATCCTGGCAGGCGTCAAAATCGGCAACATCCCATTTGTAGACTGGGATACCGGTATCGCCCGAGAACGCGTCGGCCGCTGTCGCGTTTCCGTGGTAGACGGCCGCAACCGCGTATCCCGCATTCTTGAAGCGACGCGCAATCGCGGCGCCGATCCCTCGCGTTCCGCCGGTGATGATCGCCACGCGCTTGGTGAGGTCATCTGCATTCATTGTGTTATCCGTTCTCAGGCGGCGTCTCGGTCTCGTCAGCGAGGCCCCGAGCTCGCCGGCGAATGCGCTCGGCCTCATCGCACCGGCAATCGAGGAAGCCGTGGACCGGACATGTCAGGCACATTTCCTCGAGCCTCTTGCGGAGCGCCTGGCGCCCGCGGTGAAGCCGGACCGCGATGTTGTTGAGCGTGGTGCCGAGGCTCGCGGCGATCCGATCCCGCGGCTCGCCAAGAATGTCGGAGCGCCAGACGACATCGGCATATTCGGGCTTGAGCGTCGGCAGCAATTTATGGAGGCAGCTGCAGACGGCCTCATCGGTTTCTCGATCCGGCTCGATCGCCAGGTTCTCGACGTCCGACTGCTCCATGTCGACCTCCCGGCGACGCCGCCTGATGGCGCGTCGCTGGTGATCGACGAGTGTCGTCGCCAGTATGCGCCCGAGCCAACCGCGGACCGTGCGGACGTCCCGCAATTGCCAGGCGCGCTCGATCGCCCGGAGCGAGAACTGCTGCAACAACTCTTCAGCCTCGTCCCGGCTGCCCACCCGATGATGCAAAAAGACCAGAAACTCCTCGCGTGCCTCGACAAGCGCTCGTCGTACAGCCGCGTCCGCTGGTTTTGCGGCGTCCTCTCCTTCCGGATCACTGCCCGAATGCTGAGCATTCGTCTCACGCCTGTTGGTCATCGTCCAGCCAGATCTTTCAATGGTTGAAACGTCCTCTTGAGACGTCTCTGCCAAAACCAGACAGGATTTAACGTTACGGCCGCGACCGCCCACGTTCTTTAACGCAGATCAAGCTTTCTGTTGCCGGTCGTCGCTACGAATCCGTCTCGGATATCAGCCTTTTCGCCGCGATGGGCTGATGTCCTGGCGGGATCGGAACGGACCGAACTCTCGCCGGCACGTCGTGCACCATCTTAGGTCGTTGGCCAGCGGTGGGAGAGCAAATGACCATGCGAGCAATGAGAGTCGGGGTGGCGCTGG